>NZ_JAPMLV010000007.1 GCF_026420145.1 Enterobacter pseudoroggenkampii
CCTGACCCCATGCCGAACTCAGAAGTGAAACGCCGTAGCGCCGATGGTAGTGTGGGGTCTCCCCATGTGAGAGTAGGGAACTGCCAGGCATCAAACAAGTGAAGAGGCCATCCGAAAGGATGGCCTTTTTGCGTTTATACGCTGCACAAACTGATCCCCCATCACCCTGCTTATACGGTAAACTACCTGCGTTTTTGCATCAGGATAGCGTCTATGAACCACTCCCTTAAGCCATGGAATACCTTTGGCATTCAACGCAATGCCAATCAAATTGTACGTGCCGATACAGCACAGCAGCTGCTGGATGCATGGCAAAACGCGACAGAAAATAACGAACCCGTACTGATTCTGGGCGAAGGAAGTAATGTCCTGTTTCTCGATGATTTTGCGGGAACGGTGATCGTTAACCGCATCATGGGAATTGATGTGGTAGAGCGTGCCGATAGCTGGCACGTGCACGTGGGTGCCGGAGAAAACTGGCATCATCTGGTGCAATTTACCCTCGAAAAAGGGATGCCGGGTCTGGAAAACCTTGCGCTTATTCCAGGCTGCGCCGGATCGTCACCTATTCAAAACATCGGCGCCTACGGCATCGAACTGAAACACGTCTGTGAATATGTCGACTGCATCGAGCTGGCGACCGGAACGGCGACGCGTTTAACCGCAGAACAGTGCCGTTTTGGCTATCGTGACAGTATCTTCAAACATGAATATCAGGATCGCTACGTGATTGTCGCCGTGGGTTTGCGTCTGTCGAAGAACTGGCAGCCCGTATTGACCTACGGGGATTTAACGCGTCTCGATCCGGCGACCGTTACCGCTCGCGACGTCTTTGACTCGGTTTGCCATATGCGGATGACCAAGCTTCCCGATCCAAAAGTAAACGGAAATGCAGGAAGCTTCTTCAAAAACCCGGTTATCAGCAGCGAAAATGCAAAAGTCTTTCTTGAAGGATGGCCCGCAGCGCCACATTACCCTCAGACGGATGGCAGCGTGAAGCTGGCCGCGGGGTGGCTCATCGATCAATGCCAGCTAAAAGGCACTTCAGTAGGCGGTGCCGCCGTTCACCAACAGCAGGCCCTGGTGCTGATTAACCAGCGCGATGCGACCAGCGACGATGTGGTACAGCTGGCTCACTACGTTCGCCAGCGTGTCGGCGAAAAATTTAACGTCTGGCTGGAGCCAGAAGTCCGCTTCATTGGTCGCACAGGTGAAGTCAACGCTGTGGAGACTATCGCATGAAGGACAATACGGTCCCGTTAACCCTGATTGGTATCCTGGCGGACGGTGAATTCCATTCCGGCGAGCAGCTGGGTGAACAGCTGGGCATGAGCCGCGCCGCCATTAACAAGCATATCCAGACGCTCCGTGACTGGGGTGTTGATGTATTTACGGTTCCCGGAAAAGGCTACAGCCTGCCGGAGCCGATTCAGTTGCTGAATGAAGACGCGATCCGCAGCCAGATTGGACACGGCAATGTGGCGGTGCTGCCGGTGATTGATTCGACGAACCAGTATCTGCTTGATCGTCTGCCTGAGCTGAAATCCGGTGATGCCTGCGTTGCTGAATATCAACAGGCCGGTCGTGGCCGTCGTGGCCGCAAATGGTTTTCGCCATTTGGCGCTAACCTCTATCTGTCCATGTACTGGCGACTCGATCAGGGCCCGGCCGCTGCCATTGGCCTGAGTCTGGTTATCGGCATCGTCATGGCGGAAGTGCTGCACGATCTGGGGGCGGATAAAGTGCGCGTAAAATGGCCAAATGACCTCTACCTCAACGATCGTAAACTTGCCGGGATTCTGGTCGAACTGACGGGAAAAACGGGCGATGCGGCGCAAATCGTCATTGGCGCAGGCCTCAATATGGTGATGCGCAATGTCCAAAATGATGTGGTGAACCAGGCCTGGACTAACCTCCAGGAGGCGGGGATCGTCATCGATCGTAACACCCTTGCCGTACGTATGATTAAAGAGCTGCGCAGCTCGCTCACGCTTTTTGAGCAGGAAGGGCTGGCACCGTTCCTGTCTCGTTGGGAAAAGTTGGATAACTTCATCAACCGCCCGGTGAAATTGCTGATCGGTGATAAAGAGATCTACGGGACTTCCCGCGGTATTGACGCTCAGGGTGCGCTGCTTCTGGAGCAGGATGGCGTGATCAAACCCTGGATGGGCGGTGAGATTTCCCTGCGAAGTGCCGAATAACCGGATGGAGTGAATGATGCGAAAACCCGTCTGCGCGACGCTGGCCGTCATGATGAGTCTGCTGTTCTCACCCCTCTCTCAGGCAGGTCAGGCCTGGGAGAGTTACAAGGCGCGCTTTTTCAAACCGGAAGGCCGCATTGTCGATACCGGCAATGGCGGCGTGTCGCATACGGAAGGTCAGGGCTTTGCCATGCTGATGGCAGTGGCCAACGACGATAAAGCCACGTTCGATAAGCTCTTGCAATGGACAAACCGTGAGTTGAAGAACAAAGAGAACGGTCTGTTTTACTGGCGCTTTAACCCCGCAGAGTCCAACCCGATCGCCGACAAAAACAACGCTGCCGATGGCGATGTGCTGATTGCCTGGGCGCTGCTTAAAGCCGATGCCCGCTGGCATGACAAACGCTACAGCGCCGCATCGGATGCTATTACAAAAGCGCTGGTCGCCCATAGCGTCATCCGCTATGCGGGTTACCGCGTGATGCTGCCCGGCGTCCAGGGATTTAAGCTTGACGGTGAAGTGGTTCTTAATCCTTCCTATTTTGTGTTTCCGGCCTGGCAGGCCTTCGCCGGACGCAGTCATTTGCCGGTCTGGCGCGATTTGATTAAGGACGGGGAACGCCTGCTGGGGAAAATGGGCTCGGGTAAAGCGAACTTGCCCACTGACTGGGTTTCACTGACATCAGGTGGCAAGCTGGCTCCCGCTAAAGGCTGGCCGCCGCGAATGAGCTATGACGCGATTCGTATTCCGCTGTACGTTGCCTGGTCTGATAAACAAAGCCCGCTCCTGACGCCGTGGAAGGCCTGGTTCGGTCAGTTCCCCCGGGAACAAACGCCCGCCTGGGTTAACGTCACGACTAACGAATATGCGCCCTACATGATGGAAGGTGGTCTGCTGGCGGTTAGGGATTTAACGATGGGACAGTCTTCCGGAGAACCCGAAATCACGTCTAAGGACGACTACTATTCGGCAAGTCTGAAAATGCTGGTGTGGATTTCAGAGCAATAATAACGCACCGACTATCCCCTCTCCCCAATGGGGAGAGGGGTAAATCAGTTACTGTGGATACGGTACCCAATCCCCGCCGTTCAGGCGAACGTACGGTTTGTTCTGATACTGAATCACTACCGCGTTGGCGTTCTCCGAGACTTCTGCCGTTTGCGGCAGTTTGCTGGTGAGCTGGTCCCAGTTCACGCTATCTTCCACAAAGAGTTTCCCGTCAACGGCGCGGGCAACCAGTTCTGAGATTGCCAGATAGCTGGTTGGCTGCGTAATCTCTATTGGTGCGCCCTGATGCGGTGCCTTCATACCAAAGAATTTAATGCCTGCAGGTACGTTGGTGATGGACGGGCTTGGGATATCACGCAGACCTGACACCTGCATTCTGTCACCTTTCAGCGCACCACCGTGCTCAGGCACCACAACCACCATCACTTTACGGCCTGATTTTTCCAGCTCCGTGAAGAACGCGTCCAGCTCGTCGAAGAACTTCTGCGCACGCACTTTATAATCTGCCGTTTTGCTCACGCCCGGGAAATGGTTACCGTCATGGAGCGGCAGGGTATTAAAGAACGTCGCGCTGCGTGGATTACTGTCTTTTTCGATGGTCTGCAGCCAGCGTTGCAGGACGGCGGTATCGTCATAGACGGGCGAGCCGTCGAAGCCCAGCAGAGAGACAGGAAGACCGGTTTGGTCCATCAGCGGTGACTGCATGCCACCCTCTTCGCGCACCTCTTTCAGGAAGTTACCGAACTGGCCGTTATGTCCCAGCATCAGATGCTGCGTAAAGCCCAGCTTGGCGAGGTTATCGAACAGATAACACTGGTTGCCAGCGGGTTGATACAGATTCTTATGCGATGCCTGACCGCAGCTTGCACGCAGGAGGCGGATGGCCGCCGGGCCGCTGTACGAGGTGGCAGAGTTGAAATCTTTAAACTGAATGTCGAAATGAGACCACAGCGGATGAGACATCAAACCGGCTGCATCCACATCGGCCCAGGAGAGAGAGCAGATGTTGATCACCAGCAGTTCAAACGGCTGAGCATCCGCCGGCAGCGCATCCGGGAATTTCGTCTGTCGCTTGTCTTCCGCGGTATAGAAACTGGAGAGCCAGGCGTTCAGGTTGGTTGAGGTCGGCGGTGCTGTCTGGGTTGGGATATCACCCACCACTGGCGTATCGCCTGCCGTGGTGACGGTGGCCGCCGCGCTTCCCCCGGTGGTGGTCACCGTGGTGGTCGGTTGACCGGCAGGCCATAGCGAAAAGTTTGGCCCAGCCAGGGTCAGCACGTTAAGCCAGATCATAATCGCGACGACAAACACCGTGACGCGGATCCACTGTGACAGGAACAGCCAGGCAACCAGCAGCACAAATACCGCGCCTATCATCTGCCAGTTAATAAACCGCTCGGTCAGATCGAGGACATAGCTGGCGCTAAAGCCCGCCACCTGGGACCCCTGGCTCATAATGCTGTCCGGCCCCGGTAGCCAGGTATCATGCCAGAACAGCGCAAAGCCGACGGGGATGGCAACCCAGTGACGTAAGCGATGCAGCCTGATATTTGGCAGCGGCATCAGCAGGAAGGCCATAAACACGAGGTTGAGTAGAGGATGGAAATTCAGATAGCCTGCCCAAAGCAGACCAAACTTCACCAGAAAGTAGAAGTTCCAGCCGGAAAGGCCGCGCCAGTATTGCCAGAGCGGCGAGGGTGACGAAGCGGTATAGGTAGAATTAGTCATGTTTTCGGTCTGCCTTGACGTGTGATGCCCGTGTCAGTGTTCCGGCTGGTTTTACATAGCGAGGTTTTATAAACAGCACTCTGGCCGTATCACGGATACGGCGTATGGAATGACGCGCATAGTAGCCAAGCGGGAAAAAGATCAGCGCACAGAATATAACCAGTTGAATAATATCGCTGATATTCATGATGATGCGTTCTCCGCGTTGTCTGTTAATAAGCGAAGGGGTTCCGGAACCCGACGCCAGACGTGTCCATCATGTCTGGCATTGAGGATCGGTTTAGCATCGCTCTTGATAGCGAGCGGTTTAACCCATTGTTCAGGCTGGAGCGCACGCATCTGCACCAGCTCCGCGCTGATCGTATTATCTTCGAACCAAATCATACGGTTCGAGAAAATATCCCCGGTAGGCAGGGGGAAGATGTGGTTAAGCGCCGTATCGAGATCGTTTACCCGGCAGAAGGACAAAAACAGCACCAGGCGATTGTCGCCAATGGTCATGATGTCCCCTGTACGGTTCGGGCGGCATAAGGTAAGCGCCTGTTCAACGCGGATACCCGGAACAGGGCGCAGGGCAACCATAACCCCTTTTCCGTCTGCAGGAAGAAGCGTATTGCTCATCATGTTGCCGACGGCGTCGCAGAAGGTATCCCATTTTTGGTAACCGCGCAGCTTCATCGGCTGCGTCATGGAGAGCAGCGTAGAAATGTCTTCCGGTACATGGCGGCTAAACTGCTGACCCTGAACGCTTTCGATAAGCGTCAGGCAGCGTGACAGCGGCGCGTTCCAGGGGATAACCATATTGGCGCCGCAACCCAGAAGCAGACGCTCATCGGTGGCGCGCAGGCTGGTATTGTTTTCGCGTACGATGATTTTTAACGCACTGCCGCGCTGGCGGCGTAAGGTGTGGATTTGCCTCGCCAGCGTCTCAATCTGGTTATTCTGCATCAGCGAGAAAATAATCGTTGCCGCCTGGGTTGTGCGCGCTTCATGGAAAAGGGCTTCGTTAGATTCAAACAGTGACCAGTTTTCCGACAGGGCGGGCGCCCCCTCTAAAACCGCGATATGGCTCAGAATGCGTTTTTCATCACTGCGCGGCTGCACCACGGTTTCTTCCTGCTGCGCCAGGTGCCACTTACCCTCGATATGTTTCAGCGTAAGTTGTTGCCTGGCGCTCACACCTTTTTCATTACACCAGAATGCAATATCGTAGAGATAGCTTCCCGCCTGGTCACGAACGCTTGCCAGACCGAACAGGGAGCGATATTCACCCATTAAAAGTGAGAATAGCTTGTCATTATTACTGCCGGGATTGACTATCAATAGCGTGCAATTTTGAAATTTTGCCCATTTATTGATTTTTTCCAGCCACGGCAGCAGTTTTTCAGAAGGGATATTTTGCAGGACGTTATTTGCGCATTTAAGGATCACTAAATAGTGATCCGGATCAATAGTGCACTGAACGTCGCGGGACAAAAAGTATAGACTATCGGCATCCGATGTCATGGAAAATAATCGCACCGTCTGAGGCCCGCAATCGTTTTCCAGCGTGATAATTTTCTTCGGATCTTCGCCCATGCTAATGACGGCCACGCGGGAATCCTTATCCTGGGCATCAATTGTCTGGTTTACCAGACTGATAGCATCTTCATTTCGGTCCGTATTAATCCACCAGACTCCTCCGACTGGCATGTGGCTCAATTCGTCCCATAATGACTGGATGCCAATAGAAAATATGGAGTCCACGGTGTCCCTCTTTTCGTCTAATTTATCTGTATCTCAGTTTACTAGCGAAAGCGTAGAAATAAACCTAACATTGAAATTAAAGAACATCAGATTTAGCATGTAAATGAAATTTGTCAGGGCAGGAAGCCCCGCAACTTCTTTAGCGTGCGATTTTCCTCAAAGGGATGGAAAAAGAATGGATAATAACGAACCCGGAACCCCAGTCGATTCGACCCTGGGTTACACATTCCAAAACGATTTTCTGGCGCTGACGCAGGCCTTTTCTTTACCTGAAATAGATTACACCGATATTTCCCAGCGGGAACAGTTGGCCGCGGCTATTAAACGCTGGCCGTTATTAGCTGAATTCGCCCATCAACATTAAGGGAGCCATTGATGGCCATACTCGGATTACAGGGTGTCCGTGGCGGTGTGGGTACCACATCTGTTACCGCGGCGCTGGCGTGGTCATTACAGCTTTTAGGTGAATCGGTGCTGGTTATTGACGCCTGCGCCGATAATTTGCTGCGTATGTCGTTTAACGTCGACTTTACTCGCGAAGAGGGCTGGGCCCGGGCGCTGCTCGACGATAAAGACTGGCAGGATGCAGGGATGCGCTATACCTCCCAGCTCGATCTGCTGCCGTTTGGTCAACTGACCACCACGGAGCGCGAGAATGAAGCCGCGTATCAGCGTCTGTTTTCGCAGTTCACGCTGGCGCTGCAGGCCCTGAAAGAAAAGGGGCACTACAAGTGGATCCTGCTGGATCTGCCGCACGGCGCCGGCACGCTGACCAGACAGCTTATTGCCCAGTGCGATCATGTGCTCTCGATCGTCAACGTCGATGCGAACTGCCATATCCGCCTGCATCAGCAGGGGCTACCTCAAAATGGCCATATCCTGATTAACGATTTGCGCATTGGCAGCCAGATCCAGGACGATCTGTATCAGGTCTGGCTGCAGAGCCAGCGCCGCCTGCTTCCCATTGTCATCCATCGTGATGAGGGCATGGCGGAATGCCTTGCGTCTAAGCAACCGCTCGGCGAATACCGCAGCGATTCACTGGCGGCAGAAGAGATCCTGACGCTGGCTAACTGGTGTCTGCTGAACTTCGCCAACAGGGCGGAGCATGCAGGGAGTGATGTATGAGTCGTCTCGCCAGCTGGTTACTCATCCCACCGGTCAGTTCGCGTTTGAGCGAACATTACCGGCATTTTCGCCGTCACGGCGCGTCGGCATTCAGCGCCGCGCTCGGCTGTTTCTGGATGATTCTGGCCTGGATGTTTATTCCACTCGAACACCCGCGCTGGCAGCGCATACGTGCCCGGCACAGTGAATTGTATCCGCACATTAATCCTGACCGTCCGCGTCCACTGGATCCGGCGCGTTATCTCATTCAGGCCATCTGGCTGGTGGCGACCTCATCCCGCGCGGAGACAAAAACGCCGCACTGGCGCAGTTTCTCCCGCGTGCAGCAGCTACGTGAACGCTACCACCAGTGGCTGGATAAACTGCCCAACAGCGTCAGCGATAAGACCAGCCATCTGGATAACCATAAAGAGCTCGGGCATCTCCACCCGGGCTTGCGGCGTTTTATCCTAGGCGTGATCGTCGTGTTCTCGCTCATTCTGGCGCTGGTCTGTATTACGCAGCCTTTCAACCCTCTGGCGCAGTTCACCTTCCTGATCCTGCTGTGGGGCGTGGCGCTGCTGGTCCGCCGTATTCCGGGCCGCTTCTCGGCGCTGATGCTGATTGTGTTGTCGTTGACCGTCTCCTGTCGCTACATCTGGTGGCGTTATACCTCGACGCTGAACTGGGACGACCCGGTGAGTCTGGTGTGCGGCCTGGTGCTGCTGTTTGCTGAAACCTACGCCTGGATTGTGCTGGTGCTGGGCTATTTCCAGGTGATTTGGCCGCTCAACCGCCAGCCGGTTCCGCTGCCAAAGGACACGACCCAGTGGCCAACCGTCGATCTCTTCGTGCCGACCTACAACGAAGACCTGAGCGTGGTGAAGAACACCATCTATGCCGCGCTGGGCATCGACTGGCCGAAAGATAAGCTCAAGGTCTGGATCCTGGATGACGGCAACCGTCCGGCGTTCCGCCAGTTCGCGGAGGAGGTCGGCGTCGAGTACATCGCCCGTCCGACGCACGAACATGCTAAAGCCGGGAACATCAACAACGCGTTGAAGTATGCCACCGGGGAGTTTGTCTCGATCTTTGACTGCGACCACGTGCCGACGCGCTCGTTCCTGCAGATGACTATGGGCTGGTTCCTGAAGGAGAAAGAGCTGGCGATGATGCAGACGCCGCACCACTTCTTCTCGCCGGACCCGTTTGAACGTAACCTTGGCCGTTTCCGTAAAACACCGAACGAAGGCACGCTGTTCTATGGCCTGGTGCAGGACGGAAACGACATGTGGGATGCGACCTTCTTCTGCGGCTCCTGTGCGGTTATCCGCCGTAAACCGCTGGATGAAATTGGTGGCATCGCCGTCGAAACGGTCACCGAAGATGCGCACACCTCGCTGCGTCTGCACCGTCGTGGCTACACCTCAGCCTATATGCGCATTCCGCAGGCTGCCGGTCTGGCAACGGAGTCACTGTCGGCGCACATTGGCCAGCGTATTCGCTGGGCGCGCGGGATGGTGCAAATTTTCCGTCTCGATAACCCACTGATAGGGAAAGGGCTCAAGCTGGCGCAGCGTCTTTGCTATGTCAACGCCATGTTCCACTTCTTATCCGGTATTCCGCGGCTGATCTTCCTGACCGCGCCGCTGGCGTTCCTGCTCCTTCACGCTTATATCATCTACGCCCCGGCGCTGATGATTGCGCTGTTTGTTCTGCCGCACATGATCCACGCGAGCCTGACGAACTCGAAGATACAGGGTAAATACCGCCACTCCTTCTGGAGTGAAATCTACGAAACGGTGCTGGCCTGGTACATCGCACCGCCGACGATGGTGGCGCTGATTAACCCGCATAAAGGGAAATTCAACGTCACCGCGAAGGGCGGCCTGGTGGAAGAAGAGTACGTCGACTGGGTGATCTCCCGTCCGTATATCTTCCTGGTACTGCTGAATATCGTTGGCGTCATCGCCGGTATCTGGCGTTATTTCTACGGCCCGGAAAACGAAATCCTGACCGTCTTCGTGAGTATGGCCTGGGTCTTCTACAACCTGATTATCCTCGGCGGCGCGGTGGCGGTGTCGGTGGAAAGCAAGCAGGTTCGTCGTGCGCATCGCGTTGAAATCTGCATGCCTGCGGCGATCGCCCGTGAAGATGGCCATCTCTTCTCCTGTACCGTGCACGACTTCTCTGACGGCGGTCTGGGGATCAAAATCAACGGCCAGGCGAAGGTGCTGGAAGGGCAGAAAGTTAACCTGCTGCTTAAGCGCGGTCAGCAGGAGTATGTCTTCCCGACGCAGGTTGTTCGCGTGGCGGGCAATGAAGTCGGTCTGCAGCTCATGCCGTTGACCAAAAAGCAGCATATCGATTTTGTGCAATGTACGTTTGCCCGCGCGGATACGTGGGCTCTCTGGCAGGACAGCTTCCCGGAAGATAAACCACTGGAAAGCCTGCTGGATATTCTGAAGCTGGGGTTCCGTGGCTATCGTCACCTTGCAGAATTTGCCCCGTCGTCGGTGAAATTAATTTTCCGGTCACTTACTTCGCTGGTTTCCTGGGTCGTGTCGTTCATTCCTCGTCGTCCTGAGCGGGATGAGGCGAAGCAGGCGGACCCGGTTATGGCTCAACAATGATGATAACGCGATGAAAACAAAACTTTCCTGGTTATGTGCAGTGGCAATGGGGATGAATGTCCTCCCCGCAACAATGGCTAACGCCGCTCCTGGTAATGCAGCGGCAACGCCTGCGCCAACGGTACCTGTCGTCGCGCAAGCAACCGATCCGGTTGTCACCGCGGCACCAGGTCAAACAGAAAACATCATGCCGAACCAGCCAACGAAGGGGAACACCCTCCCTGCAGACGGTCAGGTCATCGGACAGGTGATGCCGGGCGTCCGGGGGGCGAATGCGCCCGTCGTCGCGGACAATGCGCCGTCGCGGGACGTGAAGCTGACCTTCGCGCAAATTGCGCCGCCTCCGGGCAGCATGGTGCTGCGCGGTATCAACCCTAACGGCGGCATTGAATTTGGCATGCGCAGCGATGAGGTCGTCTCTAATGCGGTGCTGAACCTTGAGTACACCCCGTCACCGTCGCTGCTGCCGACCCAGTCTCAGCTGAAGGTCTACCTGAATGATGAGCTGATGGACGTTCTGCCGGTCACCAAAGAGCAGCTGGGCAAGAAAACCCAGGCTCAGGTGCCGATTAACCCGCTGTTCATCACCGACTTCAACCGTATTCGCCTGGAATTTGTCGGTCACTACCGCGATGTCTGCGAAAACCCGGCCAGCAACACGCTGTGGATGGACGTCGGGCGTAACTCCTCGCTGCAGCTGACCTACCAGTCGCTGGCGTTGAAAAACGATCTTTCGGCCTTCCCGGTTCCGTTCTTCGATCCGCGTGATAACCGTCCGCTCACGTTGCCGATGGTGTTTGCCTCTTCCCCGGACGTGACCGAGCAGCTGGCGGCCACCATCGTGGCGTCCTGGTTTGGTTCACGCGCGGGCTGGCGCGGCCAGAGCTTCCCGGCGATGTATGACAAGCTGCCGGACAGAAATGCCATTGTGTTTGCGACCAACGCGAAACGCCCGGCCTTCCTGCGCGATCATCCGGACGTCAAAGCGCCGACCGTTGAGATGATAAGCCATCCGGAAAACCCGTACGTGAAGCTGCTGGTGGTCTTTGGTCGTGATGATAAAGATCTGGTGCAGGCAGCAAAAGCCATTGCCCAGGGCAACGTCCTGTTCCGCGGCAACAGCGTGGTGGTTGATGACGTCAAACCGCTGCTGGCGCGTAAACCGTATGATGCGCCAAACTGGGTGCGTACCGACCGTGCGGTAACCTTTGGCGAGCTGAAAACCTATGAAGAACAGCTGCAGGCGACGGGGCTTGAGCCAGCGCCGATTAGCCTGTCGCTGAATCTGCCGCCGGATCTGTACCTGCTGCGTACCAACGGCATTGATATCAATCTGAACTACCGCTATACCGCGCCAGCCACCAAAGACAGCTCGCGCATGGATATCAGCCTGAATAACCAGTTCCTGCAATCCTTCAGCCTGCAAAGCACGCAGGATACGAACCGCCTGATGCTTCGCCTGCCGGTGCTGCAGGGGCTGCTGGACGGTAAAACGGATGTTTCCATTCCGGCACTGAAGCTGGGTGCGATAAACCAGCTGCGCTTTGACTTCCAGTACATGAACCCGATGCCTGGCGGCTCGGCGGAAAACTGCATCACCTTCCAGCCGGTTCAGAACCACGTGGTGATTGGCGATGAGTCGACCATCGACTTCTCGAAGTACTATCACTTCCTGGCGATGCCGGACCTGCGCGCGTTTGCTAACGCGGGCTTCCCGTTCAGCCGCATGGCCGATCTCTCTGAGTCCATTGTGGTGATGCCAAAAGCGCCAAACGAAGGGCAGGTCACGACTCTGCTGGACACCATGGCGACCGTTGGGGGACAAACAGGATTACCGGCGATTAACGTCACGTTGACGGACGATGGCAGCCAGATTCAGAACAAAGACGCTGACATCATGGTGATCGGTACCATTCCCGATAAGCTAAAGGATGACAAGCGTATCGATCTGCTGGTGAAAGCGGCCCAGTCCTGGGTTAACACGCCGCTGCGCCAGACCGAGTTCCCGAGCATTATGCCGGATGTGAACGACCGTCAGGCCAGCGCGCAGACGACGGTAACGTCTCAGGGGGCGATGGCCGCGGTGGTGGGCTTCCAGTCCCCATACAACGAACAGCGCAGCGTGGTGGCTCTCCTTGCGGACAGCCCGCGCGGGTATGAACTCCTCAATACGGCCATGAACGACAGCGGTAAACGTGCCGCGATGTTTGGTTCCGTGTCGGTGATCCGTGAGTCCGGCGTCAATAGCCTGCGCGTGGGCGATGTGTACTACGTGGGCCATCTGCCGTGGTTTGAACGCCTGTGGTATGCGCTGGCCAACCATCCGGTGCTGCTCGCCATCCTGGCTGCGGTCAGCGTGGTCTTGCTGGCATGGGTGCTGTGGCGTCTGCTGCGTATCATCAGCCGTCGTCGTCTGAACCCGGATGAGTAAGATGTAATGAAAGCCTTTCGCTGGTGTGCATTAGCAGCGGTGATGCTGGCGGCGCTTCCTCTTCGCGCCGCCTGTACCTGGCCTGCCTGGGAGCAGTTTAAAAAGGACTACATCAGTGAGGGCGGGCGTGTCATTGATCCCAGTGACACGCGCAAAATAACGACCTCGGAAGGGCAAAGCTACGCCCTGTTCTTTGCCCTGGCGGCGAACGATCGCAACGCGTTTGACCAGCTGCTGACGTGGACGCGCGATAATCTTGCCAGCGGCGATCTCAACGACCATCTGCCTGCCTGGCTATGGGGTCAGAAGGATAAAGAAACGTGGGCGGTGATCGATACCAACTCCGCCTCTGACGCCGATGTCTGGATCGCCTGGTCACTGCTCGAAGCGGGTCGGCTGTGGAAACATCCGGACTATACCCGCACGGGTAAAGCGTTGCTGAAACGCATTGTCAGCGAGGAAGTGGTGAAAGTGCCGGGACTCGGCGCAATGCTGCTTCCCGGTAAAGTCGGTTTTGCCGATGAACAGGTCTGGCGCTTTAACCCCAGTTATCTTCCTCCGCAGTTAGCGAGTTATTTCACGCGCTTTGGTTCCCCGTGGACCCAGCTTCGTGAAACCAATCTGCGCCTGCTGCAGGAGAGTGCGCCGAAAGGCTTTTCGCCGGACTGGGTGCAGTATCAGAAACACAAAGGCTGGCGGTTACAGCAGGATAAGGCGCTGGTGGGCGGCTACGACGCCATCCGCGTGTATCTCTGGGTGGGCATGATGAGTGACAACGATCCTCAGAAAGCCCGGCTGCTGACGCGCTTCCAGCCGATGGCGGCAAAGACTATGAAACGGGGTGTGCCGCCGGAGAAAGTGGATGTGGCGACGGGGAAACGCACCGGGAATGGCCCGGTCGGGTTCTCTGCCGCCATGCTGCCGTTTTTACAACAGCGTGATGCCCAGGCGGTTCAGCGCCAGCGCGTTGCGGACCATTTTCCCGATAACAATGCCTATTACAGCTACGTGCTGACTCTCTTTGGGCAAGGATGGGATCAGCATCGTTTTCGCTTCACCGCAAAAGGTGAATTAATACCGGATTGGGGCCAGGAATGCGCAAGTTCACAGTAAATCTACTCACTTTATCGCTTGGCCTGGCACTGATGCCGCTGGCTGAAGCCGCCAACTCTCCGCAGCAGAAACAGCTGCTGGAACAGGTTCGGCTGGGCGAATCGACACAGCGTGAGGATTTGGTTCGTCAGTCGCTTTATCGTCTAGAGCTGATTGACCCGAACAACCCTGACGTCATTGCCGCACGCTTTCGCTACCTGCTGCGCCAGGGCGATAACGCCGGTGCGCAAAAAGAGCTGGATCGTCTGAAAGGGATCGCGCCGGGCTCGAGTGCGTACCAGTCATCACGCAACACGATGCTGCTTTCTACCCCGGATGGCCGGCAGCAGCTCCAGCAGGCGCGACTGCTCGCCACCACGGGACACACGCAGGAGGCGATTGCCGCCTATGACAAGCTGTTTGACGGCAACCCGCCGGGCGGCGACGTGGCCACGGAATACTGGAACGTCGTGGCGAAAGACCCTGCTCGCCGAAATGCAGCCATTAACCAGCTCAAGAAAATAAACAGCAGCAGCCCCGGAAATACGCAGCTGCAGGCGACGCTGTCCCAGCTTTTGTTCCAGAGCGGACGCCGTGATGAAGGCTTTGCGATATTGCAGGAGATGGCCAAATCCACCAATGGCCGTAACCAGGCGTCTGATATGTGGTATGACCAAATCAAAGGTCAGCCTGCCAGCAGCGCCAGCGTCAGCGCGCTGCAAAAATACCTGAGCGTATTCAGCGACGGGGATAGCGTCGCGGCGGCGCGTGCCCAGCTTGAAGCGCAGCAAAAACAGCTCGCCGATCCGGCGTTCCGCGCGAAAGCGGAAGGGCTGGCGGCGGTGGATGCCGGGCAGGGGAGTAAGGCGGTGGCGGAGCTGCAAAAAGCCGTCAGCGCCAACCATGCCGACAGTGAGGCGGTGGGGGCCCTTGGACAGGCGTATTCTCAGAAGGGCGACCGCGCCCGCGCGGTGGCACAGTTTGAAAAGGCGATTGCCCTCGATCCCCAGAGCGATAACCGGGGTAAATGGGACAGTCTTCTGAAGGTTAACCGCTACTGGCTGCTGATCCAGCAGGGCGATGCGGCGCTGAAGGCGAATAACCCGGCGCAGGCGGAGCGTTACTATCAGCAGGCACGCGGTATCGACAATACCGACAGCTATGCCGTGCTGGGGCTGGGCGACGCCGCCGCGGCACGTAAAGATAACGACGCGGCGGAACGTTATTATCGCCAGGCGCTGCGGATGGACAGCGGCAACAGCAATGCGGTTCGCGGCCTGGCCAATATTTACCGCGCGCAGTCGCCGGAGAAGGCCTCGCAGTTTATCCAGTCTCTCTCCGCCAGCCAGCGCCGAAGCATAGACGATATTGAACGTAGCCTGACCAACGAACAGCTCTCTGCCCAGGCCGAACAGCTGGAAAATCAGGGGAAATACGCCCAGGCAGCAGAAATCCAGCGTCGTCGTCTGGCGCTCTCTCCCGGCGACGTGTGGATAACTTATCGTCTCTCGCGCGATCTCTACAGCGCGGGTCAGCGCAGCCAGGCGGATACCCTGATGCGTCAGCTTGCCAGCCAGAAACCGTCCGATCCGGATCAGGTGTACGCCAACGGGCTCTATCTTTCCGGAAACGATCAGGACCGCGCCGCGCTGGCGCATCTGGATACGCTGCCGCGCAGCCAGTGGAACGGCAATATTCAGGAACTTGCCGACCGCCTGCAAAGCAACCAGGTGCTGGAAACCGCCAACCGTCTGCGCGACAGCGGCAAAGAGCAGGACGCAGAGAATCTTCTTCGCCAGCAGCCGACCTCCACCCGTATCGACCTCACGCTGGCGGACTGGGCACAGCAGCGTGGCGATCTGGACTCGGCGAAAACGACGTACAATGCCGTCCTGCAGCGTGAACCGCAGAACGAAGACGCGATCCTCGGCCTGACCGAGATTTACAGCGCGCAGGGTAACAAAGATGCCGCGCGCGCAGAGCTGGCGAAACTGCCCGGCGCGCAAAACGGCCAGCCGCTGTCGCTCAACATGCAGCGCCGGATCGCGATGGCGCAGGCGGGCTTGGGTGATTCCGCTGCCGCAGAACAGACCTTCAATAAAATCATTCCGCAGGCTAAATCGCAGCCCGGCTCCATGGAAAACGCGCTGGTGCTGCGTGATGCCGCGCGTTTCCAGGCGCAGAACGGGCAGCCTCAGCAGGCGCTGGAAACCTATAAAGATGCGATGGTATCGACAGGTATCACCACGACGCGTCCGGCTGACAACGACAGTTTCACCCGTCTGACGCGTAACGATGAAAAGGATGACTGGCTGAAGCGCGGCGTGCGCAGCGATGCCGGTGACCTGTATCGTCAGCAGGATGTTAACGTCACGCTGCAGCACGACTACTGGGGCTCCAGCGGCACGGGCGGTTATTCCGACCTGAAAGCGCATACCACTATGCTACAGGTGGATGCCCCGCTCTCAGATGGGCGCATGTTCTTCAGAAGCGATCTGGTCAACATGGACGCCGGTTCATTTGATAGCAAGAACGGGACTTACGACCCTAAATGGGGAACCTGCTACGAAACGCCGTGTAGCGGCAACACCCATCAGTCCGACAATGGCGCGAGCGTCGCCGTCGGCTGGCAGAATAAGACCTGGGCGATGGATATTGGCACCACGCCAATGGGCTTTGACGTTGTCGACGTGGTGGGCGGCATCAGCTACAGCAGCGATCTGGGGCCCATCGGCTATACCGTTAACGCCCATCGCCGCCCAATCTCCAGCTCTCTGCTGGCCTTCGGCGGGCAAAAAGATACCAATACCGGCACCACCTGGGGCGGCGTACGCGCCACCGGTGGCGGCGTAAGTATGAGCTATGACAAAGGGGAAGCGAACGGCGTCTGGTCAAGCCTGAACGCGGAAACGCTGACGGGTAAAAATGTGGAGGATAACTGGCGCGTCCGCTGGATGACGGGTTACTACTACAAGCTCATTAATAAAAACAATGAGCGTCTGACGGTCGGCGTCTCCAATATGCTCTGGCACTACGACAAAGACCTGAGCGGTTATACCCTGGGCCAGGGCGGCTATTACAGCCCGCAGGAGTATGTCTCCTTCGCCTTGCCGGTGACATGGCGTAAGCGCACGGAAAACTGGTCCTGGGAGCTGGGGGGCTCGGTCTCCTGGTCCCACTCCAAAACCAAAGACGAGCTGCGCTACCCGATCCAGAATCTGATCCCGACCGATGAGCCAGACCGCTATACCGACCGGGGCGCGATGGAAACCGGCAGCAGTTCTTCCGGTACGGGTTATACCGCACGGGCCATAATCGAGCGGCGGGTCACGTCCAACTGGTTTGTGGGCATGGGCGTGGATATTCAGGAAGCGAAAGACTATACCCCAAGCCACGCGCTGATCTATGTGCGCTACTCTGCTGCAGGCTGGCAGGGCGATATGGACTTACCGCCGCAGCCGCTTATCCCTTACGCGGACTGGTAATCGGATTTTCCTTAATCCATTTGTAAGTCTCTCTTAATAGCGCGGCAATCGGGTATACTCAGGCGCGCCAGGTTTACACCCTGGCGCGCCCTGCGCTTCGAGTTTTGTGGAGAGTCATTTTGCGTGTCAGCCGTTCCTTAACAATCAAACAGATGGCGATGGTTTCTGCCGTCACCATGCTGTTTGTCCTGCTTTTCTGCGTAATTCTGCTGTTTCATTCCGTACAGCAGAATCGCTATAACACGGCCTCGCAGTTAGAAAGTATTGCCCGCTCGGTGCGCGGCCCCCTCTCCGCCTCGATCCTGAAAGGGGATATTCCCGAAGCGGAAACCATTTTAAAACGCATTCAGCCTGCCGGCGTCGTTAGCCGCGCCGACGTCGTCTTGCCTAACCAGTTTCAGGCGCTGCGGATGAGCTTTATCCCGGAGCGTCCCGTCCCGATGATGGTGATGCGCCTGTTTGAACTGCCGGTGCAAATTTCGCTGCCCGTTTATTCACTCGAACGCCCTGCCAATCCGCAGCCGCTGGCCTACCTGGTATTACAGGCGGACTCTTACCGCATGTATAAATTCGTCATGAGCTGGGTGGTTACGTTAGTGACCACTTGCTTACTTATGACGCTTATTCTCAGCGTGGCGCTCACCTGGTGTATTAACCGGCTGATTGTTCATCCGCTGCGCCGTATCGCCCGCGAGCTGAATACGCTTGCGCCGCAGGATCAGATGGGGCATCAGCTTGAGCTACCGCGTCTGCATCATGACGATGAGATAGGCATGCTGGTGCGCAGCTACAACCTCAACCAGCAGCGCATCCAGCGTCAGCAGGATGAGTTAAACAGCAGCGCCACGCGCTTCCCGGTGTCGGAGCTTCCCAATAAAGCCTTCCTGATGGCAATGCTGGAGCAAACCGTTGAGCGCCAGCAAACCACGGCGCTGATGGTTATCGCCTGCGAAACTCTGCAGGACACGGCTGGCGTGCTCAAGGAGAGCCAGCGCGAAATGCTGCTGCTCACCCTGGTGGAAAAGATCAAATCTGTCCTTGCCCCGCGCATGGTGCTGACCCAGGTCAGCGGTTACGATCTGGTAGTGATTGCCAATGGCGTAAAAGAGCCCTGGCATGCAATCACATTAGGTCAGCAAGTACTTACTGTCATTAATGAGCGGTTGCCCATTCAGGGTATCCAGCTTCGCCCGAGCGCCAGCATCGGTATAGCCATGTACTACGGTGATTTAACGGCGGAACAGCTTTATCGTCGCGCCTTCTCGGCGGCGTTTACTGCCCGGCGCAAAGGGAAAAATCAGATCCAGTTCTTCGACCCGGAGCAGATGGAAAAGGCGCAGCAGCGCCTGACGGAAGAGAGCGACATCCTGACCGCGCTGGATAACCGCCAGTTTGCCCTCTGGCTACAGCCGCAAGTGAATTTGCTGACGGGAGAAGTGAAAAGCGCCGAGGCTCTGCTGCGTCTGCAGCAGCCGGATGGTTCATGGGAACTGCCGGAAGGGCTGATTGAGCGCATTGAGTCCTGCGGCCTGATGGTTACCGTCGGCTACTGGGTGCTGGAGGAGTCCTGCCGTCAGCTTGCGGCCTGGCAGGAGCGCGGCGTGACGCTGCCGCTGTCGGTTAACCTGTCTGCCCTGCAGCTTATGCACCCGACCATGGTTTCAGAGATGCTGGAGCTGATCCATCGTTACCGCATCAAGCCAGATACGTTAACCCTGGAAGTGACGGAGAGCAGACGTATTGACGACCCCAATGAGGCGGTCGCGATCCTGAAGCCGCTGCGTAATGCCGGCATTCGCATTGCGCTGGACGATTTTGGCATGGGGTACGCCGGGCTGCGCCAGCTTCAGCACATGAAAACCCTTCCGGTAGATGTGCTCAAAATTGACAAAGCGTTTGTCGACGGTCTGCCGGACGACAGCAGCATGGTGCAGGCGATTATCCAGATGGCGCGCAGTCTCAATCTGCACCTTATTGCCGAGGGGATTGAAACCGACGCGCAACGCGCCTGGCTGGCAGAGGCGGGTGTGGAGAGCGGGCAAGGCTTCCTTTTTGCCCCAGCTGTTCCTTCGGATGTCTTTGAACAACGATACCTTTCTGGTGCTGACGACCCCGCAAAAGTGTAACTTTGTTGCTGGCTTGTGCGAGCCAGCTCAAAGTTCTTAACATTTGTGTTTCAAATTTGAACTGAGTTTATTTCTGTCCTGTTATGTGGGTGTTATTTTAAAGCCGCAGGTTAACCATAACCTTACAAAACCTGTGGTTTTTCTTCCCAAGGACACCTTATGAAAACCTCACTCTTCAAAAGTCTTTATTTCCAGGTCCTGACAGCCATCGCCATCGGTATTCTGCTGGGTCACTATTACCCTGAGCTGGGCGCGCAAATGAAACCGCTTGGCGACGCGTTCGTTAAGCTCATCAAAATGGTCATCGCGCCGGTGATCTTCTGTACGGTAGTCACGGGCATCGCTGGCATGGAAAGCATGAAGGCGGTCGGTCGTACCGGTGCAGTGGCGCTTCTTTATTTCGAAGTGGTCAGTACCCTGGCGCTGATTATCGGTCTGATCATCGTCAACGTGGTGCAGCCAGGCGCGGGGATGAACGTAGACCCCTCAACGCTGGATGCCAAAGCGGTCGCGGTGTATGCCGAGCAGGCGAAGGATCAGGGCGTGGTCGCCTTCCTGCTGGACGTCATCCCTGGCAGCGTCATTGGCGCGTTCGCCAGCGGAAACATCCTCCAGGTTCTGCTGTTCGCCGTGATGTTTGGTTTTGCCCTGCACCGTCTGGGCAGCAAAGGCCAGCTTATCTTTAACGTGATCGAAAGCTTCTCGCAGGTCATTTTCGGCATCATCAATATGATCATGCGCCTGGCGCCAATCGGTGCCTTCGGTGCGATGGCCTTCACCATCGGTAAATATGGCGTCGGCACGCTGGTGCAGTTGGGTCAGCTGATTATCTGCTTCTATATTACCTGTATCCTTTTCGTGGTGGTGGTGCTGGGCTCCATCGCCCGCGCGACAGGTTTCAACATCTTCAAATTTATCCGTTACATCCGCGAAGAACTGCTGATTGTTCTGGGGACCTCCTCTTCAGAATCGGCGCTGCCGCGTATGCTCGACAAGATGGAGAAACTCGGGTGCCGTAAATCGGTGGTCGGGCTGGTGATCCCGACGGGCTACTCCTTCAACCTGGACGGTACCTCGATATACCTGACGATGGCGGCCGTATTTATCGCTCAGGCGACCAACAGCCATATGGATATTTTCCATCAGATTACCCTGCTGGTGGTGCTCCTGCTCTCCTCTAAAGGTGCGGCAGGCGTAACGGGCAGCGGCTTTATCGTGCTGGCAGCCACCATTTCTGCTGTGGGTCACCTGCCGGTGGCGGGTCTGGCGTTGATTCTGGGTATTGACCGCTTCATGTCTGAGGCGCGTGCGTTAACCAACCTGGTGGGTAACGGCGTGGCAACGGTGGTGGTGGCGAAATGGGTGAAAGAGCTGGATCACAAAAAGCTCGACGATACTCTGAATAATCGTTCAACTGACAGCAAAAATCCTGGCTTATCCTCTTAAACTTGCCACAAATGCCCGTATTCCCTTGTGGGGATGCGGGCTCCTGCGCATAATAACTGTTCATACCTGTCATAATTCGACAAGATTTTTTTTGGGTATATTTCACTTCGGACCGTGACGTTTTGCCGAACGCGCGGTCTAATCGACGTGTTTTCATCGTCATCTTTAAGAGTGAAGCGCGTCGCGAGGCACTCTTTTTTAACCAGGAATGTTGATCAGGGGTTCACATGCAGGGCACAAAAATTCGACTCTTAACCGGCGGTTTGCTGATGATGGCAGCAGCCAGTTATGTGCAGGCAGATGCGCTCCAGCCAGACCCGGCCTGGCAACAAGGGACATTAGCGAACGGTTTTCAATGGCAGGTCTTAGCCACGCCGCAACGTCCCAGCGATCGTATTGAAATCCGTCTGTCCGTAAATACCGGCTCCCTCACGGAAAGCACCCAGCAAACCGGTTTCAGCCACTTTATTCCCCGGCTGGCGCTCACGCAGAGCGGCAGCCTGCAAGCGGTTCAGGTGCGTTCACTCTGGCAGCAGGCCATCGATCCGAAACGCCCACTCCCCCCGGCTGTTGTCTCGTATGACTACACCATGTTTAACCTGAGCCTGCCAAACAACCGTAACGACCTGCTTAAAGAAGCGCTTACGTATCTCTCCGATGCCTCTGGCAATCTGGCGATCACGCCGGACACGGTCAACTATGCGTTGAGTAACAGCGACATGGTGGCAACCTGGCCTGGGGATACCAAAGAGGGCTGGTGGCGTTACCGCCTGAAGGGCTCAACGTTACTGGGACATGATCCGGCCGAACCGCTGAAACAGCCGGTGGACGCCGAACAGGTGAAATCGTTCTATCAGAAGTGGTACACCCCGGACGCGATGACGCTGATCGTGGTGGGTAACGTGGACAGCCGCGCGGTGGTGGAGCAGATCAACAAAGCGTTTGGCGATCTGAAAGGCAAGCGTGAAACGCCAGCCCCTGTCCCGACGCTCTCTCCGCTGCGTGCAGAGCCTGTCAGCATTATGACGGACACCGTGCGTCAGGATCGCCTCTCCGTCATGTGGGATAACGCCTGGCAGCCCATCCGTGAATCTGCGGCGATGTTACGCTACTGGCGTGCCGATCTGGCACGTGAAGCGCTGTTCTGGCACGTCCAGCAGACGCTGAGTAAGAACAACGTGAAGAATATTGGTCTTGGCTTTGACTGCCGCGTGCTGTTCCAGCGTGCGCAATGTGCCATCAACGTTGAATCACCGGGCGATAAGCTAAATGCCAATCTGGGTGTGGTCGCGAAAGAGCTGGCAAAAGTGCGTAAAGAGGGGCTTTCCGAAGAGGAATTCAATGCTCTCGTGGCGCAGAAAAAACTCGAGCTGCAGAAGCTGTTTGCGACCTACGCTCGTGCCGATACCGACATTCTGATCAGCCAGCGTATTCGTTCCCTGCAGAATCAGGTGGTGGACATTGCGCCGGAACAGTATCAGAAGCTTCGTCAGGACTTCCTGAACGGTCTGACCGTCGATATGCTCAATCAGGACCTCCGTCAGCAGCTGTCGCAGGAGATGGCGTTGATCCTTCTGCAACCGAAGGGCGAGCCGGAATATGACATGAAGGAACTTCAGACGACCTGGGATGCCATTATGGCTACCGCGCCGCAGCCAGCGCAGGCCGCCACGGCGGATGATTTACATCCGGACGCGACGGATATTCCGCAAGGGCAGTAATGCAAACATTCCCTCTCCCTGTGGGAGAGGGTTAGGGTGCGGGCATCAGCCCGCACCCTACTTAAACAGGCATCGCCTCGCGCGGAATAATCGCCCCGCGATACTGAATCACCGTGCTGGCCGTCAGGTGCCCGCGCTGTGCCGCCGCTTCCGGCGTTCCACCCGTCAGGCGTACCGCCAGATAGCCCGCGCTGAATGAATCACCCGCCGCCGTGGTATCAATCACTTTCTCTTTGGAAAGCTTCACTGCCGGAACGTCAACCAGCGCTTCACCCGCCACCGCGACCAGGCACGAATCCGCACCGCGCTTAATCACCACTTCGCTCACGCCTGCCGCCTGCGTGCGCGCAATTACGTCATCTACCGGCTTTTCACCCCACAGGGCGTCTTCATCGTCGAGCGTCAGGAAGGCGATGTCGGTGCACTGTAGCATCTGCTGATAGACCTGCTGCGTCTCTTCGCGGCTGGCCCACAGGCGCGGGCGGTAGTTGTTATCGAAAATAACCTTACCGCCGTTGGCACGACATTCGCGCAGCAGCGAGAGCAGCTTGTCTCGGCTGGCGGGGCTTAAAATCGCCAGGCTAATGCCGCTCAGATAGAGATAGTCAAATGTCGCCAGCTCTTCGCAGATGGCCGCGGCCGCGTCGCTCTCCAGCCAGAATTTGGCTGCGGCTTCGTTGCGCCAGTAATAAAACGTGCGTTCGCCTGTACTGTCGGTTTCGATGTAATAAAGCCCCGGGAGGCGGTTTTCCATACGCTGAATCAGCGACGTTTCAACATGTTCACTCTGCCAGGCCTCCAGCATTTGCTGGCTGAAGCTGTCCGTACCCAGGGCGGTAACGTAGTTCACGGTGAGCGCCTCAGGCGCGACCTGACGGGCAATATAAACGGACGTGTTTAACGTATCGCCACCAAATCCGCGGCTGACTTCCGCGCCTTTTTGTGACAGCTCAATCATGCATTCGCCAATCACGGCAATTTTTTTGGACATAGTCGTGAACCTGAACAGAAGAATTATCAGCAGTGTGCGCTGAGTGAATTAACCGGTCAACTATATTAAAACAACGTTCCATTATTTTTTTTGAGCCAGCGCGTGTTCCCGCGCATTTCTGTCATCTTAATTTCATTTTCCGGGTGAATTGAACATAAAGTTCTCAATTGTCGCGCCGATAATCCTGTGACGAGTCCAGAAAGGCTATCCCAACAACAGGACATCTGAAATGAAGTCAGAGCAGGTTATCCAGCGGCTGAGCACTACGCCTGAGGCAAGTATTGAGAACTTGCAGGAGCATCGCTACTGGCTGCAATGTGAGCGTGCGTACACCTATCAGCCGATCTACCGAACAGATGGTCGACTGATGGCCATCGAAATTTTGACCGTCGTTACGCACCCCTCAAACCCTACTCAGCGCATCGCGCCGGATCGCTATTTTGCCGAAGTTGCCGTTCGCCAGCGTCTGGACGTGCTGGAAGAGCAGCTTCGCATGCTGGCAACGAAGCACGCCTTTTTCGAACAGCACGATATCCTCGCCTCGGTGAACGTCGATGGCCCAACCCTGCTGGCGCTGCGCCAGAACGCGAAATTGCAGGAGCTGATCGCCACCCTGCCGTGGATGCGCTTTGAGCTGGTGGAGCATGTCCGTTTGCCGCAGGACTCCTCGTTTGCTTCGATATGCGAATACGGCCCGCTGTGGCTGGATGACTTTGGCACCGGCATGGCGAACTTCTCCGCCCTGAGTGAAGTGCGCTACGACTACATTAAAGTGGCCCGCGATCTGTTCATTATGCTGCGTCAGACCCCGGAAGGGCGGAATCTGTTTACGCTGTTATTACAGCTGATGAACCGCTATTGCCAGGGCGTGATTGTTGAAGGTGTGGAAACACTGGAAGAGTGGCGCGATGTGCAAAACTCTCCCGCAGCGGCGGCGCAAGGCTACTATCTCTCTCGCCCGGTACCCATGGATCGCCTCGATAACGTCATAACGACCCTCTGATAAACCCGCTTCCCTTTGTCTGGACTATAGTTTTACAGGACAGGTCATCAGGAAAGGGGATAAAAATGACAAGAACAACCAGGGTAATCTCCTGGACAGCAGGGATTTTCTTGTTGTTGATCGTGGTTGTCGCCATCATTATTGCGACGTTTGACTGGAACCGTCTCAAGCCGACCATCAACCAGAAAGTCTCAACCGAGCTGAACCGCCCCTTCGCCATACGGGGTGATTTAGGGGTGGTATGGGAACGCCAGAAAGAGGAGCCCGGCTGGCGAAGCTGGATCCCCTGGCCACATATCCATGCTGACGACATCATTCTCGGCAACCCGCCGGATATCCCGGACGTCACTATGATCCACCTGCCGCGGGTTGAAGCCACGCTGGCTCCGCTGGCACTCTTCACCAAAACGGTCTATCTGCCGTGGATCAAACTTCAGCAGCCCGATGCGCGCCTGATCCGCCTCTCCGAAAAAAACAACAACTGGACGTTTAGCCTGGCCAGCGACAGCGAAAAAGATCCGAATGCCCAGCCTTCTTCCTGGTCATTCCGTCTCGACAACATTCTCGTCGATCGCGGACGGATCGCCATCGACGATAAGGTCAGCAAGGCGGATGTGGAGATCCTGGTCGATCCGCTGGGCAAGCCGCTGCCGTTCAGCGAGGTCACCGGGACGAAAGCGAAAGGTGATGCGGCAAGCGTGGGCGACTATGTCTTCGGCCTGACGGCAAAAGGACGCTATAACGACCAGCCGCTCAGCGGTAAAGGGAAAATAGGCGGCATGCTGGCGCTACGGAGCGAAGGCACGCCGTTCCCGGTGCAGGCGGACTTCCGTTCCGGTAACACCCGCGTGGCGTTCGTGGGCACGGTCAACGACCCGATGAACATGGGCGGCGTTGATCTTCAGCTTAAATTTGCCGGTGATTCGCTGGGCGAGCTGTATGAGCTGACCGGCGTGCTGCTGCCGGATACGCCGCCGTTCGAAACGGACGGGCATCTGGTCGCCAAAATCGATACCGAAAAAGCGTCCGTTTTTGACTACCGTGATTTTAACGGTCGGATCGGCGACAGCGATATCCACGGCACGCTGACCTACACCACCGGAAAACCGCGCCCGAAACTGGAAGGGGATGTTGAGTCCCGACAGCTGCGTCTGGCCGACTTAGGCCCGTTGATAGGTATCGACTCCGGTAAAGGTACGAAGTCAAAAGAGGTGAAGAAAGATCCTCAGCCTGCCGGCAAAGTGCTGCCTTATGAACGTTTTGAGACGGATAAATGGAACGTGATGGATGCGGATGTGCGCTTCAAAGGCGGAAAAATTGAACATGGCAGTACGCTGCCGATAAGCAATCTTACGACCCATATCCTCCTTAAAAGCGCCGACCTGCGTCTGCAGCCGCTGAAGTTTGGCATGGCGGGCGGGACGATCTCCTCGAACATTCACCTGGAAGGCGATAAGAAGCCGATGCAGGGACGGGCGGAGATTCAGGCGCGTCGATTGAAGCTGAAAGAGCTGATGCCGAACGTCGAGTTGATGCAGAAAACCCTCGGTGAAATGAACGGTGATGCCGATATTCGCGGCGTGGGGAACTCGGTTGCGGCGCTGCTGGGCAGCGGCAATGGTAACCTGAAGCTGCTGATGAACGACGGGCTGGTGAGCCGCAACCTGATGGAGATCCTGGGGCTGAACGTCGGTAACTACGTCATCGGGCAAATCTTTGGTGATGACGAGGTGCGGGTGAACTGCGCGGCGGCCAATCTGGATCTGGTTAACGGCGTGGCGCGTCCGCAGATTTTTGCCTTTGACACGGAAAACGCGGTGATTAACGTGACCGGTACCGCGAGCATGGCCTCGGAGCAGCTTGATCTGACTATTGACCCGGAAAGTAAGGGGATTCGTATCATCACCCTGCGCTCGCCGCTTTACGTGCGCGGGACCTTCAAAAATCCGCAGGCGGGCGTGAAGCCCGGACCGCTGATTGCGCGTGGCGCAGTAGCTGCGGCGCTTGCGACGCTGGTCACTCCAGCCGCAGCGCTGCTGGCCTTGATTTCGCCGTCAGAAGGCGAGGCGAATCAGTGTCGGAACATTTTGTCGCAAATGAAGAAATAACGCCTTTCTCCCTCTCCCTGTGGGAGAGGGCCGGGGTGAGGGCATCAGGCCGCACGCAGTGAATTACAGGGCCTGGTGCTTCGTCTCGTGCGTCAGCAGCAGCGCAATCAGCGTCAGCCCCGCCATTGCCGCCAGATAAACCCCCACATAGAACAGACCATAGTTCGCCTGCAGCCAGGTGGCGATATACGGCGCAACGGAGGCACCCAGAATAGACGAGACGTTGTAAGAGAACGACGCGCCGGTATAGCGCACTTCCGTTGGGAACAGCTCAGGCAGCAGCGCACCCATCGGGCCGAAGGTCAGCCCCATCAGGCTCAGGCCAATCAGCAGATAGGCCATCACCAGCGCCGGGCTACCTGAACCCAGCAGCGGCGGGAAGACGAACAGGGCAAACAGAATGATCAGCGTGGTGATGGTAATCATGCTCGCACGGCGACCGAACTTATCCGCCAGCAGGCCCGCAATCGGAACCATCACGCCAAACCCGATCACCGCCATCATCAGCATCCACAGCACTTCGTTACGCGGCAGACCCAGCCCAACCGGTGCGGCGGCGGTACTGAAGGTCATGGAGTAGACGGTCATGATGTAGAACAGCGTATAGGTTGCCAGCATGATGAACGTGCCCAGCACGGTCACGCGGACGTGTTTGGTCAGCAGCGTACCCAGCGGCACTTTCACCTGCTTGTTCGCCGCGGCCACTTTCGCGAAAACTGGGGTCTCATGCAGAGAAACGCGCACGTACAGGCCAATCAGCACCAGCACGGCTGAGAAGATAAACGGAATACGCCAGCCCCAGCTCATGAACTGTTCATCCGTCAGCAGCCAGGAGAGCAGCAGGAACGTCCCGTTGGCAAAGAAGAAGCCAATCGGTGCGCCCAGCTGCGGAAATGAGCCATACAGCGCGCGCTTGCGTGCCGGGGCGTTCTCGGTGGCCAGCAGCGCCGCGCCGCCCCATTCGCCGCCAAGGCCCAGACCCTGACCAAAACGCGCCAGCGCCAGCAGGACCGGCGCCAGAATGCCGATGGTCTCATACGTAGGCAGCAGGCCGATGGCCACGGTGGAGATGCCCATCGTCAGCAGCGAGGCCACCAGGGTGACTTTGCGGCCAATGCGATCGCCAAAGTGTCCAAACAGCGCAGAGCCAATCGGACGCGCAACAAACGCGATAGCAAAGGTCGCCAGAGACTGCAGCGTGGCCGCGGTCGGATCGCCCTGCGGGAAGAAAATATGCGGGAAGACGATGACCGCAGCGGTGGCATAAATATAAAAGTCGAAGAACTCAATGGCGGTGCCAATCAGCGATGCGACGACAACTTTATTGCGCGAGTTTACCGGAACGTTTTCCGTTCCTGAGTCGAGTGTGGTGGCGGTTGCTTGCATAATATTTTCTTATTTTTGTCGAACGAAAGGCCATATTACGCACAGCAAAAGCGACATTTCAATCTGTAACAAAGCCGCGCGATGGTGATAAAAGCAACAAAAAGCGGATAATTTTCAGGCCAGCCAAAACAGGTCTATGAAATGCTTCACAGATTTTAAATATCAGTCAATAAAACTGGTTTTCGGTTAAATAAAAGTTACAGGCTGGATTTATATGCTGAAATGATGAATCGGGCTGAAATTTCAGCCCGAGAGTGGGGTTACCGGTGCGTTTTGCCCGGCATTCGCGGGTCGTCTTTGTACTCGGCAGTGGCAATCCACGCCGCGCAGAACAGGGTCAAACGCGCGAAGAAGTAGAAGAACGCCATCAGCCCCAGCACCGAGCCAAACGCCGCGCCGGAAGGAGATTTAACCAGTGACGGTAAGGTGTAGGTCATCACGATTTTGATCGCTTCAAAGCCGATCGCCGCAATCAACGTGCCGCGGATCAGCGCCTTCTTGCGCGGACGATGGCGGGGCAGACGCCAGAAGATCCAGAAGAACAGCAGGTAATTGGCAAAGATGGAAATGGCCAGACCAATGCTGCGCCAGGCGGGCTTCAGCCATTCGATGTAATCAAGGTAAAGCGCGGAGATGATCATCTGCTGCGCCGAGCCTGCCACGGAGGTAATAGAAAGCGTTACGATGAGCGCGACAAGCAGGCCAATCAGCGAAACAAAATCGCGGAGGTACTTAACCCAAATTTTCTCCTGGTCCTGCGGCTTACGCTCCCAGACATCGCGCGACTGGGCGCGAATGGCCTCGCGCAGGTTGCCCATCCAGTTAACGCCGGAGTAAAGGGCAATCAGCAAACCGACGATACCGACGGTAGTACGCTGCTGAACGGCGGTATTGATGGTGCTTTTGAGCGTGCTGGCAAGGGTCGGGTCGCTGACGTTATTCAGGATCTTATTGAAGATATCCTGCAGCAGCGTCGGGTGCGACGCGAGCACAAAACCTGCCGCCGCAAACGACACCATCAGGATCGGGATCATCGACAGGAAGGAAAAATAGGTGATGGCGGCACCAAACTGGTTTCCCATGCGATCATTAAAGCGTTCGGTCGCGCGTATCAGATGCGCAATCATGGGAAACTGCTGAATTCTGGCGACAATGCCGGTGACGGTCCCCAGCGCTTTGCTGGCGGTACCAGGGGACCTGGCCTCTTCAGGCCCGGTTTCCATCTTTTTGACGGGCTCATACTCTAAATGTTGGGTGGGTCGTTGCGGGTTGTTTTCCGGCGTCACGCGTCTTTTCCTTTTCGTTTGGCTGGATGTTACTGAATTATAGCTTGCGACTAGTCCACGTAAGCTTTTGTGAGTTCGGTTAGCCACTCCATGAACAGATGGACCCGGCGGGAGAGGTTGCGGCGGTGGGGATAAATCAGGGAGACAGGCATCGGTTCGGCCCGGTATTGCGGCAGGATCTCAACCAGTTTCTTCGCGCGGAGTAAATCGCGCACCCCAACCCGCGGAACCTGAATAATGCCCAGCCCGGCGAGGCAGGCAGCCTGGTAAGTTTCCGTGCTGTTGACGGTTAACACCCCGCCCGTTTTTACCCACTGCGTCGCACTGCCGTTATAAAACTCAAAGCCCTGCGGGCGAGTTCCCAGCATCGCGGCGTAGTGGATCACGGCGTGTGAGCCTAAATCGTCCAGCGTTTCCGGGTAGCCAAAACGCGCCAGATAATCCGGACTGGCGCAGTTAATCACCGACAGCTTGCCCAGCGGACGGGCAATCAGCCCTGAATCCTTCAGCGTGCCGACGCGGACGACGCAATCAAACCCCTCACGGATCACATCCACCAGACGATCGCTGCTGCTGAGTTCCAGTTCAATGCCCGGATAGTGCTGCAGGAAAGCAGGCAGTTTGGGGATGACTAAATTTCGAGCAACGCCGACGGGCATATCCACGCGGAGCCGTCCGCTGATGCTGGAGGGATCGTGCTGAAACATACCGTCGAGTTCATCAAGGTTTGCCAGCAGATCTTTTGCCCGCTCGTAATAGACCATGCCGTCCTGCGTCAGGCTGACGCGGCGCGTGGTGCGGTGCAATAGCTGGGTGCCAAGCCGGTTTTCCAGGGCCTGAATTTGTCGTGAAACGCTGCCTTTCGGCAGGGTTAATGTTTCGGCCGCGCGGGAAAAACTCTCCAGTTCCGCGACGCGGACGAATAACTGCATTGCGTGAATTTTATCCATAGCGGAAGCTCATTGTTGTTACAGCTGAAACAGTGAAGCGTTTTAACCCATCTTTATTGATTTTCTATCACCTAATAAGCTCTTTCTCAATCTCCTTAACAGCCAAAACGAGGTTTATGATGAGTGAACGTATCGCATTAGTGACGGGTGGTAGCCGTGGTCTGGGTAAAAACGCTGCGTTAAAGCTGGCGGCAGACGGCACGGGAATCGTCCTGACATACAACCGTAGCCAGCAGGAAGCGCTGGATGTTGTGCATGAAATTCAGGAAAAAGGCGTTAACGCAGCGGCATTACAGCTCAACGTCGGGGATATCACGGGTTTTGATCATTTTGCCCAGCAGCTTCAGGAAACCCTTAGGCGTGTCTGGCAGCGTGAAACTTTTGACTATTTATTGAACAATGCCGGAACGGGTTTATATGCGCCCTATACCGACACGACGGAAGCCCAGTTTGATGAGGCGCTGAACGTTCATTTCAAAGGACCTTTCTTCCTGACCCAGCGCCTGCTGCCGTTGCTGAACGACGGGGGACGGATCCTCAACGTCTCCAGCGGGCTGGCCCGCTTTACCCAGCCGGGCTCAGGGACCTACGCGGCCATGAAGGGGGCGATGGAAGTGCTGACGCGTTATCAGGCGAAAGAGCTGGGCGCGCGCGGGATCGCCGTCAATATCATCGCGCCGGGCGCGATTGAAACTGACTTTGGCGGCGGACGCGTGCGCGACAACGCGGAGCTGAATCAGCTGCTGGCCTCGCAAACGGCGCTGGGACGGGTGGGGCTGCCGGACGATATTGGCGATGCCATTGCGGCACTGCTCAGCGACAAACTGGGCTGGATGAATGCGCAACGTATTGAAGTCTCAGGCGGCATGTTCCTGTGATGTACGCGCTTAAGGAAATCCTTAAGGTCAATGTGTCTAAATACGGACAGATTTAAAGAACTCGGGGGGATTTGTAACGTCTCCATTCGTTGAGTTTTTTCTTAAATAACCCCTCTGTAGAATCCCCCTTCGCTATTCTCAGAGGGATAAAAAACGATGCGAGTAATCATGTTTGACAGGCAGTCACTCTTTATTCACGGAGCGATACACAGTCTTCAGACGCTCATTCCGGAAATAGATATGACAGGGACCTGTCAGGCAGACGATTTATGGACCCAGATTTCCGCTTCACCGTCAGCTATCGCCATGATTGACGGCAATTTAATGCAGGACGAGGGGAGCGCTTTGCTGGAAGAGATGCTGCAACGCTTTCCGGCGATACGCGTGATTCTGGTTTTGGCGAAAAAAGAGGCCAGATGGGTTGAGCAATTGCGGCAGCGAAACATCATGGCCATTATTCCCCGAAATGCCAGTCCCGAGCGGTTTTCCGCTGTGCTGGATTCGGTGTCCAGAGGGATGGTCTGTTTTCCCGGGGAGTGGGTCAGGCAGCCGTCGTCTCAGGCTTTATCATCCCTGAGCGAGCGTCAGCGCGACGTGTTGGAATTGCTGGCGGCGGGGGAGTCAAATAAAGAGATTGGCCGCAATCTCAACATCAGTGCGGCCACGGTAAAAGCGCATCTCGAGGCGCTTTTCCGGCGGCTGGACGTGAAAAACAGAACGCAGGCTGCCATGTACTATACCCGTGCGAAGGCCTGAAAAATCGCGTTTGGGAGCGAGGGCATCTCTCCGAAGCTGAATACCATCATAACCAGCGCATCATGCTGCTGTTGGGTTAATGGACGTGTCACACTTTCCCGCAGCAGCGCCTCACACAGCTGAATATCGTCATGCAGCAAATCTTCTGCCTCGGCAGGCGTGATGGGACCGTGAAAATGTTCCCTATCGCGGATAACGTGGCCATAGCCGATAACCCATAATCCGTTTTCGTCACGATATTTCTCCAGAGAAAGACCCTGATGTTTTTTTATTAACGCAATGGCGGCAGAAGATATTTTCAGCGCATGACCTTTCATATTCATTTCCTCTTAAGATCGATACTGTAGAGGAAACGACGTCTGAGAAATATCCGCCAAATGGCTGTTGATCAGGCATTATTATTCAGGTATTCCTGCTGCAATAAACCAAATAACCAGTCATTTTGCCAGCGCCCCGCAAGATAATAGCTCTCGCGTAATTCGCCTTCCAGGCGAAAGCGGGCTTTTTCCAGCAGGCGTCTTGACGCGACATTTCCCACGGTGACGGTGGCGGTGAGTCGACGTATACCGCCCTGATGAAAAGCGTAATCACAAAGCGCTTTCAGGGATTCAAAGCCGTAGCCTTTCCCCTGCGCCTCGGGTGCGAAAAGGAAGCCCACTTCGGCACAGTCCTCCTCCCGATGAATATACCCGGTGACGCCCAGCGGGGCCCGGGAGGCGGCGTCACGCACGACGAGACAGAGCCAGTGCGCGCTTCCCGGTGACCAGGGCGTCAGGCGTGAATCAAACGCCTCGCGGATCGCCGCAACGGGGCGGTTTTCCGCCACAAAGCGCATGACGTCGGGATTCTGCTGTAATGCCAGAAAAAAGGGCCAGTCTTGTTCCAGCAGAGGTGAACAGGTAAGGCGAGGGGTAATTAAAATCGGCATTCAGATTCTCCTGAAACATTTTAAATGATTTTAGGGTTGTCACTTTATTTCAACAGAAAGTCAGGTATGGTTAATCGCGTATAAATAAAAAGAAAAAAAGGGCGTCTCGTGCCCATTCCGGATGTCTTCGTTGTCGCTTAAGGAAAACAATGAGTCTCAGCACATCACATCATATTCGCGAACAGTTCGAACACTGTCTGGCGGTCATTCGCCATGCGTCGGTGGAAATTTTGCTACTTCTGAATGTACATGCTTCTGAGGGCAAAGATCCACGCTGGTTTCTGGAACAGCTCGACAGTGCTCGATTAGCGCTGGGCGGCTGGGGAGCCGTTGCGAAAAAACTCAACCTGAATGACGCCGAGATGTCGGAATTTACGCTCCAGCTGCGCCTGCTGCAGCAGCGCGTTCCGCAGTATGAAAGCGGACAGGATGTGAGTGAAAACCAGCTTATTGCGGCGATGCGGTTTGTCACCGCGCTGGAACACCTGCGCCTGCAGCAGCCGCTGCTGACCTACAGCACGGACCTGGCACCGGGAAGCGAACTTCAGCAACAGCAGGCGCACAAGCAGGTGCGGGCGATTGAGCTGATGATTAAAGGGCTCATCCAGCAGGCCTGGCCCGATCAGGTACGGCTGAACAATCATCTGAAGACCTTGTTTAACGCCGATCGCGTTCGGCGCTGGCTGAAGCTTGGCGAGATCAACGATGTCCTGAGCGGCATGATGTTCAGCGAGCTGGCGCAGATGCTGGTGGATAAAAAAGAGTTCAGCCGCTATTACGCTTCGCTGTTCAGCGATCCGTCCATGCTGACGCTGCTGGTTGAACCGCGTAAAACGCTGCAAACCTTCCTCGACGACATCCGGCAAATTCGCAACAGCATCACCGTTCAGAAAACGTTGAGCTCGGCGCAAATTCAGCTGCTGGATAACTACTACGCGCAGATCGCGCGGCCCGTTCAACGCGCGTTTGAAGAGGGGAGAACGCGCGTCAATCCGGCGGGATTCATGGCGGTAGATGCCAGCGAACTGCATACCTTCTGGGAAAAGGCGCAGAAAATGGATCGGGTCACCGGTGGGGATCTGTTTGAAGTCCGCGACACCATTGAAAAGCCGACCCAGCGCGCGCCGCGCACCCCCGAACAACGTGAGCAGCTCATTTCCGGTGCGCTATGGGGGGCGGTTGGCGTCATGGTGATTGCCATCGTGGCGGGGGGATTCTGGCTGGTGACCAGCAGCAAACCGCAGCCTGCGACCGCCAGCGCGGCTGAAGCGGCACCACCACAGGAAATGCGCGAGACGCCTTCCTCGCGTGAAACGCTCACGCGCATGGGGGTGACCTGGGACGAGAATAATTTCCGCTCGGCCATTAATCGCAACGACACCCGCGTGACCCAGCTCTTTTTGCAGGGTGGTATGGACTGGAAGCTGTCCTGGACCGAAGAGGCGATGTCGGCAGGCTATGACGACGTGCTGGAGCTGATGTTACGCTACCGGCAAAACATGGTGGAGGAGAAGCCGTGTCGCCGCTTCATCAACACGCTCAGCCACGCGATGTCGAACGGCGAGTCTCTGACCTCGGTACGTAAAGAGTATCTTAAAGCGTTCTGCACCGTGCCTGCCGTGGTGAAACGCCAGCAGCACGATCTCGACATGGCCACACGCCGTGCGCAGTCACAGCCGGATGCCACCACCAAAAAATGGCAGTCTATTCAGAGCGCCATTTATGAGGTGATCCGCTAAGTTGTTCTCCCTCTCCCTGTGGGAGAGGGCCGGGGTGAGGGCACCAGACCGCACCTCGCACCCTGCTCAAGGCTCCCCATACAACCCAATCAGCCGCCGCACCACGCCGTTCGTCCAGCCGAAACCATCCTGCAGCGGATACTCCCCACCGCCCCCTTCGCGCGGCGTGCTGCTGGCGATGTGGTACTTCTCAATCAGCTTATGGTGCGTCTGATAAAAATGGTTCACCGTATGCAGCCAGCTCCAGGCGATCTCATCCCCCAGCGAATCGTTGCCGTACTGCTTGAAGCCCTGAATCGCCATCCACTGCAGCGGCGCCCAGCCGTTGGGTTTATCCCACTGCTCGCCGGTTTCGTACTCGGTCGCCAGAATCCCGCCCGGCGTGAGCAGTCGCGCCTTGACCGCATCCGACAGGCGCTCGGCCTGCTCATGGGTTGCCATGCCGACATACAGCGGCACGATGCTGGCGGCAGAAAACAGCGCCAGCTCTTCGCGTCGCCAGTCATAATCGCGGTAACAGCCGCTCTCCTCGTCCCACAGATAGCGGTTCACCGCCGCGCGGCGATCGCTGGCTTTCTGGCGGAACAGGTCGGCCGTCTCTTTGTCCCCTTTCGACGCCGAGATGTTGGCAATCGCGCTTTCCAGCTTGAACAGGAAGGCGTTCAGGTCGATGGGGATAAACTGCGTCGTGCGGATGCTGGCGAGCCGCGACGGATCGCGCAGCCAGCGGGACGAATAATCCCAGCCGGAAGCCGCCCCCGCCCGCAGGTCGCGATACACCTCGTTTGGCGGACGGCCCGAGTGGCGGGCAGTTTCCACGTCCTCGATCCACGATTCGTCGCGCGGGGTATCACGGTCGTCCCAGTAGCGGTTGAGCAGTGAACCGTCCGGCATACGTACGGCGCTGCGGTAGGCCTGGTTAAGCAGCAGCGACTCCGCGCCGTCCATCCAGAAGGCGTACTCCATTTTGAGGTGATCCAGATAGCGTTTCGCACCGCGCACGCCGTCCTCCTCGAACAGCTCCACCATCAGGGCAAAGACCGGCGGCTGGGAGCGGCTGAGATAATAGGTACGGTTGCCGTTGGGGATATGCCCGTAGCGTTCAATCAGCCAGGCGAAGTTGTCCGCCATGCACTTCAGCAGGTCGTTACGACCGCTCTCCGCCAGCCCCAGCATGGAGAAATAGGAATCCCAGTAGTAGGTCTCGCTGAATCGCCCGCCGGGAACGATATAGGCCTGCGGCAGCGCTAGTAGGGAAGACCAGGGAATATGATCCTGCGGCTCGCGCGTCAGCACCGGCCACAGGTTATCAATGTGCTCCTTCAGGGAGAGGCCCGGGTCGGAGACATACTCAGTGCCGAACGTTTCCGGCATCCAGAAGTGGTTCTCCACAAACTGGCGCAGGTCGAAGTCCCGGTGGCGTCTGACCTTGCGGTAGCGGATCAGGATATCCAGCGGATCCATCTTCGGCGCGCAGTCGGGGAAGGTTTTACTGTCGGCAAACAGCCGCGTCGACTGTACATGCTCGAACAGTTCAAGATAGCGGTCTGCGGGCGTCAACGCATCGGAGGCGGGTAACCCCTCGATCATTTCGGGTTCCGGCTCCGCCTCAATCATTTCATCCAGTTTCAACTCGCAGGGATCGGTCTCGTAGCGCAGCTCTTCTGCAATCTCGAATTCGATGTTCTCGGTAGCCTGTAGTTTCTGGTTGAACATGGTGATAGGGACCTCCGGTTGTGTGTTCAAAAGACAGGTTTATCCGGGCGTCTTATAAGCGTAGACATTCGCTTCGGTAGAGGGGGAGGAATATGTGCGGTAGATCACTATTTTCGGAGCATTCGTTTTGCAACGATTTATGTCTGTTAACAGTAGCCTCTTCAAAAGAGGCTACTGAACAAGAGGCGAGTATCCCGGATCAAAGGCCTTGTTTTAGCCGCTTAGCAATCGGTTCAAATTCCTCGGTAGAATGGCGCTTGATCGTATCCGGTGCGTTATCCTCGATGGCTTTCCAGTAGGCCCACGGCACCGGTTTTTTCCCCAGCTCATAGTCCATGGCGTCCCAGGCATCTTCACGAAACGCATAAAATGCCCAGTGTGCATGATGTTTGTCGAGGACGGTCAGAACATCATTAAGCCACTGCCGGCAGCCCTGCAGCGTGCGAACGCAGCCAAACTCTCCCGCGACAACCCGGTTGGCCGGAATACCATTCTGCTTCGCCCAGTCAAAGGGCGCGTTCATCCATTTCTCTATGGCCGTAGCGTCCCATTTCACCTTTTTACCGCCGAACGTGATCATGCCTGGATAGTCGAACGGCACCTTGCGGCGTGCATTTGGCGCGCTGGTGAAATCATAGGGCTCGTACATGTGGAAGCTGTAGAGCACCCGCTTATCCTCAAGCGCGGACGGCCAACCAGAAAAACCACGCGCGGAGGCGTACCAGCCTCCATCGACCATAATCGGTGTGGTGGCATCGACCTCGCGGATGGCGGCAATAATCTGATTGTAGAGAGCGGGGAGGTTACGCGCCGTACTTTGCTGCTGCTGATACCAGGTTTTTAACGCCTCTGGCGACGCCTGCTCGCTAATGTTGCCTCTTTTTTCAGGCGCGGGTTCATTGACCAGATTCCAGGCCGCAATGCCCGGTTCGTCCTTCAGGGCCTGGGCCAAATCACGCCAGAACTGAGCGGCTTCCTGCCAGTATTTTTTGTCCTGCCAGATGCGGTCATCAAACTGGTTATTGTTATTTTGCGCCCAGCGCATGCCGGGCAAAGAGAGTGGGGCAATGACGACCTGTAGCCCGGCCGCGTGTGCTTTCCTGATGGAGGCTTTGAGCGTCGCGAGGTCTGTGGCCTCGAGCCCACGATAGCCGTCGGCGTTGCCGAGAAGAAAATCTCTCCCGGCAGGTTTCCATTTGTCGTAAGAGAGGCGAACCCACGTCGCGCCATAGCCTCGCAGCGCGTCATAGTATTCCTGCGTGGGCGGCAGGCGGTTAAAGCTGTTTCCACCGTGCTGAGGGGTATCCCAGAAGGTGATTTTGTCAGAGGAGGCGGCGGCAAAGCAAAAAAGAAGTAGGGTCAACCCAATAAGCGCTTTCATCTCAATTCCTTTTTAGCGTGATGATGATTTTATATTCGCTGGGATGATGAAGCTTTATCTTTAAATTATCGAGCCATATAAAAAAACTGACCCGCGAAGGTCAGTTTTTATAGCGTGCTTTCCTGCGAAAAGCCCTTAACGCATGGTCACAAATTCTTCCGCCGCCGTTGGGTGGATTGCCACGGTATTATCAAAGTCTTTCTTCGTTGCGCCCATCTTCAGCGCCACAGCAAAGCCCTGCAGGATCTCGTCCATGCCGAAGCCGATGCCGTGGATACCGACAATCTTCTCGTCCGGACCGACGCAGACCAGCTTCATGCGGCACGGCTGACGGTGAGAGGTGACGGCGGTATACATCGCGGTAAACGCCGATTTATACACTTTCACCTGGTCGTCGCCATACTGCTCGCGCGCCTGCGGCTCGGTTAAGCCGACGGTGCCGATTGGCGGGTGGCTGAAGACCACGGTCGGGATGTTGCTGTAGTCCAGATGCTCGTCCGGCTTGTTGTTAAACAGGCGCTCGGAAAGACGACGACCCGCCGCAACGGCCACCGGGGTCAGCTCAACTGCACCGGTATTATCGCCGACCGCATAAATGCCCGGTACGCTGGTGTTCTGGAATTTATCGACGACGATATAGCCTTTTTCGTCGGTTTTCACGCCGGTCACGCCCAGGTTGAAGTTATCGTTAGCCGGTTCACGGCCAATCGCCCAGATCAGGCAATCGACGGTCTGGCTGCGGCCATCTTCCAGCTCCAGGGTCAGGCTGCCGTCTGCATTTTTCACGACCGCTTTTGGCACGGCGTTGGTATGCAGGGTTGGACCTTCGGTGTTCATCACTTCAACCAGCGTATCAACGATCAGCGGATCGAAGCTGCGCAGCGGCGCGTGTTTGCGCACGAACAGGTGCGCCTCAGCGCCCAGGCCGTTAATCACCCCGGCCAGTTCCACCGCGATGTAACCCGCACCAACAACGGCAACGCGCTTAGGCAGGGCAGGCAGCTCGAAGAAACCGTCGGAGTCGATGCCGTATTCCACGCCCGGAATGTTCGGGTGGCTAGGACGGCCGCCGGTGGCGATCAGGATGTGATCGGCGGTGATCGTCTCGCCGTTCACTTCGATCGTTTTCGCGTCCACAAAGCGGGCGAAGCCGTGGATAACGTCGACGTTATTTTTGCCCAGCACGTTGTCGTAGGAGGTGTGAATACGGTCGATGTAGGCGGTACGGCTGGCAATCAGCTTGTCCCAGTCAAAGTTATTAATGGTGGTGTCAAAGCCGTAGTCCGGGCCATACATATGGATAGCTTCACGGATCTGCGCCGCATGCCACATCACTTTCTTCGGTACACAACCCACGTTCACGCAGGTGCCGCCCAGCGCTTTGGCTTCAATCAGCGCGCACTTCTGGCCGTACATGGCCGCGCGGTTGATGGAGGCGATGCCGCCGCTGCCGCCGCCGATTGCGATGTAGTCATAATGCTTAGTCATAGCTTTTGTCCTTAATCGTGAATTGCCGCGATTGTATACCTGAAATCAATAGTTTCCACCGATGGCTGCGATTACTCCGGCACGATCCAACTGACGGTGGCGTGGCCTGTACCCGCTGGCACCAGCGTTTTGTGCAGCCACGGCAGCACGTTGTTCATCTGCGCTTCGAGCTTCCACGGCGGGTTGATCACAATCATCCCGGAGGCGGTCATGCCGCGCTGATCGCTGTCCGGACGTACCGCCAGCTCAATCTGCAGGATTTTGCGGATGCCGGTCGCTTCCAGGTCTTTGATCATGCGTTTGATTTGCGCGCGCAGCACCACCGGGTACCACAGGGCGTATGTCCCGGTAGCGAAGCGTTTGTAGCCTTCATGGATGCCTGTCACCACCGCCTGATAGTCGGTTTTGATTTCGTACGGCGGGTCGATCAGCACCAGGCCGCGACGGGAAACCGGCGGCAGCTTGGCTTTCAGCTGCTGGTAGCCGTCGGATTTTTCCACGCGGGCGCGGCTGTCTTTCTGGAATTCAGAACGCAGCAGCGGGAAGTCGCTCGGATGCAGCTCGGTCAGCTGGAGGCTGTCCTGCTCGCGCAGCAGCTGGCGGGCAATCAGCGGTGATCCCGGGTAGTAGCGCAGCTGGCCGTTGCGGTTGAAGTGATTCACCACGCCGATGTACGGCTCCAGCTCGGCAGGCAGGTCGTCCTGCTGCCAGATGCGGGCGATCCCTTCCAGATATTCACCGGTACGCTCGGCATGCTCGCCGCTCAGCTGATAACGGCCAGCGCCCGCGTGCGTGTCCAGATAGAGAAACGGCTTCTCTTTCTCTTTGAGCGATTCGATGATCAGGCTCTGAACGGTGTGTTTAAGGACGTCGGCGTGGTTGCCAGCGTGGAAGCTGTGGCGATAACTGAGCATGGGTAATGATATTCCGCTGAATTGACGATTTGCCACAGTTTACAGCAGAACGGCGCAGATTACCCGTAGGCCCGGTAAGCGCAGCGCCACCGGGCTCTTTTCCGCCACGTCTGGCATTGAAATCCTCTACACTTAACCCCATTCTAGATCGCATATGCACAGCGCCGGATGCGCGCTTCATTCACCTATTTCAACAGGACAGCGTTTATGACCAATCCATTACTGACGCCTTTTTCGTTGCCGCCGTTTTCTAAAATCCTCCCTGAGCATGTGGTTCCAGCCGTTACGCAATCGCTGGACAACTGCCGCGCGGCGGTAGAAAGCGTGGTAGCGCAGGGCGCGCCGTACACCTGGGAAAATCTGTGTCAGCCGCTGGCCGAAGTGGACGACGTGCTGGGGCGTATCTTCTCCCCGGTGAGCCACCTGAACTCGGTAAAAAACAGCCCGGAGCTGCGCGAAGCCTACGAACAGACCCTGCCGCTGCTCTCTGAGTACAGCACCTGGGTCGGCCAGCACGAAGGGCTCTACAAAGCCTACCGCGACCTGCGCGACGGCGACCATTATGCCGAACTGAACACGGCGCAGAAAAAATCGGTCGATAACGCCCTGCGTGATTTTGAGCTGTCCGGGATTGGCCTGCCAAAAGAGAAGCAGACCCGCTACGGTGAAATTGCCGCGCGCCTGTCCGAGCTGGGCAACCAGTACAGCAACAACGTGCTCGACGCCACCATGGGCTGGACGAAGCTGATTACCGACGAAGCTATGCTTTCCGGCATGCCGGAAAGCGCCCTGGCGGCGGCAAAAGCCCAGGCCGAGGCGAAAGAGCAGGACGGCTTCCTGCTAACGCTGGATATCCCGAGCTATCTGCCGGTGATGACCTACTGCGACAACCAGGCGCTTCGCGAAGAGATGTACCGCGCCTACAGCACCCGCGCCTCCGATCAGGGGCCGAATGCCGGTAAATGGGACAACAGCCCGGTGATGGCGGAAATCCTCGCCCTGCGCCACGAGCTGGCCCAGCTGCTGGGCTTTGAGAACTACGCCGACAAATCTCTCGCCACCAAAATGGCGGAAAATCCGCAGCAGGTGCTCGACTTCCTGACCGATCTGGCGAAACGCGCCCGTCCGCAGGGTGAGAAAGAGCTGGCCCAGCTCCGCGCCTTCGCGAAAGCGGAGTTTGGCGTGGACGAGCTGCTGCCGTGGGATATTGCTTACTACAGCGAAAAACAGAAGCAGCATCTCTACAGCATCAGCGACGAGCAGCTGCGCCCGTACTTCCCGGAAAACAAAGCCGTTAACGGCCTGTTTGAAGTGGTAAAGCGCATCTATGGCATCACCGCCAAAGAGCGTACCGATATCGACGTCTGGCATCCGGACGTGCGCTTCTTCGAGCTGTATGACGAGAAAAACGAACTGCGCGGCAGCTTCTACCTCGATCTCTACGCGCGTGAGAACAAGCGCGGCGGGGCGTGGATGGACGACTGCGTGGGCCAGATGCGTAAAGCCGACGGTTCTCTGCAGAAGCCGGTCGCCTACCTGACCTGTAACTTTAACCGTCCGGTGAACGGCAAACCTGCGCTCTTTACTCACGATGAAGTGATCACCCTGTTCCACGAGTTCGGTCACGGTCTGCACCATATGCTGACCCGCATCGAAACCGCAGGCGTGGCCGGTATCAGCGGGGTGCCGTGGGATGCAGTCGAGCTGCCGAGCCAGTTTATGGAAAACTGGTGCTGGGAGCCGGACGCGCTGGCGTTTATCTCCGGTCACTATGAGACCGGCGAACCGCTGCCGAAGGAGCTGCTGGATAAAATGCTGGCGGCGAAGAACTACCAGGCGGCGATGTTCATCCTGCGTCAGCTGGAGTTCGGCCTGTTCGACTTCCGCCTGCACGCCGAGTTCAGTCCGGAGCAGGGCGCAAAAATCCTGGAAACCCTGGCCGAGATTAAAAAGCAGGTCGCCGTGATCCCAGGGCCAACCTGGGGCCGCTTCCCGCATGCGTTCAGCCATATCTTTGCAGGCGGCTACGCGGCGGGTTACTACAGCTACCTGTGGGCCGACGTGCTGGCGGCGGATGCCTTCTCTCGCTTCGAAGAAGAGGGGATCTTCAACCGCGAAACCGGCCAGTCGTTCCTCGACAACATCCTGACCCGCGGCGGTTCCGAAGAGCCAATGGTGCTGTTCAAACGCTTCCGCGGCCGCGAGCCGCAGCTGGATGCGATGCTTGAGCATTACGGGATCAAAGGCTGATTGTTACGTGAAGATCTGCTTAGTGGATGAAACAGGCGCCGGAGACGGCGCCTTATCTGTTCTGGCCGCCCGCTGGGGGCTGGAGCACGATGATGAAAACCCGATGGCGCTGGTGATGACCACAGCACATCTTGAATTACGCAAGCGCGACGAACCGAAGCTCGGCGGGATTTTTGTCGATTTTGTCGGCGGGGCGATGGCTCACCGGCGCAAGTTCGGCGGCGGTCGCGGCGAAGCGGTGGCTAAAGCGGTTGGGATTAAAGGAAGCTACCTCCCGGACGTGGTCGATGCCACGGCGGGGCTGGGGCGTGATGCCTTTGTGCTGGCGTCTGTCGGCTGTCGGGTGCGGATGCTGGAACGTAACCCGGTGGTGGCGGCCCTGCTCGACGACGGTCTGAGCCGTGGCTACGCGGATCCGGAAATCGGCCCGTGGTTGCAGGAGCGTTTGCAGCTGATTCATGCCTCGAGCCTGACGGCACTGACCGATATCACCCCGCGCCCGCAGGTGGTCTATCTCGACCCGATGTTCCCGCACAAGCAGAAAAGCGCGCTGGTGAAGAAAGAGATGCGGGTGTTTCAGTCTCTGGTGGGGCCTGATTTGGATGCGGATGGTCTGCTGGAGCCGGCTCGTCAGCTGGCGACGAAGCGGGTGGTGGTGAAGCGCCCGGACTATGCGCCGCCGCTGGCGGACGTTGCGACCACTAACGCGGTGACCACTAAAGGGCACCGGTTTGATATCTACTCAGGCACGCCGGAATAAAAAAAGCCGGGTGGCGGCTTCGCCTTACCCGGCCTACGTCCTCGATCTATCCCCTCTCCCTGTGGGAGAGGGTTAGGGTGAGGGGAATTTAACGCACTTACTCGTCTTCTTCGTCACGCAGTGGAACAATCAGCATATCCACATGAACGGTGTTAATCAGCTGGCGCGCGGAAGACATCAGCTTGCTCCAGAAGTCCTGATGGTGACCGCACACCACCAGGTCCATGTCATATTTCTTGATCGCATCAACCAGTACCTGGCCCAGGTCGCCGCTGCCGCTCAGGGTTTCGGTAATCGGATAGCCTGCGTTGGTGGACAGTTCGCTCAGGGCGTGGTGTGTCTCTTCGGAGATGCGCTTTTGCATATCGCCAAGATTGACGTCGATCAGACCGGTGTAGAGGTCGGAGTAATTCACATCAACGTGAATCAGCGAAACTTTCGCGTTGTAGGGACGTGCCATGGATACCGCTTTATCAACCAGCACTTTGCTCTCCGGGGAGAGGTCTACCGCGATGAGAATGTGTTTGTAAGCCATAGTGTTACTCCTTCCTTAAGTTATCGATGACTAAATGGGAAAGCCGTCGTCTGATGCTTTCATTACGGCCCAGTTAAACATATTTTTCAAGCTTTGGTGTTGATAACGATTAACCTTGTGGCAAAAAAATTAACGGATCTCCTACACTATTAAATGAGCCGTTCGGATATTAAAACGCGAACCGGATCGACTTTTGGTCATTCTTTCACTGAACTGTCTGTCAGGGCATTGGGGTGCGGTAGCTCAGAAGCCTTGCTTCGTGGGCGGACGCCGGGGAGGATGTATGATTAGCACCGTCGCATTGTTTTGGGCGTTATGCGTAGTTTGCATAGTGAATATGGCGCGCTACTTCTCATCGTTACGTGCGCTGTTAGTGGTACTTCGTGGTTGCGATCCGTTGCTTTATCAGTATGTGGACGGTGGAGGGTTCTTCACCTCGCATGGGCAGCCCAGCAAACAGATGCGTCTGGTGGGATATATCTACTATCAGCGCTACCGCGATCATCACGATGAAGAGTTTATCCGTCGCTGCGAGCGCCTGCGTCGTCAGTTCATTTTAACCAGCGCCCTGTGTGGCCTGGTCGTGGTCAGCATGATTGCATTGATGATTTGGCACTGAGCATCACAGCAGGCGGGGTCAGCCCCGCCTTCTTTCCTCTGGCTCAGGGCTTAACCGTGAACCGGAGATCGGAGATATCGCTCTCAATCGAAATAACCTTCCCGCTATAGGCGATATTAACGTCTCCGTTTGTATCAATGCTGGCCGCAGTGATTGTACCCGTACCTTCAATGACAGGATGCTTCATTGCCAACTGATGGATAATGTCGATGTCTTTCCCTGTTATCTTTTCCGAGAGATAGTAACGGTAGATTGTCGGTACGGTGGCGCCACCCTGATTGTTCACGGTCATATAGAGCCAGACGCTGTCAGATAATTTATAAACGCGTTGAAGTGCATCGTTATTTCGCTGATTAGGCTGGTGGTTTAGCCACACAAATCCAATGACCAGAGCCAGAAGCGAAACCGTAACAAGGCGATGAATCCATTTAGTAGCCGTTTTGAATGGCATAGTCTTTTCCGTCATGGGGGGAACTGAGAATATTCGCGGGGATAATAGTTATTTGTGCAGTAAAAATCTGAACAGATAGTGTTCAGATTTTCCTAATCACAGCAATGGATTAAGTAACACAACAGCCATAAAAAAAGCGGGTCAGTTTCCTGACCCGCTTTTTTGTCGCCTTCAACCGATTAAATCAGCTTCAGCGAAATCCAGTACAGCCCGCCAGACAGCAGGATGGATGCCGGAAGGGTGAATACCCAGGCCATCAGAATGTTGGTCACGGTTTTGCGCTGCAGGCCGCCACCGTCAACAATCATGGTACCTGCCACGGACGAAGAGAGTACGTGGGTGGTGGATACCGGCATACCGGTGTAGCTCGCCAGACCGATAGATACCGCCGCCGTCATCTGCGCGGACATACCCTGCGCATAGGTCATGCCTTTCTTACCAATCTTCTCGCCGATGGTGGTCGCCACACGGCGCCAGCCAATCATCGTACCGATACCGAGCGCCAGTGCGACCGCCATGATGATCCAGATTGGCGCGTACTCAATGGTGTTGAGCATATCGCCTTTCAGTTTCTTCAGGAGACGCTGGTCGTCAGCATTCACGTCAGGGAGCTTCGCCACTTTATCCGTCACATCAGAGATGCACAGCATAATGCGACGCAGCTGACCACGCTGCTCAACGGTCAGTTTGTCATAACTTTCGATATTGCCCAGCATGCCTTTGGCACGTTCCAGCGCGTTAATCGCGTTTGCCGGATGGCAATGGAACTCACCTGGTGCAGTCGTGGCCCCGGCTTCCGGAGACGGAATCAGCTGGTCAACGCCGGTCGCTTTTTTCAGCAGCTCAGGGTGCTGCTGGAAATAGGTTTCAACGTTGTTGACCGCATCACGGGTCCGGGTGATTTCGTAGCCGGAGGCATTCATGTTAACCACGAAGCCTGCCGGAGCAACGCCAATCAGTACCAGCATCACCAGACCAATGCCTTTCTGACCATCGTTCGCGCCGTGTGAGAAAGCCACGCCGATAGCGGAAATGATCAGGGCGATACGCGTCCAGAATGGCGGCTTTTTCTTGCCGTCTTTCTTTTCACGCTCTGCTGGCGTCAGGTGAATACGGGAGCGTTTTTTGGTATTGCTCCAGTAACGACGCAGGATGAAGATCAGCCCGCCTGCCACCACCAGACCCACGATAGGGGAGACGATGAGTGAGGCGAAGATCCCCAGTACTTTCGGGATATTTAACGCATCAACAACCGATGTACCGGTCATGAGGGCGTTGGTTAACCCGATACCGATAATCGCGCCGATGAGGGTGTGAGAACTGGATGCAGGCAGGCCGAAATACCAGGTACCGAGGTTCCAGATAATTGCAGCAAGCAGCATTGAGAACACCATAGCGAGGCCATGGCCAGAACTTACGTTAAGCAGCAGATCCGTTGGCAGCATATGCACAATCGCATACGCAACGCTCAGTCCGCCCAGGAGGACACCAAAAAAGTTAAATACCGCCGCCATAACAACCGCAAGCTGCGATCGCATTGCGCGAGTGTAGATAACCGTCGCTACTGCGTTTGCAGTGTCGTGGAAGCCGTTGATCGCTTCGTAAAACAGTACAAAAACCAGAGCAAGCAATAGTAAAAGCCCGGTATGTAAATCCAGGCCGGCAAACAAATGTAGCATAGGACGTTACGCCATTTTGAGGACATGAACGCGGCGCATTATCCAGGACAAATGCGCAACGGGCAAAGTGAAATATAGACTTTTTTTGACATACCACCTGATTTGAGAAAAGTGCCTGAAAGGATATTCTTTAAATTTCAAGGGAATGGCTTTGTAATATCTTTTTACGCTGGTGTGACCACAGAGGAAACTTTACAATCCGCGGCAGTTAACAATGAGGGTTTTGACGTGGAAAGGTTTGATGCCGTGGTAATTGGCGCCGGTGCGGCGGGTATGTTTTGTGCGGCGATGGCCGGACAGGCGGGTCGTCGCGTGCTGCTGCTGGATAACGGTAAAAAGCCAGGCCGTAAGATCCTGATGTCCGGCGGCGGGCGCTGCAACTTTACTAACCTGTATGTTGAACCCGCGGCCTATTTGAGCCAAAACCGTCATTTTTGTAAATCTGCGCTGGCGCGTTATACCCAGTGGGATTTTATCGACCTGGTCGGTAAGCACGGTATCGCATGGCATGAGAAGACGCTGGGCCAGCTGTTCTGCGACGACTCCGCGCAGCAGATTGTCGATATGCTGGTGGCCGAGTGCGAGAAGGGCGGCGTCGTCATGCGCCTGCGTACCGAGGTGCTGGAAGTCACCCGCGACGACCAGGGCTATACGCTACAGCTCAACGGTGAAACCGTCAGCGCCGATAATCTGGTGATCGCCAGCGGCGGCCTGTCCATGCCGGGTCTGGGCGCTTCCCCGTTTGGCTATAAGATTGCCGAACAGTTTGGCCTGAAAGTCTTGCCCACGCGCGCCGGGCTAGTGCCGTTCACGCTGCATAAACCGCTTCTCGAACAGCTTCAGACGCTGTCTGGCGTGTCTGTTCCCTCCGTCATTACCGCCGAAGACGGGACGGTGTTCCGTGAAAATCTGCTCTTTACCCATCGCGGCCTCTCCGGCCCCGCGGTACTGCAAATCTCCAGCTACTGGCAGCCGGGGGAGTTTGTCACGGTTAACCTGCTCCCGGACTGCGATCTCGACGCGTTCCTTAACGAGCAGCGTACCGCGCACCCGAATCAGAGCCTGAAAAACACGCTGGCAATGCAGCTGCCGAAGCGTCTGGTGGAATGTTTGCAGGTGCTGGGGCAGATCCCCGACGTGTCGCTCAAGCAGCTCAACAGCCGCGAGCAGGAGGTGCTGGTAGAGACCCTGACAAACTGGCGCGTGCAGCCAAACGGCACGGAAGGCTACCGTACGGCGGAAGTGACCCTGGGCGGGGTCGATACGAATGAGCTCTCTTCCCGCACCATGGAAGCGCGCAACGTGCCGGGGCTCTATTTTATTGGCGAAGTGATGGATGTGACCGGCTGGCTCGGCGGCTACAACTTCCAGTGGGCATGGGCAAGTGCCTGGGCGTGTGCTCAGGCGCTGGCAGAAGACAAGTGACATCAACGCGCTGCCACTCGTCGCGGTTGGCTTTACGGGCTGACGGTGGTGACGTCCGTCACGGCCAGAATATTGCTCGCGGCCACGGTCCCCATCCTGATATATGACGCTGCGGTAACGCCGCCAATATGCGGTGAAATGACCACGTTTTCTACGGATTGCCAGAGGTGCGGCGCCGTCAGCGGCTCGTGGGGAAAGCTGTCCAGCGCTGCGCTGTGCAGCGTGCCATCCCGGAGCGCCGCCAGTAATGATTCACTGTGGATCAGTCCACCGCGTGCCGTATTGACCAGAATAGCGTTCCGCTTGCAGTGTGCAAGCGTCTGGCTATTGATCATCCCCCGGTTCTCATCGGTTAGCGGACAGTGCAAAGAGATAACATCGGAACGGGAAAGAAGCCCGGTCAGCGTTTCTGCGCGTTCGCACAGGGCAGGCATGGACTTAGCATAGGGATCGTAAGCCAGCACCTTCATGCCGAAGGCGTGACCAATATTTGCCACGCGCGAGCCGATAGCGCCCAATCCGATTAGCCCCAGCGTCAATCCCTCCAGCTCAATGGATTTATGCGTCGCCTTATCCCAGTGCCCGTCCCGCAGCCGCTTGTCCAGAGGCACCACGGACTTTGCGCAGGCGAGGATCAGCGCCCAGGTATGTTCAGCCACTGCCGCTGCGTTTGCGCCTGGTGCAGCACGGACGGCGATATTGCGCCCGGCCGCTGCCGTCTGGTCTATCACATCGATCCCGCTTCCGTGCTTGGAAATAACCTGCAGAGCCGGGGCGGCATCCATCACTTTCGCGGTGATCCGGCCATAACGAACCAGAATCGCCACGGGATTGTGTTGTTCACACAGCGCGATCAGGTCATCTTCTGTGGGCTGGCGGCCTGCAAACACCACCTCAAAGCCCTGCAACATCACCATGGCCTGCTCCGCCAGGTCGCTTCCGGTAACCAGAATTACGTCTTTGCCCCCCATCACAGCGTCTCCCCGTCAGCTAACATGCCTGCCTTACGAAGCGCGTCATCAAGCCAGTGTGGACGTAAATCACCTTCACGGATGGCGGCAAGACGCCGGGTCTCCATCTCCAGCTTTTCTTTTGCCAGCGCGATGACCTGCTGAACCTCATCGCGCGGGATGACGACCACGCCGTCGATATCCGCGACAACCAGATCCCCGGCCTGAACCGTCGCCCCAGCGACTGAAATGGGATGATTAACCCGGCCAGAAATTAACTTTGTCGGGCCGCAGGGATTCAGACCGGCAGAAAAGACAGGGTAGTGGCCTTTGCTCAGGGAATCGGCGTCACGTACAGCGCCGTCAATAATGATGCCCGCAATGCCGCTCGCCTGAGCCTGAGTGGCCATTATTTCGCCCAGCAGCGCGCAGCTCAGGTCGCCTTTGCCATCGACGACCAGGACATCGCCGGGTTGCGCCACCGCCATCGCGGCATGAATCGCCAGATTATCACCCGGACGGACTTCCACGGTGATGGCCGGACCCGCAACGGACATGTGTGGGGCCAGCGGTTTGATGCGGCCATGAAGCGTACCGCGGCGACCGGCCACGTCGGCCAGAATGGCTGCCTGATACTCGGCAGCCCGGTGAACGTCCTCGGCAGAAACGCGTTCGAACTGGCGATTAATCGGTTTTTTTTCAGAAACGGACATGAATGCCTCCATATTGTTTTACTTGGTACAATGTAGGTGTACAGTACAAAACAACTATAGCGGTGTTGCTTTCCTTTTAGCCAGACCCGAGGTGGCGTTTGTGATGTAAACACGAAGTGACTCACAAAATTTGAGGTACACTCACTGCCGGGCTAACAAGGAGATAATGATGGGGAATGAAGGCGTTGTAGCGGTTGAAAAAGCGCTGGCTTTACTGGATTGCTTCCGTCCTGGAGATGAGAGCCTGACGCTGACCGCGCTGGCACAGCTGTCGGGTTATCACAAAACCACGGTTTACCGCTTGATGAATTCTCTTGAACGGATGAATTACGTCGTCAGGCATGAAGACGGCAATTATGCGCTTGGCCCACGTCTGCTTTACCTCGGCAAGCTGTATGAACAATCTTTCCATCTTTCCCGGGTGGTTCAGCCAGAGCTTCAGGCGCTCTCTCTGGCGTCTCAGGAGAGTGCCAGCTGGTATGTGCTGGAGGGCGGGCAGCGCCTTTGCCTGTTTCGCGCTGAAGCGTCGCACGGCCTGCGACACAGCAATCTTCCCGGCAGCCAGTTCCCGCTCGATAATTCGGCCATCAGTAAGGTATTGCGCCATTGGGGGCTCAATGAGAGCCTGACAGAGGGAGACGCTGAACTCCCTTTCTACACGTCAGGCGCACGCGATCCCCACACCGCGGCGTTTGCGATGCCCGTCTTCGGCGTTCACGACAAGCTGGTTGCGGCGTTAGCCCTGACCGGCCCCATCTCACGGCTGACGGAAGATCGTCGTGAGAAGGAGATAGGGCCTTTGATGAAGGCGGCGGCCAGCCGTCTGTCGCAGAAAATGGGAGCCAGTAAGCCCTTCTGTCAGCAGTTCTTTGGTGAAACGAGCGACGCGGCGGAAGAAAATCTTTAATCGCAGAAGCGGGACGCGTGTCCCGCTTCTGTCATCATTAATGCGTGACCTGTTTTTCGTGTAGCTGAGCGTTGCGGGCCTGCCGTCCCATAATGAGCACCGCGATACCCCCGGCCAGGCACAGCGCGGCCAGCGGAAGCATAGCCAGCGTGTAGCTGCCCGTCCGCTCGCTGATCATGCCGTAGGCATTTACCATGACCGCCCCGCCAATCAGATTCGCGATGGCGCCAATCGCGGCCAGCCCCGCCGCCGCCGAGGAGCTGCTCATCCAGCCGGATGCCAGCGCCCAGAAAGGCCCTTTCATAGAATACGCGCCTGTCAGGATAATGCTCAGGATCACGATAGTGGCAAAGAGCGAGACGCTTACAAAGGCAGCGAACACGCCGGCGGCAATCATGAACAGCGTCAGCGCGGTATGCCAGCGGCGTTCGTTGGTGCGATCGGAGTGTCGTCCCCAGACAATCATCAGAACCGATGCCAGACCGTAAGGGATGGCGTTAAACAGACCTGTCTCAAGATTATCGAGATGGAAGGATTTCAGCAGCTGAGGGGACCAGACGCTGATGGTAGTGCCCGCGGAGGATGCGCCCGCGTAAATCAGCGCCATCAGCCAGATTTGGCGATGCTTCAGCAGCTGCCACGTCGTCTGGTGTCCGATGTTCTTTTGCTGGCTCCGCTCGGTCTCAAGCGTGGTTCCCAGCCATTTTTTCTGTTCATCACTGAGCCATTTCGCCTGATGAGGGCGATCCCGGAGAATAAACCAGGCCGCAATACCCAGCAGTACCGCAGGTAAGCCTTCAATAATGAACAGCAGATGCCAGCCGCGAAGACCCAGCCAGCCATCGAGCGACAGTATCAACCCGGAAAGCGGGGAGCCGATGAAGTTAGCGAGCGGGATGGCGACCATAAAGGACGCAATAATGCGCGCGCGGTAGCGGGAAGGGATCCACCAGGTCAGATACAGCACAACGCCCGGGAAGAAGCCCGCCTCTGCGGCACCGAGAAGAAAGCGGACGATATAGAGCGAGGTGGTATTTTGAACCAGCGCCATGCCCATGGAGACAATGCCCCAGCTGATCATAATGCGCGGGATCCACAGCCGGGCGCCGACTTTCTGCATGGCCAGGTTACTGGGTACCTCAAACAAAAAATAGGCCACGAAGTAAAGGCTGCTGGCGAAGCCAAACGCCGCTTTGCTGAGGCCAAGGTCCTCATTCATCTGCAGCGAAGCCATGCCGATATTCCCGCGATCGATAATCGAGACCAGGTAACTGACAATCAGAAACGGGAGAATACGCCAGATCACCTTCCGCATCGTCTCTCTTTCTATATCCTCGGTGGCGGTCGCGCCGTTACGTAAATGTTCTGTCATTGTATCCTCGCAGGGTGTGTTCTTTGTTTTATTAGGTACAACTTAGTTTTATTAAACAAAACCACTATAGCGACGGCGCGTTCTTTTTATCCAGTTAATGGAAGGTTTAAATGGTGTAAATAAGAGGTGACTCACAGATAGTGCGCTCTGGATATCGCTTACAGCTGCTGACCAACCGCAAACAGGACGGGCTGGTAGGGAAATAATCACGCAACGCAATTATTGCACCAACTTTTCGGCTCCGTTCAACTAAGCTTCGACCAGATGCCCCGCCGCGTTAGTGGGGCCATATTCCTTTTGGTCGAGCACGCATCATGCAGCTTCTCAGTATTATTATTTTACTTACCCTAACCGTGGTGATTCATTCGCTGTGGATGTTTGGCGTTTTAAAATTCATCACATTAGAAGTCGATTCTGCGGTACGCATTGTTTTACGCAATGTCGGTATCGTGATCTCCATGATCTTCGCCCATCTCCTGGAAGCCGGGCTGTTTGCTGCGTTTTATTTTGTCATCGACGCGTTTAATGACTGGAACACCAGCTTCTACTTTTCGCTGGTGAGCTATGCGACGGTAGGGTACGGCGACGTCACGTTACCTCAGCACTGGCGGCTCATCGGTGGGGTGGAAGGGCTGGTGGGCGCGTTGATGGTAGGCTGGTCTGTGGCGGTTCTGGTGGCGGTGCTGCAGCGTTTGCGCGGCATGAGCGCTTAAACGGCAGATGCACGATCCCCGTCTGGTAAGGTAAAGTACTCCTCCTTGCGCGGCCAGATGGCTGCGATTTTGAGGGCGAAGAGGCTGATTAACGGCCCGCCCTTTTCTGTTCCTGGTTTACGCCAGTTTGCATGGTTCTGTGTTTTGTCTGCCAAAAGGGTTTTGTATGTCTGCTGCTCATCTCGGTTTCCCGACGGAAACCGTTGTTGTCTTTGTGGTGATGGCCGTTGGGGCGATGTTTATCGACCTCTTTATGCACCGTCACGACAAACCGATCTCGCTGAAAAGCGCCGCAATGTGGTCCATCTTCTGGGTCATGATGGCGATGGCCTTCGCCGGGTTCCTGTACGTTCACCACGGCGCCGAGATGGCGAGCCTGTTCCTTACCGGCTATGCGCTGGAAGAGGTGCTCTCCGTCGATAACCTGTTTGTGATGATGGCGATCTTCGCCTGGTTCGGCGTGCCGGATAAGTACCGTCACCGCGTGCTCTACTGGGGCGTGCTGGGGGCGATTGTCTTCCGCGGTATTTTCGTGGCTATCGGCACCAGCCTGTTAAGCCTGGGGCCGTACGTTGAGGTGATTTTCGCGCTGGTCGTTGGCTGGACGGCGGTGATGATGCTCAGACGTAATGAAGAGAGCGACGAAGTGGAAGATTACTCGGGTCATCTCGCCTATCGCCTGGTGAAGCGCTTCTATCCGGTCTGGCCGAAAATCAGCAGCAATGCCTTTATTCTGACGCAGAAAGAGGTGGATGCGGAGCTGGAGAAGCCGGAAAACCAGGACGTGATGGTCGGCCGCGTGAAGAAGGCGAAGCGCTATGCGACACCGCTGTTGCTTTGCGTGGCCGTCGTTGAGCTCTCTGACGTGATGTTCGCGTTTGACTCCGTGCCGGCCATTATTGCCGTGAGCCGCGAACCGCTGATTATCTACAGCGCCATGATGTTCGCCATTCTTGGCCTGCGTACGCTCTACTTCGTGCTGGAAGCGCTGAAGCAGTACCTGGTACACCTCGAGAAAGCCGTGGTGCTGCTGCTGTTCTTCGTGGCGTTCAAGCTGGGGTTAAATGCCACCGACCACTTCTGGCATCATGGTTACAGCATTGGCGCGACGGCCAGCCTGTTTGTGGTACTAGGCGTGCTGGCGCTGGGGATTATTGCGAGCGTGATGTTCCCGGGAAAACGTGAGGCCTGATGTACCGCTTTTCTCCCTCTCCCTCTCCCTGTGGGAGAGGGCCGGGGTGAGGGCACCAGAGCGCACCTAACCCTTAATCGGTGAATTCCGGCGCTTGCGCGGCGGGTGGAAGTGCCGCCAGTGCGGATCCTGCGCCGCCGCCAGCAGCTCGTGGTCGCCGCGGGTGTCTCCCCAGGCGCGCAGGTGATAGGCGTTCAGATCGCCATACACTTTTTCAAGCCTTGCCACCTTCTGGGCGCAGCGGCAGTTGTGGCCCGTGATGCGCCCTGTCAGCTTGCCATCTTTCACTTCCAGCTGCGTGCCAATCAGCTTAATGCCCAGTTTGTCAGCCCACGGCTGAAGCACCAGCGCCGGAGAGGCGGAACAGATGGTCACCTCCGCACCGGAATTCACCTCAGCCGCCACCGCCAGAACCCCTTCGGGACGCATCAGCTTGTTCCAGTATTTTTCGCAAAAGGCTTCCGCCTGCTGGCGCAACCAGTGTTCATCCACGCCCGTCAGGAACGTTTTGATCAGCACTTCCTTTAGCTCATCGCGCGTCAGCTTACGACGCACGCAGTGGAGCGTGGGCAGCGCCATACGCACCAGACGACCCGCGAAGTAACGTTTCCCGAAGGCAAAGCGCAGGAAAGGAATAAAGCTGTCGTGGTGCGTTAATGTCCCATCAAAGTCAAAGACAGAGAGCACGCTGGATTTCGCCACCGTCTCGTCGGCAATCATATTGGTCATAAATACGTCTTAGCTGAAATACACATTCTGTGGATCAGTTTACCTGCTTTACCAGGACAGTCCTTACATCACCACCATTTTTTCTCGATCTTGCGATCTCAAAGTGAGTCCATTTTTGGCCTCGATAAGAATTGGTGAAAAAACGATCTGTCTATATTATCGCCACATCGCACGATATTTAGGGGAACCCTTTGGCCCCCACAGGGAAGGAAAAACTCACTCACTACCTCTTTCTTGATATGACTCTTAGATCGCTTATTTCAATCCTCACGTTAAGTTTTGCTTCGTTTTCTGCAATGAGTTTTCAACTTCCCGCGTCGATGTTATCGATGAACCATGAACTGGCAGTATCGCCAGCGAAATCTGCCCTGAAGCATCAGGCAACGGATCCGCTGCGCTCGCGTATTCTCGATCCATACCAGAAAGGGGAAATCACCCGGTAACCGCGGGGCGGAATCACGCATTGCGGCGCGCAGATTGCTCCATTCCGCCCGACGTGTTGCGGCAAGTGATGCCTGACAACATTAAATAATGTCATCCACGACGCCGCCGTCGACGCGTAACGCCGCGCCGGAGGTGGCGGAGGCCTGTGGCGAACAGACATAAATCACCATATTGGCCACCTCTTCAACCGTGGCCGCGCGCTGGATCACCGAGCTGGGGCGGTTGGCCATCACAAACTCTTTCGCCAGCTGCTCCAGCGATTTGCCGGTTTTTTCGATTTCATCTTTCATCATCTCTGCAAAACCGTCCGACATCGTCGGGCCTGGCAGTACGCTGTTGACCGTCACGCCGCTCCCTGCCACGAACTTCGCCAGCCCGCGCGCCAGCGAGAGCTGTGCCGTTTTGGTCACGCCGTAGTGGATCATATCCGCCGGGATATTGCAGGCCGACTCGGAGGAGATAAACACCACGCGTCCCCAGCCTTTCTGCACCATGCCCGGCAGCAGGGCGCGGGACAGACGCACGCCGGACATCACGTTGGTCTGCCAGTAACGCTCCCAGGTTTCATCGTCGGTGGCATAGAAATCCTGCGGGCCGTAAATCCCGGCGTTGTTAACCAGAATATCGACGTTATTCGCCACCTTCAGCAGCGACTCGACCCCTTCCGCCGTGCTGAGATCGGCAATCGCGGCGCGCACCTGTACGCCCGGCACCACCTGCTGCAGCTGCTGAATGCCTTTGTTCACCGATTCCGTGCTGCGGCCATTGACGATCACCTCGGCACCGCTTTCTGCCAGCCCTCTGGCAATGGCGAACCCGATCCCGCCGGTTGAGGCGGTCACCAGCGCCACTTTCCCCGTAAAGTCGATTTTCATCATCAGCTCCTTATCGTTTTAACGTTCGGACCTTAAAGCGTAGCAGGTGAGGATGACGGCTCCTGGCTAAAAAGGCGCAGCAGCGTCTCCACCTGCTCGTCAAGCGGGGCGAGGGAGCGCTTAACAATCAGGTGAAGCGGCGTTGCTCTGCGCGCACCGTGGCTCAGCGGCAGGCGTTTCAGGACGCCTTGATCCAGCTGGGTCTGGATGCGTTCCTCTGGCAGCCAGCCGTAGCCGACCTGAGAGAGGACGGCCTCTATGGCGGCATCGATGGTGGAGAAGGTCCACGACTCACCGGCCGCGCGCGCGGCGGGCTGGCTGTCCGCAATCTGGATAAGCGGCCACGGGCGCAGCATCTCATCATTTAGCGGCGCGTCGAGGTGAAAGAGGGGATGCTGGTGATGGGCCACGGCAACAAAGTCGATATTCATCAGCCATTCGCCGAGCCCGGTAATGTCCTGGCGGCGGGTTAAGATCATCACATCGGCTTCGTCGTTAATGGCGTCGGCGCGGGTATTTTCCAGCACTTCGGTGAGACGGACCTGGGTCTGCGGATACAGCTGCTGGAACTGGCGCAGAATGGCGAACAGGCGGCGGCGCGGGAAAATGGAGTCCACCACCAGATCCAACCGCGTGCGCATCCCGTTGCGAAGGGTCGCTGCGCGCGTCTCAACATACGAAAAGGCTTTCAGCAGCGGTTTAACCTGGCTGAGAAGAAGCTCACCGGCCGGGGTTAACACCGCCCGTCGCCCCTCCGGGACCAGGAGCGCCACGCCGAGCCGCTCCTGCAGCAGCGACAGGTTATAGCTCACCGAAGACTGGCTGCGGTGGGTTTCTTCTGCGGCTTTGGCAAAGCTGCCCGCTTCCACCACTCGTTCCAGTAAGGACCATTGTTCCAGCGTCGTCTTATGCATGATTTATCTAAAATTTGGATGAATTTGATTAAAACATAGCGTTATTCATCCATTTTTTGAAGGGGTACGATCGTCTCATCAAAACAAAGGAGACATCTTATGAACACCTTCGACAAACACGACTTAAGCGGTTTCGTTGGCAAACACCTTGTTTATACCTACGACAACGGCTGGAACTACGAGATTTACGTCAAAAATGAGACGACCCTGGATTACCGTATTCACAGCGGCCTTGTGGCAAACCGTTGGGTGAAAGATCAGCAGGCTTACATCGTGCGGGTAGGGGAGAGCATCTATAAAATTTCCTGGACCGAGCCAACAGGCACCGACGTCAGCCTGATTGTGAACCTGGGCGACAAACTGTTCCACGGCACCATCTTCTTCCCGCGCTGGGTCATGAACAACCCGGAAAAAACCGTCTGCTTCCAGAACGACCATATTCCGCTGATGAATAGCTATCGCGATGCAGGGCCGGCGTATCCAACGGAAGTGATTGATGAATTTGCCACGATCACCTTTGTGCGCGACTGCGGCGCAAATAATGAAAGCGTTATCGCCTGCGCCGCCAGCGAATTGCCGAATGATTTTCCTGCTAATCTTAACTAAGCGCGACAGTTGAATGCGCGACAATTGATATTAATAGAAAGTTCCCGGAGGATGACGGAATTCCCACCCAAACCTCCGGGATTTTTATTTTGGTTGAGTATTCATTTACTTTTCTTATAATTTTAATGTAAACGAAATGAAATAGTAGAGTAATCGCTGTGAGTCCACACACAAAAAAACAAAAAAATAGTTAGAATGACTATCCTGCTGTTGTAAAACGATTTTCTATCCTATTCTATGTGCTGTTTCCCTTCCGCTCTTCGCCTGTCTTAATTTTTTCCTAAGAAAACGGCGCTACTTTTGCTTCAGTTGATGGTTTGTTGACATAACTGTTATAGCGACTTAATTTTATTTGGTCTTTATTTAATAACCATCTTGCATGATCCCATTGAGCTGCCCATTACGACAGCGCAGTAATAGATGACGCCTTTAATACAGCAAGGAAATTAATAATGAGTGATTTTCTGCCTTTTTCGCGACCGTCGATGGGCGCTGAGGAAATTGCGGCGCTTCAGGACGTTTTGATGTCGGGCTGGATCACCACGGGGCCTAAGAATCAGGAGCTTGAAGAGGCATTCTGTCAACTTACCGGGAATCAGCATGCGATTGCCGTCTGTTCAGCCACCGCGGGTATGCACGTCACGCTGATGGCGCTGGATATTGGCCCGGGCGATGAAGTCATTACCCCTTCCCAGACCTGGGTCTCCACGCTAAATATGATCGTGTTGCTGGGTGCCACACCGGTCATGATTGATGTGGACAAAGATACATTAATGGTGACGCCAGAAGCCGTTGAAGCCGCCATTACCCCGCGCACTAAAGCCATTATTCCCGTTCACTATGCCGGCGCGCCGTGTGACATCGACGCTATCCATGCCATCGGTGAACGTCACGGTATTCCGGTGATTGAAGATGCGGCCCATGCCGCCGGAACGTACTACAAGAACCGTCACGTGGGCTGGAAAGGGACGGCGATTTTTTCCTTCCACGCCATTAAAAATATGACCTGCGCGGAAGGCGGCTTAGTCGTCACGGATAATGCCCAGCTCGCACAGCGGATCCGCAGTCTGAAATTCCACGGCCTGGGCGTAGATGCCTATGACCGCCAGACGCATGGTCGTGCGCCGCAGGCGGAAGTGATCGCGCCGGGCTATAAATACAACCTGGCGGACATTAACGCCGCGCTGGCGCTGGTGCAGTTAGGTAAACTGAAAGAGGCCAATAAACGCCGCCAGGAAATCGCTGAACGCTACCTGCGGGAGCTGGCCGATACGCCGTTCCAGCCGCTCACCATTCCGTCATGGCCGCACGTGCACGCCTGGCACCTGTTTATTATTCGTGTTGATGAAGCGCGCTGTGGAATTTCCCGCGACAACCTGATGGCGGCTCTGAAAGAGAAAGGCATCGGTACCGGTCTCCATTTCCGCGCGGCGCACACCCAAAAATACTACCGCGAGCGTTTTCCTGATGTATCGCTCCCGAATTCTGAATGGAATAGCGCGCGTATTTGTTCCCTCCCTCTTTTCCCGGACATGACTCATGACGACACAACCCGTGTCATTACCGCACTCCATCAGCTTGCAGGACATTGATATGTTCAGTGCACCACCTGTACAAAAAGTTTCCGTGGTCATCCCGGTTTATAACGAGCAGGAGAGCCTGCCCGAGCTGATCCGCCGTACAACGGCCGCCTGTGACACGATGGGCAAGGCTTATGAAATTCTGTTGGTGGATGACGGCAGTAGCGATAATTCCGCACTGATGCTGACCGAAGCCGCGCAGGTTGAAGGCAGCCACATCGTAGCCGTGCTGCTCAACCGCAACTACGGCCAGCACTCGGCGATTATGGCGGGGTTTAGCCACGTCACGGGCGATCTGATCATCACCCTGGATGCTGACCTGCAAAACCCGCCGGAAGAGATCCCGCGCCTGGTTGCCAAAGCCGATGAAGGTTATGACGTGGTCGGCACGGTACGTCAGAACCGCCAGGACAGCCTGTTCCGTAAGCTGGCGTCACGCACCATTAACCGCCTGATCCAGCGCACCACCGGTAAAGCGATGGGTGACTACGGCTGCATGCTGCGCGCCTACCGTCGCCATATTGTCGACGCCATGCTGCATTGCCATGAGCGCAGCACCTTCATTCCGATTCTGGCGAACACCTTTGCCCGTAAGGCAACGGAAATCCCGGTTCTGCACGCCGAGCGCGAGCACGGGGAATCGAAGTACAGCTTTATGCGTCTCATCAACCTGATGTATGACCTCATCACCTGCCTGACCACCACGCCGCTGCGTCTGCTGAGCGTGTTCGGCAGCATCATCGCCGTGGCCGGTTTTGCGCTGTCCGTTCTGCTGGTGGTACTGCGACTGGTCTTTGGCCCGCAGTGGGCGGCGGAAGGGGTCTTCATGCTCTTTGCCGTGCTGTTTATGTTCATCGGCGCCCAGTTTGTCGGAATGGGCCTTCTCGGTGAATACATTGGCCGTATCTATAACGATGTTCGCGCGCGTCCGCGCTACTTTATTCAACGTGTTGTCCGTCAGGAACACAAAGCATCTCAAGAGGAAATTCACCCATGAAAGCTGTTGTATTTGCCTATCACGATATGGGGTGCACGGGCACGCTGGCCCTGCTGGAAGCGGGCTATGACATTGCGGCAATCTTTACCCATCCGGACACCGCCGGAGAGAATAACTTTTTCGGCTCCGTGGCGCGTATCGCCGCCGAGCGTGGGATCCCGGTTTATGCGCCGGACGACGTAAATCACCCGCTGTGGGTGGATCGCATCCGCGCGCTCGCGCCTGATGTGATCTTCTCGTTCTACTATCGCAACCTGCTCTCCGACGAGATCTTAGGCCTGGCCGCAAAAGGCGCCTTTAACCTTCACGGTTCTCTGCTGCCGGCCTACCGTGGCCGCGCCCCGCTGAACTGGGTGCTGGTGAACGGTGAAACGGAAACGGGCGTGACGCTGCACCGCATGGTGCACCGTGCGGATGCGGGCGCTATCGTGGCACAGCAGAAGGTCGCTATTGATGCGGACGAAACTGCGCTGCAGCTGCATCACAAGCTGAACGCGACGGCACAGACGCTGCTGCGTGACGCGCTTCCCGCCATCCTCAGCGGCACCTTCAGCGAAACCGCGCAGGATGAGAGCAAGGCAAGCAGCTTTGGTCGCCGCGCGCCGGAAGATGGTCGTCTGGACTGGAACAAACCGGCCCGCCAGCTGCACAACCTGGTGCGCGCCGTAACCGATCCGTGGCCGGGCGCCTACAGCTTTGCGGGCGTAAGCAAATTCATCGTCTGGAAATCCCGCGTGCGTGACGACATTCCAGCGGCAAAACCGGGTACCGTCGTCTCCGTCTCCCCGCTGATTGTGAGCTGCGGCGAGCAGGCACTGGAGATCGTTACCGGACAAACCGACAATGGCCTGTACGTTCAGGGCACACAGCTGGCGCAGTCGCTGGGCCTGGTGGCTGGGGCGCTGATCACCAGCGCACCGGTTGTTGCCATCAAACGCCGCACCCGCGTGCTGATCCTCGGCGTGAACGGTTTTATCGGTAACCACCTGACCGAACGTCTGCTTAAGGACGATAACTACGAGATTTACGGTCTGGATATCGGCGCGGATGCGATCAGCCGCTTCCTCGACAACCCGCGCTTCCACTTCGTGGAAGGGGACATCAGCATCCATTCCGAGTGGATTGAATACCACATTAAAAAATGCGACGTGGTGCTGCCGCTGGTCGCTATTGCCACGCCAATCGAGTACACCCGTAACCCGCTGCGCGTGTTTGAGCTGGACTTCGAAGAGAATCTGAAGATCATCCGCGACTGCGTGAAATACGACAAGCGCATCATCTTCCCGTCCACCTCTGAAGTGTACGGCATGTGTACCGATAAGAACTTCGATGAAGACACCTCCAACCTGGTGGTCGGGCCGATCAACAAACAGCGCTGGATTTACTCCGTCTCCAAACAGCTGCTGGACCGCGTGATTTGGGCCTACGGTGAGAAAGAGGGCCTGCGCTTTACCCTGTTCCGTCCGTTCAACTGGATGGGGCCACGTCTGGACAACCTGAACGCGGCGCGTATTGGCAGCTCCCGTGCGATCACCCAGCTGATCCTGAACCTGGTAGAAGGCTCGCCAATTAAGCTTATCGAAGGCGGGAAACAAAAACGCTGCTTTACGGATATCAGCGACGGTATCGAAGCGCTGTTCCGCATCATCGAAAACAAAGATAACCGCTGCAACGGTGAAATCATCAACATCGGCAACCCGGACAACGAAGCGAGCATTCGCGAGCTGGCCGAGATGCTGCTGGCCAGCTTTGAGCGTCATCCGCTGCGCGATAAATTCCCGCCGTTTGCCGGCTTCCGCGAAGTGGAAAGCAGCAGCTACTACGGAAAAGGGTATCAGGACGTTGAGCACCGTAAGCCAAGCATTCGCAATGCGAAGCGCTGCCTGAACTGGACGCCGACCGTGAAGATGGAACAGACCATTGATGAAACGCTTGATTTCTTCCTGCGCACCGTGGAGCTGTCGGAACAGGTCTCATGAAAAAAGTCGGTTTACGCATTGATGTCGACACCTTCAGGGGAACGCGTGACGGCGTACCCAAACTGCTGGAACTGCTGAGCAAGCACGGTGTGCGCTCCAGCATTTTCTTCAGCGTGGGGCCTGACAACATGGGACGCCATTTATGGCGTCTGGTTAAACCGGCATTTCTGTACAAAATGCTGCGCTCGCGCGCAGCATCCCTCTACGGCTGGGATATTTTGCTGGCCGGCACCGCCTGGCCCGGCAGACGCATCGGCGCGGGTAATGAAGCGGTAATCCGCGAGGCGGCGCAGCATCATGAGGTGGGTCTGCACGCCTGGGATCACCATGCCTGGCAAGCCTGGGCGGGCGTCTGGGATATCCCGCGCCTGTCTCGTGAGGTCGAGCGTGGGATGCTGGAGCTGGAGGCCATTATCGGTCAGCCCGTGCGCTGCTCCGCCGTGGCGGGATGGCGTGCGGATCAGCGCGTCGTGAAGGCCAAAGAGGCCTTCGCGTTTCGCTACAACAGCGATTGCCGTGGAACCGGGCCCTTTTTGCCGCTGTTAGGCGAAAATCGCTACGGTACGGTGCAAATTCCGGTCACGCTTCCCACCTGGGATGAAGTGGTTGGACGCGAGGTTAAGGCGGATGAGTTCAATCGCTACATTCTGGACCGCATTCATCGTGACGCCGGTACGCCGGTGTATACCATCCATGCCGAAGTGGAAGGGATTGCGTATCAGCATGATTTCGACGAACTGCTGACGATGGCCGCTCAGGAGGGCATCGAATTCTGCCCGTTGAGCGAGCTGCTGCCAGACGACCTCAGTACCCTGCCCGTGGGAAAAGTTGTCCGTAATGAACTGGCTGGCCGGGAAGGCTGGCTTGGTTATCAACAAACCGTGAGTCCGGTCCCATGAAAACAGCCCGTTATGGCTTAGCGCTTCTCGCACTGTTTATCGTTTACTACCTCATTCCGGTCGATATCCGCCTGCTTTGGCAGCCTGATGAAACGCGCTATGCGGAAATCAGCCGCGAAATGCTGGCCTCCGGAGACTGGGTTGTCCCGCATTTCTTGGGGCTGCGTTACTTTGAAAAGCCAATTGCTGGCTACTGGGTCAACAGCATCGGGCAGATGCTGTTCGGGCACACGAACCTCGCCGTGCGCGCCGGGTCCATCTTCTCCACCGGTTTAGCCGCGCTGCTGGTTATCTGGATGGCCTGGCGTCTCTGGCGGGATAAGCGGACAGCCATTTTCTCCGGCCTGATCTTCCTGACCCTGTTCCTGGTGTATGGCATCGGCACGTATGCGGTGCTGGATCCTATCATCACCCTGTGGCTGGTGGCGGCGATGTGCAGCTTCTGGCTGGCGTCACAGGCCCAAACCGTTGCCGGAAAAGCGGGCGGCTATGTGCTGCTTGGGCTGGCCTGCGGGATGGGGGTGATGACCAAAGGCTTCCTGGCACTGGCGGTGCCGGTGATTGGCGTGCTGCCGTGGGTGATCGCCCAGAAGCGCTGGAAAGAGGTGCTGATATTTGGCTGGCTCGCGATCCTGAGCTGCGTGCTGATTGTTCTGCCATGGGGGCTGGCCATTGCGCAGCGTGAGCCTGACTTCTGGCGTTACTTCTTTTGGGTGGAACATATTCAGCGTTTCGCCCAGAGCGACGCGCAGCACAAAGCCCCGTTCTGGTACTACATACCGTTCCTGATTGCGGGTAGCCTGCCGTGGCTGGCACTGCTGCCCGGCGCGTTTCGTCTCGGCTGGAATGACCGACAAAATGCGGGTGGCGGGTTCTATCTGCTGGGATGGGTGGTGATGCCGCTGCTGTTCTTCAGCATCGCCAAAGGCAAGCTGCCGACCTACATCCTGCCGTGTTTTGCCCCGCTGGCGATCCTGATGGCGCGCTATGCCTGCCTCGCGGCGGAGAAAGGCGCCAGAGCGTTGCGCATTAACGGCGGGATTAACCTGGCGTTTGGCGTTATCGGCGTGGTGGCGGCGCTGGTGGTCTCCCCGTGGGGACTGTCTAAGCATCCGGTCTGGACCTCGGTCGAACTGTATAAAGTGTTCTGCGCGGTGGTCGCGTTCCTCATCTGGGCCGCGGTAGGCTGGTTTACGTTCAGGCAGAGCCAGCAGCGCTGGTGGCTGGCGGCGTTCTGCCCTGCGGGCCTGGCGCTGCTGATTGGTTTCGCCATTCCTAACCTGGTGGTGGATTCCAAACAGCCGCAGTCGCTGGTCGACACCGTGCGCGAGCCGCTTCAGGACAGCCGTTACGTGCTGGCCAATAACGTGGGCGTGGCCGCTGGCCTGGCGTGGGAGCTGAAGCGCAATGACATCACGCTGTATGGTCAGAGTGGCGAACTGCGCTACGGGCTGGATTATCCTGATGTGAAAGATCGTTTTGTCGGTAAAGATGACTTCGCGCAGTGGCTGGCAGAGCACCGTCAGCAGGGACGCGTATCGCTGGTTATCCTGCTGTCAAAACGCGATGACCTTTCGCGGGCTAATCTGCCAGAACCGGACAGCCTGTATATCCAGGGCCGTCTGGCCTACCTGCAGTATCTGCCGAAGTGATGACCTGGATCTGGCTGATACTGGCAAGCCTGCTCAGCTGTGCAGGACAGCTGTGCCAGAAACAGGCTACCCGTCCGGCGAAAGCCGGGCGGCGTGGCGTGCATATCGCGCTGTGGCTTGGCCTGGCCCTGCTGGCGCTGGGCAGCGGGATGCTGGTCTGGCTGGTGGTGCTGCAGCGCCTGCCTGTCGGCATTGCCTACCCTATGCTGAGCCTCAATTTTGTCTGGGTGACGCTGGCGGCGAAGGTATTCTGGCGTGAAACCGTCGCATCGCATCACTGGCTGGGGGTAGGGTTGATCATCATTGGGATTGTTATCCTGGGAGGAAGCCTGTGAAAGGGGCGTTCTGGGCCTTATGCAGCGTGCTGTTAGTCAGCGCCGCGCAGCTGTTGCTGCGCAGTGCGATGCAGGCATTGCCGCCGGTCAGCGATGTTCTGGCGCTTATTTCTGCGCTGTGGCACTTCTCATCCGGCACGGGGGCGCTGCTGCTGGGGTTGATGGGGTATGTGGCCTCGATGGGCTGCTGGTATCTGGCGCTGTATCGCATGGCGCTCAGCAAAGCGTATGCCTTGCTGAGTCTTAGCTATATCCTGGTGTGGGGCGCTGCGATCCTGCTGCCGGGCTGGGAAGAACGTTTCTCCTGGCACGGGCTGGTGGGGGTCGGGTTTATTATTCTGGGTGTGTTGACGATTTTTCGGCCAGCACGTCGTCAGCAGAATGGATCAACCCGGCCCTGAGCTCAAAGGGCGTCGCGGTACAGACCGCAAGACTCAGCGAGTCTATCCGGCAGTGGCTGACTGAGTGAAATGCGCGGGCGGTACTGTCAATGCTAACCATTTGCCAGGCGTGACCGCCGCTCTGTTTAACGATCGCTTCTTTCCGCGTCCAGATGCGCCAGAACGCCGTAAGCTGGCTCTCTGGCGTTTCCTTTTCCAGCTCTTCATGCTCGGCACCGCTGAAGACGGCATTGGCGAGCGTGTGCCAGTTATCCTGCGGGCGAATACGTTCCAGTGAACAGCCCACGTTACCTTCGTCACTGATAATTAACGCAATGTCATCATCCGCGTGGCTAAGGCTGAACCACAGCGGATAGTCGCCGGCAAAAAGGGGTTTCCCCTGTTCGTTGTGGATAATCTCCGGTAGTGACTTCGGGGCCAGCAGACGCGAAAGCAACCCGCGACCCGCCAGCCAGCGCGCACGCTGGGCGCCTTCGGGCGCGTGTCGGGAGAGTGCTTCAGCCCAGCGATTGGTGCTCAGCGAGGAGATTTTTCCCAGAAAAACCTGGTACATATAACGTCTGGCCTTCAGTCAAAACAGAGAGAGTCGCAAAGTTTCGCGGCGAAACCATTACTATAATCTATTGTCCCCGGTAATGGCTAACCAGACGAGAGTGCTTACCCAGGCAACCGGCTTTTTGGCCTCCCCGGCCCGAGCAGGATCGCCAGCTTGCTGCCGCCTTTGGTGGTTTCCATCCAGATCTTACACACGCTGGTCAGGGGGACCGACAGCAGCATGCCGACCGGGCCCAGCAGCCATCCCCAAATCAGTAAGGATAAAAATACAACCAGCGTCGACATGCCCAGCCGGTGCCCCATCATGCGCGGCTCGAGAATATTGCCCAGCACCATATGCACCACGAGGAACAGCGCGCCAACCAGCATGCATTCGTAAAAACCGTTAAACAGAAACGCCTGAATCATCGGCGGCACGGCGGAAAGCACCGCGCCAATATTGGGCACGTAGTTGAGCAGAAAGGCCAGTACGCCCCACATCAGCGCGAACTGCACGTCCATCAGCATCAGCCCCAGCCAGACAATCACCCCGGTCCAGACGCTCAGCAGCGTTTTCAGCGCCAGATATTTTGAGACCCCCTTCAGCGCCCGGTGTAACCCGGCGATATGAATTTGGGGGTTATTCAACGCAAAGCGCAGCTTATAGGGGACGTGGCGGACTTCAAACAGCATAAACACCACCGTCATGACCAGCAGCAGAATGCTGGCCATCGCGCCGGAAAGCCCCGTCATCAGCGTGGTGGCGTAGGTCATGACCTTCTCGGAATCCATCCTGCGCAGCATCCGTTCAGGTGAGATATGCAAATTAAGGAAAGGTACCATCTCCTGCAGCGCCACAATCTTACGCGTCAGCTCTTTGTTGTACTGCGGCAGCATGGTGGAGAACTCGCTCAGCGATGCCGCCAGCACGCCGAAGAGCGCCGTCAGGGCAATCAGCATCACGATGACGACAATGGTGATGGCGACCGGACGGCTGACGCCCCGGCGAAGAAACCAGGTGACCAGAGGATTAAGCACAATGGCAAAAAAGAGCGCCAGCAGGAGCTGGACAATAATGTCAGCAGCAGCATGGATACCCGCAAGGATAACCACCAGACAGGCGAGCTTTAATAAGATGTGGAGTCCTGCTTTGTCGGACGGGTTAGCGATCATGCGTGTTCCTTAATATGATGACCCGGTAAGTGTAGTGCCCGGGCTTCGCTTCGTCTGGCACCGTTAATCTGAAAGTCGGTGCTGATTTTCTTATTGGGGCGTGGTAATAGTAAACACTGTTGTAAAAAATCCAGGTAGAACCCCATGCCCGAACCTGCCGCTGAAACGGCACTGAGCGGACTGCGCCTCAATCTGCGCATCGTTTCCGTTGTTATTTTCAACTTTGCCAGCTATCTCACCATCGGCCTGCCGCTGGCGGTCCTGCCGGGCTATGTCCATGACGTGATGGGCTTCAGTGCCTTCTGGGCGGGGCTGGTGATTAGCCTGCAGTATTTCGCGACACTCCTGAGCCGACCGCATGCCGGTCGCTACGCGGACACGTTCGGTCCAAAAAGCATCGTGGTGGTGGGATTGTGCGGCTGCTTCCTCAGTGGCCTAAGCTACCTGCTGGCTGCCTCAGCCAGCCACTGGCCGCTGGTCAGTCTGGCGCTCCTCTGCCTGGGCCGCGTCATCCTCGGCATCGGGCAAAGCCTGGCGGGAACCGGCTCGACGCTGTGGGGCGTGGGGGTGGTAGGCGCGCCGCACATTGGCCGGGTGATCTCCTGGAACGGGATTGTCACCTACGGTGCGATGGCGCTCGGTGCGCCGCTCGGCGTGGCCTGCTATGCGTTTGGCGGGCTGTATGGGCTGGCCGTCACCATCATGGCGGTCGCGCTGCTGGCGATTCTGTTTGCGCTGCCGCGCCCGAAAGTGAAGGCCAGCAAGGGCAAGCCGCTGCCGTTTCGGGCGGTGCTGGGGCGCGTCTGGCCGTACGGTATGGCGCTGGCGCTGGCGACCACCGGCTTCGGTGTGATCGCGACCTTCATTACCCTGTTCTATGACGCCAAAGGCTGGGACGGCGCGGCCTTTGCGTTAACCCTGTTCAGCTGTGCGTTTGTTGGCGCGCGCCTGCTTTTCCCTAACGGCATCAACCGTCTGGGTGGGCTGAACGTGGCGATGATCTGCTTTGCGATAGAAATTGTCGGGCTGCTGCTGACCGGAATAGCGATGGTGCCCTGGGTCGCGAAAGTGGGCGTCTTCCTCGCGGGAGCCGGTTTTTCACTGGTCTTCCCGGCGCTGGGCGTGGTGGCGGTTAAAGCCGTGCCGCCGCAGAATCAGGGCGCCGCGCTGGCGACCTATACGGTGTTTATGGATATGTCGTTAGGCATTACCGGCCCGCTGGCGGGGCTGGTGATGGCCTGGGCAGGCGTGCCGGTGATCTACCTTGCCGCAGCGGGTCTGGTGATCGTGGCCTTGCTTCTGACGTGGCGGCTAAAAAAATGGCCCCCGGTGCAGGCACCGGAGGCCACGTCATCATCGTGAAACGTTACTGGATCACGATGGTGTTAATGATGTTTTCAGCAGCCGTCTGCGCTTTCTGCTGATCTTCCGCTGGCAGGGTGATCTGCAGGGTCAGGAGTTTGTTATCGACCTTGCCCAGCACGACAGAGGAGTAAGCGGTCTGGCCTTTCGCAGAGATGATGCTGTCCAGCTGCTGCAGCTTATGGCCTTTCAGCTCGATGGATTTATTGGTCACGACCTGCAGCTGCGGGTCGCGGCCGCGCTGCTGATCTTCAAGACGTTTGGACAGGACGGCCAGATCTTCGCTGGTGTCGTCGCCCACAATCACAATGACCGCTTTCTGCCCGGTTGCGTCGGAGTAAACGTGCATGTTGTTCGCCTGAGTGCCCAGCTTGCCGCTCTGGTCAGTCATATCGGCTGGCAGAGAGAAGCTGAGTTTGCCATCCATCAGATTCACCGGCTGGCCGGTCGCATTGCTTTCTGCGGATGCGCCCTGAGCAGGCGTTTTCGTGTCGCTGTTATCACAGGCTGCAAGACCCACAACGAGCAGGCCAATCCCGACATATTTAACCAGATTGCGCATTGACTTCTTCCTTTCGATAAACGGCCATAACGGCTCATTCGTTCATCTTATCACAACTGATAAAGCGAACCCTTAACCTGCCTGCAATGCCGTGATTTCAGATTTATCTGCCAGCCTTTTCAGCAGCATATTCAGCAGCACGCCGTACATGGGCAGGAAGAAGACAATGCTGATGAGCACCTTAAAGCAGTAGTCCACCAGCGCGATTTCCATCCAGTGTTCGGCCATAAACGCATCCGGGCTACGCCAGAAGGCGATGAAGAAGAAGGCCAGCGTATCGCTCACGTTACCGAACAGCGTGGAGGCGGTGGGGGCCATCCACCAGCGATGATTCTGACGCAGGCGGTTAAACACGTGTACGTCGAGGATCTGCCCCAGCGCGTAGGCCATAAAGCTTGCTGCGGCGATACGGGCGACAAACAGGTTGAAGTGGGTTAACGCCTCAAAACCCTGCCAGCTTCCCATATAAAACAGAGACGAAACCCCGTACGAGATGAACAGCGCCGGGAGCATGACCGCAAAAATAATGCGGCGAGCCAGCGGTGCGCCAAAGATACGCACGGTCAGATCGGTGGCGAGGAAAATAAACGGAAAACTGAACGCGCCCCATGTGGTATGAAAACCAAAGATGGAGATAGGGAGCTGCACCAGATAGTTGCTGGAGGTGATCACCAGCAAATGGAAAAGCGAAAGCCAGAACAACGCTTTTACGCGTTGAGATTCAGAAAACTGCGTCATATTGTGACCTTTTTATACGTTGGGGTGAGGGAACCCAATAAAAACCGCAGCATGATACTGCTTTGGCAGGACATTGCAATGGTTAGTTTTTACGCAATCGTTAACCTGGTTTGCATTGATCGCAACCGGGCGTAAACTACAGCCGTTTTTACCTGACCGAGAAGATCATGACCGACCTGTTTTCCAGCCCAGACCACACCCTTGATGCCCAGGGCCTTCGCTGCCCGGAACCGGTAATGATGGTACGTAAAACCGTGCGCAACATGCAGACCGGTGAAACGCTGCTGATCATCGCCGACGACCCGGCCACGACCCGCGACATTCCCGGTTTTTGTACCTTTATGGAGCATGAGCTGGTGGCACAGCAGACTGAGGCGCTACCGTACCGGTATTTGATTCGTAAGGGTTAAGTTTTGTAGGCCGGGTAAGGCGAAGCCGCCACCCGGCGAATATGTTTCCTCTGCGGCCTGATGCCCTCACCCCGGCCCTCTCCCACGGGGAGAGGGAGCAAACACTAAAAATGGCCACGTAGTGGCCATTTTGCTTTTACCTAGCCCTTCATCCACGCCCGGATCCCGTCCAGGAACATCTGCGTTGCCATCATGACCAGAATCAGCCCCATCAGGCGTTCCAGCGCGTTTACCCCTTTTTCGCCCAGCAGGCGCAGGAACAGGGACGACTGCAGCAGGATAATGAACGTCCCGCCCCAGGCAATCAGCAGGGCAATCACCAGATGGCTCATCTGATTCGGATACTGATGCGACAGCAGCATCAGCGTGGCCAGAATGGTCGGGCCCGCGACGAGGGGGATCGCCAGCGGCACAATAAATGGCTCTTCACCCGCAGGCAGGCCGCTGCTGCTGCCTTCCGCGCTCGGGAAAATCATCTTAATGGCAATCAGGAACAGAATAATCCCGCCGGAAATCGACACGGTTTCGGCACGCAGGTTCAGGAATGCGAGAATTTTTTCACCCGCAAACAGGAAGATAAACATCACCAGCAGGGCGATGAGCAGCTCGCGGATCATGATCGCCCGGCGTCGCTTCGGCTCGGTGTGTTTTAGCACCGACATGAAGATGGGCAGGTTGCCCAGGGGATCCATAATAAGGATCAATAAAACCGCGGCGGAAATGATTTCACTCATGTAAATTATCCCTGAAACTCTCTAAGGTTATTATGATAATTAGCTGTATTTCTGATTGCCGGGCAATCATCGATTAATTTCGCTTGCGACTTTGGCAGCATTTTGTAATGTGAAGCATATCCCAGTTCAATACTGGCTTGCACAATCAGCACACACCCTCAGCAGGAAAAAAATGCTATGAAAAACGTTGGTTTTATCGGCTGGCGCGGTATGGTCGGCTCTGTACTCATGCAACGCATGGTTGAAGAGCGCGATTTCGACGCTATCCGCCCGGTCTTCTTCTCCACTTCTCAGCTCGGCCAGGCTGCTCCGTCCTTTGGTGGTACCACAGGCACGTTGCAGGATGCTTACGATCTGGAAGCGCTGAAGGCGCTCGACATTATTGTGACCTGCCAGGGCGGCGATTATACCAACGAAATCTATCCAAAGCTGCGTGAAAGCGGCTGGCAGGGCTACTGGATTGACGCGGCCTCGTCGCTGCGCATGAAAGACGATGCCATCATCATTCTCGACCCGGTTAACCAGGGCGTGATCACCGATGGCCTGAACAACGGCGTGAAAACGTTTGTTGGCGGTAACTGCACCGTCAGCCTGATGCTGATGTCCCTCGGCGGCCTGTTCGCGCAGGATCTGGTGGAGTGGGTCTCCGTGGCGACCTACCAGGCGGCGTCCGGCGGCGGTGCGCGTCACATGCGCGAGCTGCTGACCCAGATGGGCCAACTGCACCAGAGCGTTGCGACCGAGCTGGCAAACCCGGCATCCGCTATTCTGGATATCGAGCGTAAAGTGACCCAGCTGACCCGCAGCGGCGAGCTGCCGGTGGATAACTTTGGCGTACCGCTGGCCGGTGGCCTGATCCCGTGGATCGACAAGCAGCTGGATAACGGCCAGACCCGCGAAGAGTGGAAAGGCCAGGCTGAAACCAACAAAATCCTCAATACCGCGAACACCATTCCGGTTGACGGTCTGTGCGTACGTATCGGCGCACTGCGCTGCCACAGCCAGGCCTTCACCATTAAACTGAAAAAAGATGTGTCTATTCCGACCGTGGAAGAGCTGCTGGCCGCGCACAACCCGTGGGCGAAAGTGGTACCAAACGATCGCGATATCACTATGCGCGAGCTGACCCCGGCAGCGGTGACCGGCACGCTGACCACGCCGGTTGGCCGTCTGCGTAAGCTGAATATGGGGCCGGAGTATCTCTCCGCGTTCACCGTCGGTGACCAGCTCCTGTGGGGCGCCGCCGAGCCGCTGCGCCGCATGCTGCGCCAGCTGGCGTAATAATTTGTTAAATACCAGGGGTGATTTTCACCCCTTTTTTTTGCGTACTACATGGAGTAACACGCGTATGTCTTATTTTTTATCAGGAGTCATCTAGAGCGTTGGCTATGCTTTAAGGAAGAGTCATTTCTTACCTGAGGTTCGAGCGGAGCAGAATGGATGCACATTTTTGTGCTGTCCCGTTCAGGTCACATTAAAAGTCGTCCCGGAGCGCTTAAAAAGGACGACATAAAAAACAGGATGAATACCATGTCCGATCGTGTGGATAGAGACGTGATTAATGCGCTTATTGCGGGTCATTTCGCTGACCCCTTTTCTGTGCTTGGGATGCACCGTACTGAGGCCGGTCTGGAAGTTCGGGCACTGTTACCGGATGCCACAGAAGTCTGGGTGATTGAACCCAAAACCGGCCGCAAGGTCGGTAACCTTGAATGCCTCGATTCCCGTGGCTTCTTCTCGGGCGTGATGCCCCGTCGTAAAAATCTTTTTCGCTATCAGCTCGCCGTTCTCTGGCACGGTCAGCAAAACCTGATTGACGATCCCTACAGCTTTGGCCCTCTGCTTAAAGAGATGGATGCCTGGCTGCTCTCCGAAGGGACGCATCTTCGCCCTTATGAAACGCTGGGTGCCCATGCCGATACCATGGACGGCATTACCGGCACGCGGTTCTCCGTGTGGGCGCCCAATGCCCAGCGTGTCTCCGTTGTCGGACAGTTCAACTACTGGGATGGCCGCCGCCACCCGATGCGCCTGCGTCGGGAAACCGGCATCTGGGAGCTGTTTATCCCCGGGGCGCACCACGGGCAGCTTTATAAATTCGAGATGATTGACGCTCACGGCAAGCTGCGCATTAAAGCCGACCCGTATGCCTTCGAAGCGCAGATGCGCCCGGATACCGCATCGCTGATTTGCGGCCTGCCGGAGAAGGTTATCCAGACGGAGGAGCGTAAGCAGGCCAACCGCTTTGATGCGCCGATCTCCGTCTATGAAGTCCATCTCGGCTCATGGCGTCGCCACACCGATAACAACTTCTGGCTCAGCTACCGGGAGCTTGCCGACCAGCTGGTCCCGTACGCCAAATGGATGGGCTTTACCCACCTGGAGCTGCTGCCGGTCAACGAGCACCCGTTCGACGGCAGCTGGGGCTATCAGCCCACCGGGCTGTATGCGCCGACCCGCCGCTTCGGCACCCGCGACGACTTCCGCTATTTCATTGATGCCGCGCACGCCGCCGGGCTGAACGTCATCCTCGACTGGGTGCCGGGCCATTTCCCGGCGGATGATTTCGCGCTGGCAGAGTTTGACGGTACGAAGCTGTACGAGCACAGCGATCCGCGCGAAGGCTATCACCAGGACTGGAACACGCTGATCTACAACTACGGTCGCCGTGAGGTCTCAAACTACCTGGTCGGGAATGCCCTGTACTGGATCGAGCGGTTTGGCATCGATGCCCTGCGCGTGGATGCGGTGGCGTCGATGATCTACCGCGACTACAGCCGCAAAGAGGGGGAGTGGATCCCGAACGAGTTTGGTGGCCGCGAAAACCTGGAGGCGATTGAATTCCTGCGTAATACCAACCGCATTATCGGCGAGCAGGTGGACGGTGCCGTGACCATGGCGGAAGAGTCCACCGACTTTGCGGGCGTCTCCCGTCCGCCGTCATTGGGCGGCCTGGGGTTCTGGTATAAGTGGAACCTGGGCTGGATGCACGACACGCTCGATTACATGAAGCTGGATCCGGTTCACCGTAAGTATCATCACGATAAGCTGACGTTCGGGATGCTCTACAACTACACCGAAAACTTCATGCTGCCGCTGTCGCACGATGAGGTGGTACACGGTAAAAAATCGATTCTCGACCGCATGCCGGGCGACGCGTGGCAGAAGTTTGCCAACCTGCGCGCCTATTACGGCTGGATGTTTGCCTTCCCGGGCAAGAAACTGCTGTTCATGGGCAATGAGTTCGCCCAGGGGCGCGAGTGGAACCACGACGCCAGCCTCGACTGGCATCTGCTGGAAGGCGGCGACAACTGGCACCACGGGGTGCAGCGTCTGGTGCGCGATCTGAACCTGACCTATCGCCACCACAAAGCGCTGCACGAGCTCGACTTCGATCCGTACGGCTTTGAATGGCTGGTAGTGGACGACCATGAGCGCTCGGTGTTTGTCTTTGTGCGTCGTGACAAGGCGGGTAACGAGATCATCGTCGCCAGCAACTTCACCCCGGTGCCGCGTGAACACTACCGCTTCGGCATTAACCAGCCGGGCAAATGGCGTGAAATTCTGAATACCGACTCGATGCACTACCACGGCAGCAACGCCGGTAACGGTGGGCTGGTACAGAGCGACGCCATTGAAAGCCACGGGCGACCCAACTCCCTGAGCCTGACGCTGCCGCCGCTTGGCACCATCTGGCTGATGCGGGAGGGCGAATGACGCAGCTTACGGCAGGTAAACCCGAACCGCTCGGGGCGCATTTTGACGGAAAGGGGGTCAATTTCACCCTCTTTTCCGCTCACGCCGAGCGGGTAGAACTGTGCGTGTTTGACGGGGAAGGTAACGAGCACCGTTACGATTTACCCGCGCGCACGGGGGATACCTGGCACGGCTACCTGGCCGGAGGGCGGCCCGGCATGCACTACGGCTTTCGCGTTCACGGTCCGTGGGATCCCGCGCAGGGGCACTGGTTTAACCCGGCGAAGCTGTTGATTGACCCGTGCGCGCACCGCGTGGACGGCGAATTTAAAGATGACCCGCTCTTCCACGTGGGCTACGGCGAGCCTGACCACCGCGACAGCGCGCCCGTCGCGCCAAAAAGCGTGGTGGTGAACGATCTTTATGACTGGGAAGACGATGCCCCGCCGCACACGCCGTGGGGCAATACGGTTATTTATGAAGCCCACGTCAAAGGGCTGACCTACCTGCATCCGTCGATCCCCAAAGAGATGCGCGGCACCTACAAGGCGCTCGGGCATCCCACCATGATCGCCTACCTGAAACACCTCGGCATCACCGCCCTGGAACTGCTCCCTGTTGCCCATTTTGCCAGCGAGCCGCGTCTGCAGCGGCTGGGGCTAAGCAACTACTGGGGCTACAACCCGCTGGCGATGTTCGCGCTCGAACCGCGCTATGCCGTCCATCCGGAAAAGGCGCGGGACGAGTTCCGCGATGCGGTGAAGGCGCTCCACGCGGCGGGCATTGAGGTCATTCTGGACGTGGTGCTGAACCACAGCGCAGAAAGCGATCTCGACGGCCCGACGCTCTCCATGCGCGGAATTGATAACCGTAGCTATTATTCGATCAGGCAGGATGGCGATTACGAGAACTGGACCGGCTGCGGCAACACGCTCAATCTCAGCCATCCGGCGGTCACGCATTTTGCATATGAATGCCTGAAATACTGGGTGGAGACGTTCCACGTCGACGGTTTTCGTTTCGACCTGGCGCCGGTGATGGGGCGCACGCCGGCGTTCAGCCAGCAGGCGCCGCTGTTTGAGGCGATAAAAAACTGCCCGGTGCTCTCGCAGGTGAAGCTCATTGCCGAGCCGTGGGACATCGGTGAAGGCGGTTATCAGGTCGGGAATTTCCCGCCGCTGTTTGCCGAGTGGAACGACCACTACCGCGACGCCGTGCGCCGCTTCTGGCTGGAGCGGAACCTGTCGCTGGGGGAATTTGCCGGGCGCTTTGCCGCGTCGAGCGATCTCTTTAAGCGCGACGGCAAACGCCCGTCGGCCACCGTCAATCTGTTGACGGCGCACGACGGTTTTACGCTCAGGGACTGCGTTTGTTTCAATCAGAAACACAATGAGGCGAACGGCGAAGAGAATCGCGATGGCACTAACAATAACCATAGCTTCAATCATGGTATAGAAGGGTTAGGCGGAAGTCTGGATGTGATAGAGCGGCGACGCGCCAGCGTTCATGCGCTGCTGACAACGCTTTTACTGTCGCAGGGCACGCCGATGCTGCTGGCAGGCGACGAGCATGGTCATAGCCAGCACGGTAACAACAACGCCTATTGCCAGGACAACACCTTAACCTGGCTTGACTGGGGTGAAGCCAACAGCGGGCTGATTCATTTTACCGCTGCGCTGATCCATCTTCGCCAGCAGATCCCCGCGCTGACCGCCAACAGCTGGTGGGAAGAGGGTGACGGCAACGTTCGCTGGCTGAATAAAGACGCGCAACCGTTAAGCGCGCAAGAGTGGCAACACGGCGTACCACGCCTGCAAATCCTGCTGTCGGATAAATGGCTGGTCACGCTGAACGCGACGGATGACGTCGCAGAGATTGTTTTACCTGAAGGGGAATGGCGCGCCGTTCCTCCCTTTGCCGGAGCGGATAATCCGGTAGTAATGGCTGTCTGGCACGGGCCTGCGCACGGAGTGTGCGTATTCCAAAGATGATAAAAAAGGAGTTAGTCATGGTTAGATTAGAGAAGAACGATCCCTTAATGTTGGCACGCCAGCTACCATTAAAAACGGTTGCCCTGATACTTGCGGGCGGGCGTGGTACCCGTCTGAAAGATTTGACCATCAAGCGCGCCAAACCGGCTGTTCACTTTGGTGGTAAGTTCCGTATCATCGACTTTGCGCTCTCCAACTGCCTGAACTCGGGCATTCGCCGCATCGGCGTTATTACGCAGTATCAGTCGCACACGCTGGTTCAGCATATCCAGCGCGGCTGGTCATTCTTCAGCGAAGAGATGAACGAGTTTGTCGATCTCCTTCCTGCGCAGCAACGCGTCCACGGCGAAAACTGGTATCGCGGGACAGCGGATGCGGTGACCCAGAACCTCGACATCATTCGTCGCTACAACGCGGAATACATCGTGATCCTCGCCGGGGACCACATCTACAAGCAAGATTACTCCCACATGCTGATCGACCACGTCGAAAAAGGGGCGCGCTGCACCGTGGCGTGTCTGCCTGTGCCCGTTGCTGAAGCGACGGCGTTTGGCGTCATGCACGTGGATGCGGACGACAAAATTATCGACTTCGTTGAAAAACCGGCGAACCCGCCAACCATGCCGGGCGATGACACCAAATCACTCGCCAGCATGGGGATCTATGTCTTTGACGCAGATTATCTTTATGAGCTGCTGGAAGAAGACGACAAAGACGAAAACTCCAGCCACGACTTCGGTAAAGACATCATTCCGAAAATCACGAAAGCTGGCATGGCGTATGCACATCCTTTCCCGCTGTCCTGCGTGCAGTCCGACCCGAATGCGGAACCCTACTGGCGCGACGTGGGCACGCTGGAAGCGTACTGGAAAGCGAACCTCGATCTGGCTTCGGTCACGCCTGAACTGGATATGTACGACCAGAACTGGCCGATTCGTACCCATATGGAGTCGCTGCCGCCGGCCAAGTTCGTCCAGGACCGCTCCGGCAGCCACGGTATGACGCTGAACTCGCTGGTGTCCGGCGGGTGCATTATCTCCGGTTCGGTCGTGGTGCAGTCGGTGCTGTTCCCGCGCGTGCGGATAAATTCATTCTGTAATATCGATTCGGCAGTCTTGTTGCCGGATGTCTGGGTAGGGCGCTCGTGTCGTCTGCGTCGTTGCGTGATCGACCGTGCCTGCGTCATCCCTGAAGGGATGGTTATTGGGGAGAATGCGGAAGAAGACGCGCGTCGTTTCTACCGTTCGGAAGAGGGGATCGTGTTAGTCACACGGGAAATGTTGCGGAAGCTGCAGATCAAACAGGAGCGATGATGCAGGTTTTACACGTATGTTCTGAGATGTTCCCGTTATTAAAAACGGGCGGACTGGCAGATGTGCTTGGCGCATTACCGGCGGCGCAAATCGCCGGAGGCGTGGATACCCGAGTCCTGCTGCCCGCCTTTCCGGATATCCGGCGCGGTATACCCGATGCGAAAGTGGTGACCCGCCGTGAAACGTTTGCCGGACGCATTACCCTGCTGTTTGGACATTACAATGGCGTAGGGATTTACCTGATCGACGCGCCGCACTTATACGATCGCCCGGGCAGCCCGTATCACGATACGAACCTGTTCGCCTATACCGACAACGTGCTGCGCTTTGCGCTGCTCGGCTGGGTCGGCGCCGAAATGGCGACGGGGCTGGATCCGTTCTGGCGTCCGGATGTGGTGCACGCGCACGACTGGCACGCCGGGCTTGCCCCGGCGTATCTCGCCGCGCGCGGCCACCCGGCGAAATCGGTCTTTACCGTGCATAACCTGGCGTATCAGGGGATGTACTACGCCCATCACATGAATGACATCGATCTGCCATGGTCGTTCTTTAACATGCACGGTCTGGAGTTTAACGGGCAGATCTCGTTTCTGAAGGCGGGGCTGTACTACGCCGATCACATCACGGCGGTGAGCCCAACCTACGCGCGTGAGATCACCCAGCCGGCGTTTGGCTACGGTATGGAAGGGTTGCTGCAACAGCGCCATCGCGAAGGCCGCCTGTCGGGCATTCTGAACGGCGTGGACGAACAGATCTGGAGCCCGGAAACCGATCTCCTGCTGGCGGCGCGTTATGGCCGTGATTCCGTGGAGGACAAAGCGGAAAACAAACGCCAGCTGCAGATTGCGATGGGCCTGAAGGTTAACGACAAAGTGCCGCTGTTCGCGGTGGTCAGCCGCCTGACCAGCCAGAAAGGGCTGGATCTGGTGCTGGAGGCGCTGCCCGGTTTACTGGAGCAGGGCGGACAGCTGGCGCTGCTCGGCGCGGGCGACCCGGTGCTGCAGGAAGGTTTCCTTGCCGCCGCGGCGGAACATCCGGGTCAGGTGGGCGTGCAGATTGGCTACCACGAGGCATTCTCGCACCGCATTATGGGCGGCGCGGACGTCATTCTGGTGCCAAGCCGTTTCGAACCCTGCGGCCTGACGCAGCTGTACGGCCTGAAATATGGCACCCTGCCGTTGGTACGCCGCACGGGCGGACTGGCGGATACCGTATCCGATAGCTCTCTGGAAAACCTGGCGGACGGTATCGCCAGCGGGTTTGTCTTTGAGGACAGTAATGCCTGGTCGCTGCTTCGGGCGATTCGGCGTGCTTTCGTCTTGTGGTCCCGTCCATCGCTGTGGCGTTACGTACAACGTCAGGCGATGTCCATGGACTTTAGCTGGCACGTCGCGGCGCAGTCATACCGCGATCTCTATCAACGCTTGATGTAACGAGGCGAAGTTACTGATATGAACGCTCCATTTAGCTACTCTTCACCCACGCTCAGCGTTGAGGCGTTAAAGCACTCTATCGCCTACAAGCTGATGTTCACCATCGGGAAAGATCCGGTTATTGCCAACAAGCACGAGTGGCTGAACGCTACCCTGTTTGCGGTGCGTGACCGTTTAGTGGAACGCTGGCTGCGCTCAAACCGCGCCCAGCTCTCTCAGGAGACGCGTCAGGTTTACTACCTGTCGATGGAATTTTTGATTGGCCGCACGCTGTCCAATGCGCTGTTGTCGCTCGGTATTTATGACGACGTCAAAACCGCACTGGAAGAGATGGGGTTAGATTTAGAAGAACTGATCGACGAAGAGAACGACCCGGGCCTCGGTAACGGCGGTCTGGGGCGTCTCGCCGCCTGCTTCCTCGACTCGCTGGCGACGCTGGCGCTGCCGGGCCGCGGGTACGGTATTCGCTACGATTACGGCATGTTCAAGCAGAATATCGTCGACGGGCGTCAGAAAGAGTCCCCGGACTACTGGCTGGAGTACGGTAACCCGTGGGAGTTCAAGCGCCACAACACGCGCTACAAGGTGCGCTTTGGCGGGCGTATTCAGCAGGAAGGGAAAAAATCCCGCTGGGTGGAAACGGAAGAGATCCTGGCCGTGGCCTACGACCAGATTATCCCCGGCTACGACACCGACGCCACCAACACGCTGAGGCTGTGGAGCGCCCAGGCCAGTAGCGAAATTAACCTCGGTAAATTTAACCAGGGTGACTACTTCGCGGCGGTGGAGGATAAAAACCACTCCGAGAACGTGTCCCGCGTGCTGTACCCGGATGACTCGACCTACTCAGGCCGCGAGCTGCGCCTGCGTCAGGAGTACTTCCTTGTTTCGGCGACCATTCAGGACATCCTTAGCCGTCACCATCAGCTGCACAAAACCTACGCCAACCTGGCGGAGAAAACCGCGATCCACCTTAATGACACCCACCCGGTGCTTTCTATTCCGGAGCTGATGCGCCTGCTGATCGACGAGCATAAATTCAGCTGGGACGACGCCTTTGAGGTGACCTGCCAGGTGTTCTCGTACACCAACCACACGCTGATGAGCGAAGCGCTGGAAACGTGGCCGGTGGACATGCTCGGCAAAATCCTGCCGCGCCATCTGCAGATTATCTTTGAGATTAACGACTACTTCCTCAAGACGCTGCAGGAGCAGTATCCGAACGATACTGGCCTGCTGAGCCGCGCGTCCATCATTGATGAGTCGAACGGTCGTCGCGTGCGCATGGCCTGGCTGGCGGTTGTCATCAGCCACAAGGTCAACGGGGTGTCCGAGCTCCACTCGAACCTGATGGTGCAGTCGCTGTTTGCGGACTTTGCGAAGATCTTCCCGACGCGGTTCTGCAACGTGACCAACGGCGTCACCCCGCGCCGCTGGCTGGCGCTGGCCAACCAGCCGCTCTCTGAGGTACTGGACGAGAATATTGGCCGTACCTGGCGTACCGATTTGAGCCAGCTGAGCGAGCTGGAACAGCATATTGATTTCCCGACGGTGAACAAAGCCGTGCGCGAAGCCAAGCTGCTGAACAAAAAGCGTCTGGCGGTCTGGCTGGCGATGCACCTCAACGTGGTGGCAAACCCGAAAGCGCTGTTCGACGTGCAGATCAAACGCATCCATGAATACAAGCGTCAGCTGATGAACGTGCTGCACGTGATCACCCATTACAACCGCATTAAGGCCGATCCGACGGCCGAATGGGTGCCGCGCGTGAAGATCTTTGCCGGTAAGGCGGCGTCGGCCTACTACATGGCGAAGCACATTATTCATCTCATCAACGACGTGGCGAAGGTGGTTAACCAAGATCCGGACATTGGCGACAAGCTGAAGGTGGTGTTCATTCCGAACTACAGCGTCAGCCTGGCGCAGCTGATCATCCCGGCGGCGGATCTCTCTGAACAGATTTCCACGGCGGGGACGGAAGCATCCGGCACCAGTAACATGAAGTTTGCCCTTAACGGCGCGCTGACCATCGGTACGCTTGACGGGGCGAACGTCGAGATGCTGGAGCACGTGGGCGAAGACAATATCTTTATCTTCGGTAATACGACGGAAGAGGTGGAGGCGCTACGCAGAAAAGGCTACTCGCCACGTCAATATTACGAAGGGGATGAAGAGTTGCGTCAGGTGCTGACGCAGATCGCGACCGGCGTGTTTAGCCCGGATGAACCGAGCCGCTACCGCGATCTGGTGGATTCGCTGATTAACTTTGGCGATCACTATCAGGTGCTGGCGGATTATCGCAGCTACGTGGACTGTCAGGACAAGGTGGACGAACTATATCGCCAGCCGGAGAAGTGGACCAGCGCCGCGATGTATAACATCGCCAATATGGGGTATTTCTCGTCTGACAGGACCATTAAGGAGTATGCCGAGACGATCTGGCATATTGATCCGGTGAGGTTATAAAAGCAAAACGGCAACCGAGGTTGCCGTTTTTAGTGTTTGTTCCCTCTCCCTGTGGGAGAGGGTCAGGGTGAGGGCATCAGCCCGCACCGATCGCATTAAGACGCTAGCGACAGTTCACGCTTTCCCGCATTTTGCAGTAACCACTGCGCCACGCGAGACTGCTGTTCGGCGTTGAGCCACATCCCTTCTTTGGTACGGCGCCAGATAGCATCGTCCAGACGACGCACCCACTCGTGCTCAACCAGGTAGCGCAGCTCGGCTTCGTACAGCTCGTGGCCGAAATGCTCGCCCAGATCCGCAATGTCCTTCGCATCGCCCAGGAACAGCTCGGTATTGCTGCCGTAGGTGCGGGCATAGTGGCGCGCCATCCCTTCGGTGATGAACGGGAAGCGACGGCGCAGCTTCGCGGCGTAATCATCGCGGTTACCGCCGATATCACCGCCGGGCAGCACCGCGCCTTTGGTCCATGCCGGGCCAATGCCTTTGTAGTACGGCGCCAGTTTTTCCAGCGCGTGCTCGGCCAGCTTGCGGTAGGTGGTCAGCTTGCCGCCAAACACGGACAGCAGCGGCGCCTGACCGTCTACGTCGTGAATATCGAGCGTATAGTCACGGGTGATGGCCTGCGGAGAGTCAGACTCGTCATCGCATAGCGGACGTACGCCGGAGTAGGTCCAGACCACGTCATCGCGTGACAGCTGTTTCTTAAAGTGCGCGTTATACACTTTGAGCAGGTAGTTCACTTCGCTCTCGTCGATCTCGACGTTCTTCGGATCGCCTTTGTACTCCACGTCGGTGGTGCCGATGATCGAGAACTCGTCCATCCACGGGATCACAAACACGATGCGCTTATCTTCGTTCTGCAGAATATAAGCCTGCTTCTGGGTATGCACGCGCGGCACCACAATGTGGCTGCCCTTGATCAGGCGGATGCCGTACGGGGAAGGCAGATGCATGCCGTCGTCGAAGAACTGCTTCACCCACGGGCCGGTAGCGTTCACCAGGCCGCGCGCTTTCCAGCTGAATTTCTCGCCGGTATCGATGTCTTCCGCTTCCACAATCCACAGGCCGTTTTCACGACGGGCAGCGGTCGCGCGAGTGCGGGTTTTCACCTCGCCGCCTTTCTTCTCAACCATCTGCGCGTTCGCCAGCACCAGGCGCGCATCGTCCACCCAGCAGTCGGAATATTCGAATCCGCGCACGATTTCAGGCTTAAGGACCGATTCTGAGCCAAAACGCAAACCTTTCGAACCCGGGAGGCTGGTGCGTTTACCCAGATGATCGTACATAAACAGACCAATTCGGATCATCCATGCCGGACGCAGATGCGGGCGATGGGGCAGGCGGAAGCGCATCGGAATCGCCAGATGCGGGGCCATTTTCAGCAGCACTTCACGTTCGGCCAGCGCTTCACTGACCAGGCGGAATTCGTAGTGTTCCAGGTAGCGCAGGCCACCGTGAATCAGTTTGGAGCTGGCGGACGACGTCGCGCAGGCGAGATCGTTAGCTTCCAGCATCAGTACGGATAAACCGCGTCCTGCGGCATCGACCGCAATACCGGCACCGTTGATGCCACCGCCTATCACAATCAGATCTTTGGTTTCCATAACACCCTCATGCACTTTCGTTAAAGCTCAGAAATGTTCGATATCGCTCATAATAGCAAAGGAACGCGCTTTTGGTAACATCAAAAAAACAATTTAGAGTGATATGGATAACATAATGGCGTTTACCCGCCGCCAGGACGTACACTACGGGGTAAAATCTTGTCGTTGACCACTGTAAAGAGAACACCATGGATCAGTTTGAATGTATTAACGTAGAAGAAGCCCACCAGAAGATGCACCAGGGAAAAGCGGTGCTGGTGGACATCCGCGATCCGCAGAGTTTTGCGATGGGCCATACGCCGGGCGCGTTCCATCTCACCAACGACACGCTGGGCGCGTTTATGCGCGATAACGACTTCGACACGCCAGTGATGGTCATGTGCTATCACGGCAACAGCAGCAAAGGCGCGGCGCAGTACCTGCTTCAGCAGGGTTACGACGCGGTTTACAGCGTCGATGGCGGTTTCGATGCCTGGCATCGTCATTTCCCGGCGGAAGTGGAATACGCTTTTGAGCGCTGATCCCGCTATACTGTCCCCTTTTGTGTGGAAATAAGCGACCGCTGCCCATGTTGATGATCACCTCTTTTACCAACCCGCGCGTCGCCCAGGCGTTTGTCGACTATATGGCGACGCAGGGCGTTATTCTGACTATTCAGCAACATACGCAGACCGACGTCTGGCTGGCCGATGAGAGCCAGGCCGGGCGGGTAAACGAGGAGCTGGCGCGTTTTCTTGAGAACCCTGGCGACCCGCGCTATCTGGCGGCAAGCTGGCAGTCCGGCCAGACCGGCAGCGGATTGCACTACAGCCGCTTTCCCTTCATCGCCACCATTCGCGAGCGCGCGGGCCCGTTTACGCTGCTGCTGATGGCGGCCTGCATCATTGTCTTCATTATCATGAACGTGGTCGGCGACCAGAGCGTGATGATTGCCCTGGCGTGGCCCTATGATCCGTCACTTGAGTTTGACGTCTGGCGCTACTTTAGCCACGCGCTGATGCACTTCTCGGTGATGCATATCCTCTTTAACCTGCTCTGGTGGTGGTATCTCGGCGGTGCCGTTGAAAAGCGTCTGGGCAGCGGCAAGCTGATCGTTATCACCCTTATCAGCGCCCTGCTGAGCGGCTACGTGCAGCACAAGTTCAGCGGGCCGTGGTTCGGCGGGCTATCGGGCGTTGTGTATGCCCTGATGGGCTACGTCTGGCTTCGCGGGGAGCGCGACCCGGAAAGCGGCATCTATCTGCAACGCGGATTAATAACCTTTGCGTTAATATGGCTAATTGCCGGATGGTTTGATCTGTTTGGTATGTCTATCGCCAACGGTGCGCACGTCGCCGGGCTGGCCGTGGGGCTGGCGATGGCCTTTGCCGACACGCTCCATGCGCGAAAACGAACATAATTCTCAGGGATAATTGATGAAACAAACACAACGTCATGACGCCATTATCGAACTGGTAAAAAAACAGGGATACGTCAGCACCGAAGAGCTGGTGGAGCAGTTTGCCGTCAGCCCACAAACCATCCGTCGTGACCTGAACGACCTGGCCGATCAGAACCGTATTCTGCGCCACCACGGCGGCGCGGCGCTGCCGTCGAGTTCGGTCAACACCTCCTGGCACGACCGTAAAGCCACGCAGACGGCGGAGAAAGAGCGTATTGCCCGCAAGGTCGCCAGCCAGATCCCGAACGGGGCAACGCTGTTTATTGATATCGGCACCACGCCGGAAGCGGTCGCCCATGCGCTGCTGGATCACGAGAACCTGCGCGTGGTCACCAACAACCTGAACGTGGCCAACACCCTGATGCAGAAAGACGATTTCCGCATCATCCTCGCGGGCGGCGAACTGCGCAGCCGCGACGGCGGGATTATCGGCGAAGCGACCCTCGATTTTATCTCTCAGTTCCGCCTCGACTTCGGCATTCTGGGGATCAGCGGCATCGACAGCGACGGCTCGCTGCTGGAGTTTGATTACCACGAGGTGCGCACCAAGCGCGCGATCATTGAAAACTCGCGCCACGTGATGCTGGTGGTAGACCATTCGAAGTTTGGCCGTAACGCGATGGTGAACATGGGCAGCATCAGCATGGTGGATGCGGTCTACACCGACGTGATGCCGCCGGCGGGCGTGATGCAGGTGATTAAAGATAATAATTTGCAGTTAGAGTTGTGTTGAAAAGCCGTTCTCCCTCTCCCTGTGGGAGAGGGTCGGGGTGAGGGCATCAGGCCGCAAAAAACCTAAACTCCGTACCCCATCATCTTCAACAGCTGCTGTGCATGCTGTACCGCATCCTGACGATGCGCCACGCCCAGCTTCTGGTACAGGTTGCGGATATGCGTTTTGATGGTGGTCGCCGCCACCGCAAGCTCACCGGCAATCTGCTCGTTGCTGTAGCCTGAATAGATCAGCCCCAGAACCTGCCATTCGCGCTGGGTGAGCGGGCTGGTGCGAATTAGCTCCGGCACTTCCGGGTGGTTCAGCAGACGTTCAACGAAGTTCTCATCGAAGTGCGCGAACTTGTGCCGATGATGCTGGTTAATCTCGCGCAGAATACGCTGGGCGCGATGCTGATCCAGCTCCGGCAGCGTGTTGAGCTGAATAAGCTGACGCAGCTGCTGCGCCATCACTTCACCTTCAATCACAAAGTGGCTGATAAACCCGGTGCGGTTAGCCAGCTGCAGCGCCTCCAGCAGCACGCGCTGGGCATCATTTTTACGACCCGCCTGCCAGTAGAGCTGGTTCTGCAGCAGCAGGTTGCGGTTCAGGTCGCTCATCAGGCGCAGGCTGCGCGCGTTCTCGTTCAGCTCTTCCAGGACAATCTCTGCGGGCTCTAAATCACCGAGCAGGATCTGCGCGCGGGCAATGTTGCGCCACTGGCTCTGCAGGAAGTGGTTGTTGGCAAATTCCGGTTTTGGCGTCTGACGCAGCCAGTTGGCGGCGGATTTTTTATCGCCGGTCATCTGCCAGTAAATCACCCGAACCTTATCGGCGTTCGATACCCAGTCGCTATGATACTGGCCGTTGCCGAGCAGGTTCTCCAGGCGGTTCAGATGGTTGCGGGCGTTATCGAGATCGCCGCGCGCCAGCGAGCACTGCACCAGCAGCGCCAGGCACTGCAGCTGCTGCTGCGGCTGGAAGCTGGAGAGCACGTCTACACCCTGACGGGCGCAGCTTTCTGCTTCATCCAGACGCGACCATGCCCACAGCAGCTGAGCGCGAATACGCAACAGGAACTCGTGCATCGGCAGCTGTTCCAGGTGCTGTTCACGAATCAGCTGGAACGCTTTTTCCTGGTTTTCCCAGGCGGCCTGCAGGAACCCCTGCGCGAATAAAATCTCACTCTGTTGGATCAGGCTCCACAGCGCGTAGTGCCAGACATCATGACGACGCGCCATCTGCTCGGTTTGCTGCATCAGTGAAAGTGAACGCGTGAGATCGCCTTTGCAGTGCAGCACTTCGCCGTGCACCGAGGTCGCCACGATGCGGCTGTAGAAGTTAGCCAGCGGCAGTTCATCCAGCGCGACCATCGCCAGCCGTTCAGCTTCGTCCGGGTCGCCGTCGTTAATGGCCACCTGAGCGCGCAGCGCGTTGAACTCGCCGTGCAGGGTGGTATCCATTTCGCTTTCCATCTCCTGCTCGGCGCGCGCCAGCAGGGTGTTCACTTCGCTGTAACGATGCTGGCTCTGCATCAGCCAGGCCTGCAGCAGCACCAGACGCGGGTTCTCCAGCAGGCTTTCCCACGGCAGGGCTTTGAGGGACTCTTCCAGCAGCGTCAGTTCGCTGTGGTTAAACAGGCCCCATGCATGGTTGAGGAGGATATCGCGCAGCATGCTGGCATCACCGGCGGCCAGCGCGTGGTGGATGGCCTCGCTCGGGAAACCTTGTGCCATCCAGCCTTCAGCGGCGGCACGGTGAATCTCCGGGAGTTCAACCGCCATTTCCCACTGACAGCGCTGGCGCAGGAAGCTACCAAACAGCGGGTGATAGCTAAACCACTCGCCCGGATCGTCCATGCGCGTCAGGAAAAGGCCCTGACGTTCAATCTCTTCGAGCTGCAGCTGACCGTTTTCACAGCCCGTCACCCGCACGATGAGCGCATCATTCATGGAACGCAGCAGAGAGCTTTTCAGCAGGAAATTACGCGTCGAGGGATCGACGCTGTCCAGCACCTCATCCACCAGGTAGTCAGAAAGGTGGCTGGCGTTGATGCCCGCCAGACGCCGCGCAGACTGATGCGCCGGACTGTTGTTTTGCCGGGCAGAGAGGGCGATAAGCTGCAGCGCCGTGGCCCAGCCCGCAACGTCATCACACAGACGGCTGCTTTCGGCGGCCTCAATCGGTGAGGTCAGGCGGCAGTCAAAGAACTGTTTTGCTTCCTGGTGGGTAAAGGCCAACTGCTGGCTGCCCACTTCCAGAAGCTGATCGCGCACGCGCAGGTTGGCAATACCCAGCTGCGGCAGGTTGCGTGACAGCACGACTAAAGTCAGGTTTTCCGGCTGATGGCGCAGGAAGAAACGCATCGATTCATGAATCACCGGGTTAGTGATGAGATGATAATCATCAATCACCACGTAAAGCGGGCGATGCCATTCGGCCAGTTCGATAAACAGCTGAGAGAAAAGGGAAGACAAGCTGGCATACTGGCGCTTTTGCACCATCATCTCACTGGCGACGCAGTGTCCATGGGTGGCTTGCTGTATGGCAGCAATCAGATAGCTGGCAAAACGCTCTTGCTGGTTATCGCCCTCATCGAGGGAGTACCAGCCAAGATCGCTCTTACCTGCGGCCCATTGCGAAATGAGCGTTGTTTTTCCATAACCTGCAGGGCTCGTAACCAGCGCCAGTCGGAAATTATGCGCGCCGGAAAGTTTAGCCAACAGACGTTCGCGGACCACTGTATGGTCAAGGCGAACCGGGCGACTTAATTTAGACGGAATCAACATAGGTTTCACTTCACTGTGGGGAACGAGAGATTTTATTTTTTTTGCGCTTCGTAATTAATGGATATAAGGTCGGCCAATAAGTTAACTATTGCAAGTTATGTCTGGATTTGGTGGCTGTGAATTTGCACTCTGTCACAAAACATTCAGGAAGAAGATGGAACTTTCTGGAAAGGTCTTTGACGCCGCGTCACTGCTGGCTTGTCTGTACTGGTTACCGCTGCGCTGAAACTGGTTTCAGAAAGGGATAGTGACGTCAAATTTAATATACTGCTGGTAAAGTTAAGGGAGATTAATAATCTCCTTAGCGATTACCCGATTGCAGAAATATTATTCTACGTAAGTAATTATTTCGGTGGGGTTTGATTTCACCCGAAACTGCATTTCATTTCTTTGACATTATCCTCGGTTACTTTTTTATCTTCCGGGCACACTCGAACTATGCTCTGAGAGTGGCCTCGATCACACTTTTCTGCTCATCCCCGCTACTCCTCCCTGTCTAATCCCCCACGGGAGGAGGAAGAGGGGAAATGAGCCAGGCACACTAGCGCCAACTTGTGTTTTCTTTCTAAAGGATGCCGATCCCCTATGTCACAGCCTACCTTCAACAAAGCTCAATTCCAGGCTACCCTGACGCGTCAGTGGCAGCGTTTTGGCCTTCATGCTGCAAACGAAATGACGCCTCACCAGTGGTGGCAGGCAGTGAGCGGTGCGCTCGCAGAGCAGCTGGATGCTCAACCCCTGGCAAAACCGGTAAAAGGCCAGCGCCATGTAAACTACATTTCAATGGAGTTCCTGATTGGCCGTCTGACGGGCAACAACCTGTTGAACCTCGGCTGGTATCAGGAAGTCGGTGATGTGCTGAAAGAGCACGACATTAACCTGACCGACCTGCTGGAAGAAGAGATTGACCCGGCGCTGGGCAACGGCGGCCTGGGACGTCTGGCGGCCTGTTTCCTGGACTCCATGGCGACCGTCGGCCAGTCGGCGATTGGCTACGGCCTGAACTACCAGTACGGCCTGTTCCGTCAGTCGTTTGCCGACGGACATCAGATGGAAGCGCCGGACGACTGGCATCGCAATACCTATCCGTGGTTCCGCCACAACGCGCAGCTGGATGTGCAGGTTGGCATTGGCGGGAAAGTGACAAAGCAGGGGCTCTGGGAGCCAGCGTTCACCATCACCGGTGAAGCCTGGGATCTGCCGGTGCTTGGCTACCGTAACGGTGTGGCGCAGCCGCTGCGTCTGTGGCAGGCGAAGCACGCCCATCCGTTTAACCTGACCAAATTCAACGACGGCGATTTCCTGCGCGCCGAGCAGCAGGGTATCGACGCCGAGAAGCTGACCAAAGTCCTCTATCCGAACGACAACCACCTGGCCGGTAAAAAGCTGCGCCTGATGCAGCAGTACTTCCAGTGCGCCTGCTCCGTGGCGGACATTCTGCGTCGCCATCACCTGGCGGGCCGCAAGCTGGCGCAGCTGCCGGACTTCGAAGTGATTCAGCTCAACGACACGCACCCGACGATTGCGATCCCGGAACTGCTGCGCGTGCTGATCGACGAGCATCAGCTGAGCTGGGATGACGCCTGGGCCATCACCAGCCGTACCTTTGCCTACACCAACCACACCCTGATGCCGGAAGCGCTCGAGTGCTGGGATGAGAAGCTGGTGAAAGCGCTGCTGCCGCGCCACATGCAGATCATCAACAAGATTAACGACCAGTTTAAAAAGCTCGTGGATAAAACCTGGCCGGGCAACAAAGCGGTCTGGGCGAAGCTGGCGGTGGTTCACGATAAGCAGGTGCGCATGGCAAACATGTGCGTAGTCAGCGGCTTTGCGGTGAACGGCGTGGCGGCGCTACACTCGGATCTGGTGGTGAAAGATCTGTTCCCTGAATACCACCAGCTGTGGCCAACCAAATTCCACAACGTGACCAACGGCATCACGCCGCGTCGCTGGATCAAGCAGTGCAACCCGCTGCTGGCCGGCCTGCTGGACAAGACCCTGAAGAAAGAGTGGGCCAACGATCTGGACCAGCTCATCAACCTGGAAAAACAGGCCGACGACGCGAAATTCCGCGAGCAGTACCGTGCGATCAAGCTGGAGAACAAGGTTCGCCTGGCGGAGTTCGTGAAAATGCGTACCGGGATTGAGATCAACCCGAATGCGATTTTCGATATCCAGATCAAACGTCTGCACGAGTACAAACGCCAGCACCTGAACCTGCTGCACATTCTGGCGCTATACAAAGAGATCCGCGAGAACCCGCAGGCCGACCGCGTGCCGCGCGTGTTCCTGTTCGGTGCGAAAGCGGCGCCGGGCTACTACCTGGCGAAAAACATCATCCTCGCCATCAATAAAGTGGCGGCGGCGATCAACAGCGATCCGAAAGTGGGCGACAAGCTGAAGGTGGTGTTCCTGCCGGATTACTGCGTCTCGGCGGCTGAAATGCTGATCCCGGCGGCGGATATCTCCGAGCAGATCTCTACCGCAGGGAAAGAAGCGTCCGGTACCGGCAACATGAAGCTGGCGCTGAACGGCGCGCTTACCGTCGGTACGCTCGACGGGGCCAACGTCGAAATCGCCGAGAAGGTGGGGGAAGAGAATATCTTTATCTTCGGCCATACCGTGGAAGAGGTGAAAGCCATCAAGGCCAAAGGCTATGACCCGGTGAAATGGCGTAAGAAAGACAAAGTGCTGGACGCGGTGCTGAAGGAACTGGAAAGCGGTAAATACAGCGACGGCGACAAGCACGCGTTTGACCAGATGCTGCACAGCATGGACAAACACGGCGGTGACCCGTATCTGGTGATGGCGGACTTCACGGCCTATGTCGAAGCGCAAAAGCTGGTCGACGTGCTCTATCGCGATCAGGAGGCGTGGACCCGGGCGTGCATCCTGAACACCGCCCGCTGCGGTATGTTCAGCTCTGACCGTTCAATCCGTGATTATCAGGCCCGTATCTGGCAGGCAAAACGCTAAGGAAGCGCGATGGAGAGTAAACGTCTGGACAGCGCCGCGCAGGCGGCGGGGATCAGCCTCAGTTACATTAATGCTCACGGCAAACCGCAGTCTATTGGCGCCGACACCAAAAGACGTTTGCTGGACGCTATGCACAAAACCGACGCGAAAGCGTCGGCTGCGCCGGTGCCGAACGTGAAGGTATTCACCGCAGGCAAAAAGATGCCGCTGGCGGTGGAGGGGCGCGGCGAGTTTAGCTGGCTGCTGACCACCGAAGAGGGGCATCAGCACAAAGGCCACGCCACCGGCGGCAAAACGTTAAACCTTCCGGCAAAGCTGCCGGAGGGCTATCACACCCTCACGCTCACCCAGGATGACCTGCGTTTCCACTGCCGGGTGATCGTCGCGCCAAAACGCTGCTACGAGCCGCAGGCGCTGCTTGAAGGTAAAAAGCTGTGGGGCGCCTGCGTGCAGCTCTACACCCTGCGTTCCGACAGCAACTGGGGCATCGGTGATTTTGGCGATCTGAAGAACATGCTGGCATCCGTGGGCGAGCGCGGCGGCGCGTTCATCGGCCTCAACCCGATCCACGCGCTTTATCCCGCCAACCCGGAGAGCGCCAGCCCGTACAGCCCGTCCTCCCGTCGCTGGCTGAACGTGATTTATATCGACGTTAACGCCTTAGATGACTTCAAAAACAGCAAAGAGGCGCAGGCGTGGTGGAAACTCAGCACCACGCAGCAGGCGCTGAAGCAGGCGCGCGACGCAGACTGGGTGGACTATTCCACCGTCACGGCGCTGAAAATGGCCGCGCTGCGCCTGGCGTGGAAAGGCTTTTCGCAGCGTGACGACGAGCAGATGGCCGCGTTCCGTCAGTTTGTGACGCAGGAGGGCGAGAGCCTGTACTGGCAGGCGGCGTTTGATGCGCTGCACGCGTATCAGGTGAAAGAGGACGAAATGCGCTGGGGCTGGCCGGTCTGGCCTGAAGCGTATCAGTCCGTCGACACGCCGGAAGTAAAAGCGTTCTGTAAAAAATATGCCGATGAGGTGGACTTCTACCTGTGGCTGCAGTGGCTGGCGTACAGCCAGTTTGCCGCCTGCTGGCAGGTGAGCCAGGGCTATAAAATGCCGATTGGCCTGTACCGTGACCTGGCCGTGGGCGTGGCGGAGGGCGGCGCGGAAACCTGGTGCGACCGTGAGCTGTACTGCCTGAAGGCCTCCGTGGGGGCGCCACCGGATATCCTGGGCCCGCTGGGCCAGAACTGGGGATTACCGCCGATGGATCCGCACGTCATGGCGGCGCGCGCCTACGAGCCGTTCATCGACCTGCTGCGCGCGAACATGCAGAACTGCGGCGCGCTGCGTATTGACCACGTGATGTCCGTGCTGCGCCTGTGGTGGATCCCGTACGGTGAAACGGCGGATCATGGGGCGTATGTGCAGTATCCGGTTGACGATCTGCTGTCGATCCTGGCGCTGGAAAGTAAGCGTCACCAGTGCATGGTGATCGGTGAAGATCTCGGTACCGTGCCGGTGGAAATTGTCAGCAAGCTCCGCGACAGCGGCGTCTACTCCTACAAAGTGCTCTATTTTGAAAACGACCATGAGAAAACCTTCCGCGCGCCGAAAGCGTACCCTGAACAGTCAATGGCAGTCGCGACGACGCATGACCTTCCTACGCTTCGTGGCTATTGGGAAAGCGGCGATCTGACGCTCGGCAAAACGCTGGGACTGTATCCTGATGAAGAGGTTCTGCGCGGCCTGTATCAGGATCGCGAGCTTTCTAAGCAGGGGCTGCTGGATGCGCTGCACGAGCAGGGCTGTCTGCCGAAACGCGCCGGGCATAAGGCGTCGTTGATGTCGATGACCGCGACCCTCAACCGTGGTTTGCAGCGCTATATTGCCGACAGCAACAGCGCCCTGCTGGGCCTGCAGCCGGAAGACTGGATTGATATGGCGGAGCCGGTGAACATTCCGGGCACCAGCTATCAGTACAAGAACTGGCGTCGCAAGCTGTCCACCACGCTTGAGAAGATGTTTGCCGATGACGGGGTGAACAGGCTGATTAAGGATTTGGATAAGCGGCGAAAAGCAGCCGGTAAGAAGTGATAAAAAACCCGCCAGTGGCGGGTTTTTTATTGCCCGGTGGCGCTGCGCTTACCGGGCCTACATGTATCGAGTAGGTCGGGTAAGGCGAAGCCGCCACCCGACTTATGGCATCAGACCACCATATTGAGCAGCAGCACCCCGACCAGACCGCACACCGAAATAATGGTTTCCAGCGCGGACCAGGACTTGATGGTTTCACCGATCGTCAGGTTGAAGTACTCCTTGAACAGCCAGAAGCCCGGGTCGTTAACGTGAGAGAAAATCACGCTACCGGAACCGACGGCGATAACCATCAGCTCAGGGCTCACGCCCGTGGTGGCAATCAGCGGAGCAACGATACCGCCTGCGGTAATCGCCGCAACGGTCGCAGAGCCCAGCGCAATACGCAGAACCGCGGCAATAGACCAGGCCATCAGGAGCGGCGACACGTTGGTTTCATGCATCATGGCAGCGATGTATTTGTCCACGCCGCTGTCGACCAGAACCTGCTTGAATGCACCACCACCGCCGATGATCAGGAGCATCATGGCAATGATTTTGATGGACGAGGTCAGCGTGTCGTTGATCTGATCCATTGAACGGCCGCGATTAAGACCGAAGGTGAACATCGCGATCAGCACTGCGATCAGCGTTGCCATCACCGGGTCACCCAGGAATTCCGCAACGGACAGGAACGCATGACCTTTCGGCAGGATCATCTCTGCCACGGCACGCATTGCCATCAGGATCACCGGTACCAGAGAGGTCCAGACGCTGACGCCAAAACCAGGCATCTCTTCTTCGGTGAAGGTTTTGGCGCTGTACAGACCTTCCGGGATTGGCTTATCAATGCCCTTCAGGAAGCGGGCATAAACCGGGCCTGCCAGAATCACCGTCGGGATCGCCAGAATCGTACCGAACAGCAGGGTTTTACCCATATCCGCGTGGAAGATGGTCGCGATAGCGGTTGGACCCGGGTGCGGCGGCAGGAAGCCGTGGGTCACGGACAGCGCCGCAGCCATCGGCACACCAACATACAGCAGCGGGATGCTCGCTGCAGCTGCGATGGTGAACACCAGCGGCAGCATCAGCACGAAGCCCACTTCGTAGAACAGCGCGAAACCGACGGTAAAACCGGTTAACACCACTGCCCACTGAATATTCTTTTTACCAAATTTGTCGATAAGCGTGGTAGCAATACGCTGGGCGCCACCACAGTCCGCCAGCATTTTACCGAGCATGGCGCCGAAGCCCATGATCAACGCCAGGCTGCCGAGCGTGCCGCCGACACCGGCTTTGATGGAACTGATAACTTTAACCAGCGGCATACCCTGCATCAGACCGACTGCAAGTGCCACCAGAACCAGAGCGATAAATCCGTTCATTTTGAAACGGATCATCAAGAGCAGTAATAACACAACACCGATAGCAACGATGACTAATGGCATGATTTACCTGGCCTTTGAATTGTTATGGGTAACGTCATTGTTTCAACGACACATTCCGTTTGTCCCAACTGGGAACAGAGAAGTAACGGCACTAATACTGATGCCTTGGAAACCATTAAGTTTAGTCGGCTGTTATGAGTGTGCTTAGTGCCCATGAGAATGATACGGGTAACATGACGTGATTGAGAATCACCCTGGCAGGCAAAATGTGAATTATGAGACGCAGGTCAACATATAGAGGGGAACGAAGAGGGGGGCAGGGTTTTGTAGGCCCGGTAAGCGCAGCGCCACCGGGCAAAACAGACGTGCAATGAATCAGTAGTAGGAGTGCTCGCCGCGCTGGTGTTCGGTCAGGTCACGCACGCCTTTCAGTTCCGGGAACTCGTTCAGCAGCTGCTTCTCGATCCCTTCTTTCAGGGTGACATCGACCATTGAACAACCGTTACAACCGCCGCCAAACTGCAGAATGGCAAAACCTTCGTCGGTGATTTCCATCAGGGAAACACGGCCGCCGTGGCCTGCCAGCTGCGGGTTAATCTGGGATTGCAGCAGATACTCGACGCGCTCCATCAGCGGGGCATCGTCAGACACTTTACGCATTTTCGCGTTCGGCGCTTTCAGGGTCAGCTGAGAACCCAGCTGATCGGTGACGAAGTCGATCTCCGCATCTTCAAGATACGGTGCGCTCAGCTCATCAACATAGGCGGTGAGCTGTTCAAATTTAAGGGCAGTGTCGGTGGCTTCCACAGCGTCCGGAGGACAATAAGAAACACCACATTCTGCATTCGGAGTGCCTGGATTAATCACAAACACGCGGATCTGCGTCCCTTCTTCCTGATTTGCCAGCAGTTTGGCAAAGTGCGCTTGTGCAGAATCGGAAATACGGATCATAGCTTTGGCCTAATAGTTGACTAAATTACCTGGGTATAATCATACGCCCATTGAAGAAGGGCTACAAGGTACGGCACAGACACCATACCTGAACCGACGCGGCGCCGCTTCGCAAAAGCAGTCGGGAAAGTTCAGCAACGGTACTGCCCGTGGTGACGACATCATCCACAATCGCGATATGGAGACCGTCGACCGGTAATTCAAGGCGAAAGGCATTTTTGAGATTTCTTTTGCGAAGCCGCGCGCTGAGCTGATGCTGGATGGCGGTGGCATGAACACGCGTCAGCGCGCTGGCATCATACCGACAGCCGAGCCACCGTGCGAGGGGACGGCAGATCAGGTCACTCTGGTTATAGCCGCGCCGCCAGTGCCGATGTCGGTATAAGGGGACATTCACCACCCTGTCAATTTTCGGCAGTGCGCGATGACGCCGTGCCTGCAAAACCGCCAGCAATAGCAGGCGGGCAAGGGGCGGTGCAAGCGAGCTCTGCCCGGAAAACTTCAGCGCGTGAATCAGCCTGCTCAGCGGTGGAACATAATCATCCACGGCCACCAGCGCGCTCCACGGCGGGGATTTCTTCAGGCAGCGGCCGCAGGGCAAAGAGGAATTTGTGGCCGGTAAACCACATTGTGGACAGATCCCGATACGCCATTCCAGCGAACGCGTACAGACGGAGCAGACGCCCCACCCGCTGAGCGCCAGCGGCATTCGGCATAGCCAGCACAACCCAGGTACTGTTAGCATGTGCAACCTCCATGTGAAAAAAGAGAACAGTAACTGATGAAGACGCTGTGGTGGCAGACTGTAGGGACAGGAAATTGCCATCTTGTGCTGCTGCACGGATGGGGCCTGAATGCGGAGATATGGCATTGCATACGTGAGGAACTCGCCTCGCATTTCACACTGCATCTGGTGGATTTACCCGGCTTTGGCCGCAGCCGCGGATATGGCGCGTTGTCGCTTGATGAGATGGCGCAGCAGGTTCTGGACGCCGCGCCGCAAAACGCTGTCTGGCTGGGCTGGAGCCTGGGCGGGCTGGTGGCGAGCCAGGTTGCGCTGTCGCGACCAGACCGCGTACAAGCGCTGGTGACGGTGGCGTCGTCGCCCTGTTTTAGCGCGCAGGACGCGTGGCCGGGGATAAAACCCGAGGTACTGGCGGGATTCCAGCAGCAGCTGAGCGAAGATTTCCAGCGGACCGTAGAGCGCTTCCTCGCCCTGCAGACGATGGGAACTGAAACCGCCCGTAAGGATGCCCGCACGCTGAAGCAAACCGTGCTGTCGCTGCCGATGCCGGAGGTTGAGGTGCTAAACGGCGGTCTTGAGCTCCTGAAAACCGTTGATCTGCGCGCGCCGCTGGCCGCCCTGACGCTGCCGCACCTGCGTATTTATGGTTACCTTGACGGAATTGTGCCGCGCAAAGTGGCTCCGCTGCTGGATGAACTGTGGCCAAACAGCGAATCGCAGATCGTTGCCAAAGCTGCACATGCCCCGTTCATCTCTCATCCGGCGGAGTTTTGTTCAGCGCTCATTGCGTTAAGTCAACGTTTCGACTGATTATTTTCTATCCAGCCTGGAAAAAGTTACACACCGCAACCATACTCCAGATGTCGTTGCGGTTGTTCTGCTTACGATAATCAAAACAACAATCCTATGGAGAGTCAGGTTATGAAACTTGTTACAGGTATTGTCACTTCTCTGGTTATTGGGTCACTTTCATTTGGCGTCTTTGCGGCAAAAGAGCTGGAAAAAGATAAAGTTGCCGGCATGAATCTGACCAAAGTTGGTGAGATCTCTACGTCTGATACTACCGCGCCGATGGATGCTCGCAGAGAGCTGTCGAAGAAAGCGGATGAACTGGGTGGGACGTACTACGTGGTAACCAGTGCAAACAAAGACACGAAGAACGTACGCGCAACGGCGGACGTCTACAAGTAATACGATAAAGCCGGGCAGCGATGCCTGGCTTTACTAGCGCAGTGCCCACCACTCCCTGAGGCAGGCCTTTCCTTCCGGACAGCTTTTACAACTGCCGGAGAGACAGCCGTCCGCGTCTTCCTGAATCCGCACGGCTTTCCCCATGGCTTCCAGTCTTTCCAGCATGGCATCGATCATCGGCTGCGGCGTATGCAGGCTGAGGCTCAACTGTTTCGCCTCCATCCGCCCCTGTAGCGCCAGCAGGTCACGAACCTGAATCAACGATGCCATGTGGTGTACTCCTTAGTGGCAGTCGCCCGCCGGGCTGCTGCAGCAGGTCGCGGCGGTTTTACGGTTTGCCAGCAGGTCGATATCGACGCGGCTGCGTGCCCGCCGCAGCAGACCGAGCACTACCACGTTAAACAGCACAACCGCGAGAATGCAGACCAGGCTGTAGCGCGGATGCTGACTGAAGTTAACGGTTTGATAAAAGAGCGTCGACAGCGAGTACGCAATATTTAACCCCCACAGGATGGAGAAGCCCATCCAGCCGCGGCTGGACTCGCGGGCAATCGCCCCCATCACCGAGATGCACGGAATGTAGAGCAGAACGAAGATAAGGTAGCTGTAGGCCGCGGACGCGCTGCCAAATTTCTCGCCCATCACGCCCATGGCACCCGTCGCCATTTCGCCGTCGCCTTTGCTGGCCTCAATCGGGTTCGCCAGCACGCTCAGGCTGAAGGTGTCCTTCAGGCTCTGCCAGGTTTCCTCTACGGCACCCAGCAGCTCATGACCGAGATGAAACTCTGCTGGATTAAATTCCTGTTCCTGAATGTTCTCAGCGGTGTAAAGCGTGTTCAGGGTGCCGACAACCACCTCTTTCGCCATCGCACCGGTGAACAGCCCGACGGTTGCCTGCCAGTTATCCTCATGCACGCCAATCGGTTTGAAGACCGGCGTGATGACGCGGCTGACGGAAGCGAGGGCAGAGTCGTTGATGTTATCTGCCGCCTGCCCGCTGAGGGTGAAGCTGTTCAGCGCGCTCAGGAAAATGCTGACAATGACAATTACCTTACCGGCGCGCAGCACAAAGCCTTTCAGGCGCTGCCAGGTCTGGATCGCCAGGCTTTTCAGATGCGGCACGTGGTACACCGGCAGCTCCATCACAAACGGTGACGCTTCACCGCGCATGATGGTGTGCTTCAGCATCAGACCGGTGAGGATCGCCATCACGATGCCCAGCACATACAGCGAGAAGACCGCCAGCGCGCCCTGCTGGCCAAAGAAGGCTGCCGCAAAGACCGCAAAGATCGCCAGCCGGGCACCGCAGGACATAAACGGCGCCATCATGATGGTCATCAGACGTTCACGCGGCGCATCCAGGGTGCGTGCGCCCATCACCGACGGCACGTTACAGCCGAAGCCGACAATCAGCGGGACGAAGGATTTACCCGGCAGGCCCAGCGCCTGCATCAGACGATCCATCACGAACGCGGCGCGCGCCATGTAGCCGGAATCTTCCAGGAACGAGAGGAACAGATACATCATGCCGATCTGCGGCACCAGCGGCAGAACGGTGTTGATACCGCCGCCGATCCCCTGCGCGAGGAAGATGGTGAGCCATTCCGGGAAGTGCAGGGTGTAACCCACCCACTGGATCCCGTGGACGAAGACCGCGACGGAACCGGCGTCAAAAATCGGCTGCAGTGCGCCACCGATGTTAATGGCAAGCAGGAACATCACGTACATCACCAGCAGGAAGATCGGCAAACCTAGGAAGCGGTTAAGCACAACCTTATCCACCGCCGCCGTAAAGCGGCTAGGTTCCGCCGTCAGCGCGTTACTGACAACGTCGCAAATCGAGGCGATGGCCTGGTAACGGGCGTCGGCAATGTGCAGCGCCGGGTCGTCCAGCTCGTCGCTAAGCCGGGCCACCGTCACGTCCAGCTTATCGGCCGCATGCCCGGCGTAAGCGCGGCTGTAGATATCCCCTTCCAGCATCTGCAGTCCAAGCCACAGGCGCTGTTTCGCAGGCATGCTGTTGTCCATCTTCTGCGCCAGCAAATTGGCTTCGCGCAGGAGAGGCTGCGCGTAATGCACCAGCTCAATGTCGCGATTACCCGCGTGACGGTCGATGGCCAGCTTCAGCGCGTCAATACCGCGCGCGCGCGTCGAGACCAGCGGAACCACCGGGCAACCCAGGCGCGCGGAGAGGGCATCGACGTCGATGCGCAGCTTTTGTTTCTCCGCAATGTCGAGCATGTTGAGCGCCACGATGCAGGGGATCCCCAGCTCCAGCAGCTGCAGCGTCAGATAAAGGTTACGCTCGAGATTGGAGGCGTCGACCACGTTGATCAGCAGGTCCGCGTCACCGCCAAGAATATAGTGGCAGGCAATCTGCTCATCGAGCGAGGTTTGCGACGAAATGGTGGTTAAGGAGTAGGTGCCGGGAAGGTCGACCAGCGTTACCTGGTTGTCCGTTGTCGTGAACTGGCCCTCTTTACGCTCAACCGTCACGCCCGCCCAGTTGCCCACGCGCTGGCGGGCTCCAGTCAGCTGGTTAAAAAGCGTAGTCTTGCCGGAATTAGGATTGCCAATTAAGCCAATAGTTAACTTTTTCATTTTTTTAGACTCACTGAAACCGCTGGCTTGTTATCGGGATAAGGCTTCGACTTCTATTAACGCGAGGTCTTTCTTACGCAGCACCAGATTCACGCGGCGGGTTTCGATATGAACCGGGTCACCTAGCGGCGCCACGCGTACGACCTGAAAGGACGAGCCGGGCAGCATGCCCAGCGACAGCAGCTTTTGCCGATAGGCCGGGCTAATTTCGCGGGTAAAACCGGTAATCTTCCATGCACTGTCTGGAGTGAATTGCATAACGCCTGATTCCACGAAAGGTTAAATTATCTACTATGGGATGATAATGAGAATAGTTTTTATCAGCAATATTTAAACTGTGACGGAATGTTGTTTGCGATATTAATTTACGGCCTTTTTGACCTTGCTCAATATTTGCTGAAATGCCTGGAAAACGAAAAGGGGAGTATTTGTTAACAGGGTGATAATTAGTGGTTTAAATATGGATGTGCAATCGGTTTCATATATTACGGCACGATATTATTATTCCCTCTCCCCTGTGGGGAGAGGGTTAGGGTGAGGGTTTAGCGTTTCTTACCCATCGCTGCCGCCAGCGCATCCATCATCGCGCTGTTGCCTGCAGGCTGGGCATCACGTCCGCGCGGTTTTGCCGCTTTCGCGGCCGGACGCTGCTGCTCGCGGCCACCGCCGTTTCCGCCACGGCGCGCGTTGGTGTCACCCGGCTGCTCGTCCAGACGCATGGTCAGGGCGATACGCTTGCGCTGCAGGTCCACTTCCAGCACTTTGACCTTCACGATGTCGCCCGCTTTGACCACGGTGTGCGGGTCTTCAACGAACTTGTCGGCAAGGGAGGAGATATGGACCAGACCGTCCTGATGCACGCCGATATCCACAAACGCGCCAAAGTTGGTGACGTTGGTCACTGCGCCTTCCAGCACCATGCCGGGCAGCAGGTCGTTCATGGTTTCCACGCCGTCAGCAAAGGTCGCCGTTTTGAACTCAGGACGCGGATCGCGGCCCGGCTTTTCCAGCTCTTTGATAATGTCGGTAACGGTTGGGACACCAAATTTGTCATCGGTGAAATCAACGGCTTTCAGATTGCGCAGAGCGCTGCTGTCGCCCATGAGATCTTTCAGCGCCTGCTGGGTGGCGGCCAGAATACGCTCCACCACAGGGTACGCTTCCGGGTGAACGGTGGAGGCATCGAGCGGGTTATCGCCGTGGTTGATGCGGAGGAAGCCCGCGCACTGCTCAAAGGCTTTTGGCCCCAGACGGCTCACCTTCAGCAGCTGCTGACGGTTCTGGAACTGGCCGTTCTCGTCACGCCAGGCGACGATGTTCTGCGCCATCATGCGGGTTAAGCCCGCCACGCGGGTCAGCAGCGGAACGGAGGCGGTGTTCAGGTCAACGCCGACGGCGTTAACGCAGTCTTCCACGACAGCATCCAGCTTGCGCGCCAGCTGCGTCTGGCTCACGTCGTGCTGATACTGGCCCACGCCGATGGATTTCGGGTCGATCTTCACCAGCTCCGCCAGCGGATCCTGCAGGCGGCGAGCGATAGAGACCGCACCGCGCAGGGAAACGTCCAGGTCCGGGAACTCCTGTGCCGCCAGCTCGGATGCGGAATAGACGGATGCCCCCGCTTCGCTGACGATCACTTTCTGCGCCGTCACTTTCGGGAACTGCTTCTGCACGTCGAGGTAGAAACGCTCGGTCTCACGTGAGGCCGTACCGTTGCCGATGGCAACCAGCTCTACGTTGTATTTTTCGCACAGCGCCGCCACTACCACGGCCGCTTTCGCTGCCTGGCCAGTGTGCGGATAAATGGTATCGGTAGCCACCAGCTTGCCGGTGCCGTCAACCACAGCGACTTTTACACCGGTGCGCAGACCCGGATCGAGACCCATGGTGGCGCGCAGGCCAGCAGGGGCGGCCATCAGCAGGTCGTGCAGGTTACGGGCGAAGACGTTAATCGCTTCATCTTCGGCACGCTCGCGCACGGTGCCCATCAGCTCGGTTTCGAGGTGCATCAGCACCTTGATGCGCCAGGTCCAGCTCACCACGCCTTTGCGCCAACTGTCCGCCGGGGCGTTGTTCAGGCGCAGGCCAAGATGGTCGATGATAATCTGCTCGCAGTGGCTCTCTTTCGGCGGCTCGTCAAACTGCGGGTCGGCGTTCAGGGAGAGCTGCAGCACGCCTTCGTTGCGGCCGCGGAACATCGCCAGCGCGCGGTGGGAAGGGGCGGTAGAGATCGGTTCGTGGTGATCGAAGTAGTCGCGGAATTTCGCGCCTTCTTCCTCTTTACCCGCGACGACGGTAGAGACGATGTGGGCATTCTTCCACAGGTAATCACGCACTTTGGCGAGCAGGGCGGCGTCTTCGGCGAAGCGCTCCATCAGAATATAGCGCGCGCCGTCGAGGGCGGCCTTGGTATCCGCTACGCCTTTGTCGGCGTCGATGAATTTCGCCGCTTCGGTATCCGGATCGTGGGACGGTTCGTTCCACAGCAGGTCGGCCAGCGGCTCAAGACCCGCTTCAATCGCAATCTGTCCGCGCGTGCGGCGCTTCGGCTTGTACGGCAGATAGAGGTCTTCGAGTTCGGTTTTGCTCAGGGTGCCATTGATGGCGCTTTCCAGTTCGCTGGTCAGCTTGCCCTGTTCGCCGATGGACTTGAGGATCGCCTGACGACGTTCTTCCAGTTCGCGCAGATAACCGAGACGGGTTTCCAGGTTACGCAGCTGCGTGTCATCCAGACCGCCGGTGACTTCCTTACGATAGCGCGCAATAAATGGCACGGTGTTCCCTTCATCAAGCAGGCGAACGGCAGCTTCTACCTGTTCGGCTCTGGCCTGAATATCACCCGCAATAATGCGGCAGAGCGAATCTTTCATCATGGCTTTATCATCTTGTGGGTCAAAAATCAGGGGATAGTTATACGGGCTGACACGGCAAAATGCCAGCCGGGGAGGGCGCTCTCGGACTATTTTACGTAGACGATCTCATTGACGTACCAGCTGGCTTCGCCGGCTGGGGTCTGCACGACGGCCAGATCGCCCACTTCCTTTTTCAACAGCGCGCGAGCCATCGGCGAGTCGATGGAGATGTAATCCTTACGACCAAAAATTTCATCGTAGCCGACAATGCGAAAGCGCAGGGTGTCACCGTCGTCGTTTTCAATCTCCACCCACGCGCCGAAGAACACTTTGCCCTCCTGCTGCGGGGAGTAATCGACAATTTTGAGATTCTCGAGGCACTTCGTCAGATAGCGAACCCGGCGGTCAATTTCGCGCAGCCGCTTTTTGTTGTACTGGTAGTCAGCGTTTTCGCTGCGATCGCCCAGGCTCGCGGCCCAGGTCACTTTTTTGGTCACCTCAGGACGCTCTTCGCGCCAGAGGTAATCCATCTCTTTTTTGAGCTTCTCATACCCTTCGCGGGTGATCAGGGGCGTTTTCATGGTAAAGCCTTTGCTGCCGGTTTTCTGTCTTGCGCACAATACGTACCACACAGTGTAACAGACAGGATTAATAATGATTTATGTGATGAAATGAGCAGATAAGCTGCTGTTAAATATGCTTTGTAACAATTTCGACTAGAATTTATACCAGAATTAGCTGGTCGAATACGTGCACTTTTTTAGAATACGCTGTTACAAAGACTATCCGAACCTTTGGGAGTACACACAATGCAAGAGAACTACAAAATTCTGGTCGTGGATGACGACATGCGCCTGCGTGCGCTGCTGGAACGTTATCTGACCGAGCAGGGCTTCCAGGTTCGTAGCGTCGCGAACGCTGAGCAGATGGACCGTCTGCTGACCCGTGAATCTTTCCATCTGATGGTTCTCGACCTGATGCTGCCTGGCGAAGACGGGCTTTCTATCTGCCGCCGTCTGCGCAGCCAGAGCAACCCGATGCCGATCATCATGGTGACGGCGAAGGGAGAAGAAGTTGACCGTATCGTGGGCCTCGAAATCGGCGCCGACGACTATATTCCAAAACCGTTTAACCCGCGTGAACTGCTGGCGCGTATTCGCGCCGTGCTGCGTCGTCAGGCGAACGAACTGCCTGGCGCGCCGTCGCAGGAAGAAGCCGTCATCGCCTTCGGCAAGTTCAAGCTGAACCTCGGTACGCGCGAGATGTTCCGTGAAGACGAGCCAATGCCGCTCACCAGCGGCGAGTTTGCGGTCCTGAAAGCGCTGGTCAGCCACCCGCGTGAACCGCTTTCCCGTGACAAGCTGATGAACCTGGCGCGCGGTCGCGAATACTCCGCAATGGAACGCTCTATTGACGTGCAGATCTCCCGCCTGCGCCGCATGGTGGAAGAAGATCCGGCGCATCCTCGTTATATTCAGACCGTATGGGGTCTGGGCTACGTGTTCGTCCCGGACGGCTCTAAAGCATGAGGCGAATGCGCTTCTCGCCGCGTAGCTCGTTTGCCCGCACCCTGTTACTGATCGTCACCCTGCTGTTCGTCAGCCTGGTGACGACCTATCTGGTGGTGCTGAACTTTGCGATCCTGCCGAGCCTCCAGCAGTTTAATAAGGTCCTGGCCTACGAAGTCCGTATGCTGATGACCGATAAACTGCAGCTGGAGGACGGCACGCAGCTCGTCGTTCCCCCGGCGTTTCGCCGTGAAATCTACCGTGAACTGGGTATTTCGCTCTACTCGAATGAAGCGGCGGAAGATGCGGGCCTGCGCTGGGCGCAGCACTATGAATTCCTCAGCCAGCAGATGGCGCAGCAGCTGGGCGGCCCGACGGAAGTGCGCGTTGAGGTCAACAAGAGCTCGCCCGTCGTCTGGCTGAAAACCTGGCTGTCACCCAATATCTGGGTGCGCGTCCCGCTGACCGAAATCCATCAGGGCGACTTCTCGCCGCTGTTCCGCTACACCCTGGCGATTATGCTGCTGGCGATAGGCGGCGCGTGGCTATTTATCCGTATACAGAACCGACCGCTGGTCGACCTGGAGCACGCTGCGCTGCAGGTCGGTAAAGGGATTATTCCTCCTCCGCTACGCGAGTATGGAGCCTCGGAAGTCCGCTCGGTGACGCGCGCGTTTAACCATATGGCGGCAGGCGTGAAGCAGCTGGCGGATGACCGTACGCTGCTGATGGCGGGCGTCAGCCATGATCTGCGCACCCCCCTGACGCGTATCCGTCTGGCGACGGAAATGATGGGAGAAGAGGACGGTTATCTTGCCGAGTCCATCAACAAGGATATCGAAGAGTGCAACGCCATCATCGAGCAGTTCATCGACTACCTGCGCACCGGTCAGGAGATGCCGATGGAGATGGCGGATCTGAACGCGGTGCTGGGTGAAGTGGTGGCGGCGGAAAGCGGCTACGAGCGCGAGATCGATACCGACCTCCAGGCGGGCGAGATCCAGGTGCGCATGCACCCGCTCTCCATTAAGCGCGCGGTGGCCAACATGGTGGTTAACGCGGCGCGCTACGGCAACGGCTGGATTAAGGTCAGCAGCGGCTCTGAGCTCAACCGCGCCTGGTTCCAGGTGGAAGACGACGGTCCGGGCATCAAGCCCGAGCAGCGTAAGCATCTGTTCCAGCCGTTTGTGCGCGGTGACAGCGCGCGCAGCACCAGCGGTACGGGCTTAGGCCTGGCGATTGTGCAACGTATTGTGGATAACCATAACGGGTTGCTGGAGATTGGCACCAGCGAGCGGGGTGGGTTGAGCATTCGCGCCTGGTTGCCGGTACCGGTCACGCGGGGGCAGGTGAAAGAGAGTTAAAAAAAGGGTGGCATTCGCCACCCTTTTTTGTAGGTCGGGTAAGGCGAAGCCGCCACCCGACAAGATACGGTCTCTGCGGCCTGATGCCCTCACCCCGACCCTCTCCCACAGGGAGAGGGGGAAGGGCTACAGCTTCGGACCCGCACTCACCAGCGCAGCACCCGCCGGAGTATCGGTGTACTTCTCGAAGTTCTCGATAAAGAGCTTCGCCAGCGATTCCGCTTTCTCACGCCACTGCTCTGGTGAACCGTACGTATTGCGCGGGTCGAGGATATGCGTATCCACACCCGGCAGCGACGTTGGGATCGCCAGGTCAAACATCGGCAGCGTGAAGGTTTCGGCGTCGTCCAGAGAACCATCCAGAATGGCGTCGATAATCGCGCGGGTATCTTTGATGGAGATACGTTTGCCGGTGCCGTTCCAGCCGGTGTTCACCAGGTATGCCTGCGCGCCGGATGCCTGCATGCGTTTCACCAGCACTTCAGCGTACTGCGTCGGGTGCAGCGACAGGAAGGCCGCGCCGAAGCAGGCGGAGAAGGTTGGGGTTGGCTCCGTCACGCCGCGCTCGGTGCCCGCCAGCTTGGCGGTGAAACCGGAGAGGAAGTGGTACTGCGTCTGGCTGGCCGTCAGGCGAGACACCGGAGGCAGTACGCCGAACGCATCCGCCGTCAGGAAAATAACCTTCGTGGCATGACCCGCTTTTGACACCGGCTTCACGATATTGTCGATGTGGTAGATCGGGTAAGAGACGCGGGTGTTTTCCGTTTTCGACGCATCGTCGAAGTCGATGGAGCCGTCGGCACGCACGGTGACGTTTTCCAGCAGCGCATCGCGACGGATCGCGTGGAAGATATCCGGCTCGGCCTCTTCAGACAGGCGAATAGTCTTCGCGTAGCAGCCGCCTTCAAAGTTGAATACGCCGTCGTCATCCCAGCCGTGTTCGTCATCGCCAATCAGACGACGTTTTGGATCGGTGGACAGAGTCGTTTTCCCGGTGCCGGACAGGCCGAAGAAGACCGCCACGTCGCCTTTTTCACCGACGTTCGCCGAGCAGTGCATGGAGGCGATGCCCCGCAGCGGCAGCAGGTAGTTCATGACCGAGAACATCCCTTTCTTCATTTCGCCGCCGTACCAGGTACCGCCGATCAGCTGGATACGCTCGGTCAGGTTGAAGGCAACAAAGTTTTCGGAGTTCAGACCCTGCTCTTTCCACTGTGGGTTGGTGCATTTCGCGCCGTTCATCACGATGAAATCAGGGGTGAAGTCCTGCAGCTCTTCGTCGGTTGGACGAATAAACATGTTTTTCACGAAATGCGCCTGCCAGGCCACTTCGGTGATAAAACGTACGGAGAGACGGGTGTCGGCGTTAGCGCCGCAGAAAGCGTCGACAATAAACAAACGCTTGCCGGAAAGTTGCTGGGTGACGAGCCCTTTCAGGTGCTGCCAGGTTTCCGGAGAGAGCGGTTTATTGTCGTTCTTCCCTTTGCCCTTGTCAGCCCACCACAGCGTATCGCGGGTGGTTTCGTCTCGGACGATATACTTATCTTTCGGCGAACGACCGGTAAAGATACCGGTATCGACGGCGATAGCACCAAGATTCGTCAACACACCACGCTCGTATCCTTCCAGTGCTGGATTGAGCTCTTCCTGATACAGCGTATCGTAGTCGGGGTTGTAGACGATTTCCTGGACGTCGTGAATACCATAAGCCTTGAGATCTTGCGGGGTTAAACCAGTAACACGCATATCACTGCTCCTTAGCCAATATGTACTGCCTGAAATTGTAGGGTTTTTCTGGGGTTGTTTACCGCGACGGGGCTCATAGATTCATGCATCTGGACAAAACCCTTACTAACGGAAAACGCTGCGACTCCAGTCACAGCGCAGGCGGATTATCGCAGGAATCGCTTTTTGGGTGGGGAAAATGTTCCGAAAAGGTTAAAGACTGGTGATTTTATCGGAAGGAATGTGAATGTAATCGCATACACGTAAGAAAATTACGTAAGAGTTACATAGGGAAAACGATTCAGCTTGGGCGGAGTTTTTACCCCTCACCCCAGCCCTCTCCTCAAAGGGGAGAGGGTTATAGGGTGAGGGGAAAGAGGTTTAGTGAACCTGTGGATCTGCCGGGGAGGCGTTATTGCGGATCTCAGCGATATCCATTGAATTGAACACATAGTGCGTACCGCAGTAGTCACAGTGCATATCAATTTCACCGTCTTCCGCCATGATGCTGTCGATCTCTTCATCCGGGAGGGTTTTCAGTGCGCCAGCGCAGCGTTCGCGGGAGCAGGTGCACTTAAATTCCACGGACTGCGGGTCGTAAACGGTCACTTCTTCTTCGTGGTACAGACGCCACAGCACGTCAGTCGCTGACAGGTTGAACAACTCTTCCGCTTTGATGGTTTCTGTCAGCGTCGCCAGGTGCTCAAAGTCATTGGTCTGTGCGTCCTGCGCAGGCAGAACCTGCAGCAGCATACCGCCCGCAGCAGGCTGACCGTCCACTTCACCGGTGCGGATGAACAGACGCGTCGGCAGCTGTTCAGAACGCATGAAGTAATCTTCCAGGCAGGCCGCCAGGGTATCGCCTTCCAGACCCACCACGCCCTGATAGCGCTCACCTTCCTCAGGGGAGATGGTGATCACCAGGTAGCCATTACCCACCAGCGTTTTGAGGTCTGCATTTTCAGGCACGTCGCCCTGAACGCGCGCGACGCCGCGCATCTGCTGCTGGTTATTGCCGTTAATGACCGCCAGCGTCATCGGGCCGTCACCCTGCAGCTGCACGGTGATATCACCGGCAAACTTAAGCGTCGCCGTCAGCAGGCTGGTGGCAACCAGCAGTTCGCCCAACAGGGTCTTCACCGGCAGCGGGTAGTTGTGGTTTTCCAGAATCTGTTTCCAGGTTTCAGATACGGTGACCAGCTCGCCGCGCACGGCGAATTGTTCAAACAGATAGCGGTGTAATTGGTCGTGTTGGGCCATTTTCATCTCTCGTGCGGGTGAGGTTATTCAGTCTCACCGTGTTTAAATTTCATCAGGTCGCGGCGCTCTTTTTTATCCGGTCGCCGGTCCGGGTGAGGCATCGTCAGCGCGTTCATTTTGCGCGCCAGAGCGGTCTTCTCGCGCTTTTCAATGCTCTCCGCCGTCTCTTCATAAAGCAGTACGGCTTCCGTTGCGGGTCGACGTTGTTCGGTAATGGCTTTAATCACGACCGTACGTTCATCGTTGCCCTGACGCAGCGTTAAGGTGGCATTCAGCTCAACCAGCTTGCTCGGTTTGCTGCGCTGGCCGTTGTAATGCACTTTTCCGCCGTCAACCATCTCGCGGGCAAGGGCGCGCGTTTTATAAAAACGCGCCGCCCACAGCCATTTATCCAGTCTTACCCCGTCAGAGGGTTTTTCTTTCATGGCGTCTCCTTCACGGTCAGTGAGGGGATCATCTGGCGATAGTCGTTCAGTCCAGGGTGGCGCAGATAGCTTTTTTCAGCCAGGCCAGAGTCAGGATTGGTAACGCCCAAACAGTAGCGGATGCCAAACTTTGCCGCGGAATCCAGAATGGGCTCGCTGTCATCAATGAACAGCGTACGTTCTGGCTGCAAACCCGTCTCTTCCTTCACCGCATGCCACAACCGCTGATCCTCTTTCGGATAACCAAATGTGTGGGTGGAAAGTAATAAATCAAGGTGCGACGCCAGACCCGTATGCTCCAGCTTCACCGCCAGATTATGTGGATGCGCGTTGGTCAGTAAAATACGGCGCTTGCCGCTTGCTTTCAGCGCATCCAGGAACGGAACCGTATCCTCGCGCAATACGGCGCGTGGACCCTGGGCGGTGGTCATGGCACAAATATCCAGACCGAGGCGATCGCTCCAGTAGTCAAGACAGTACCAGTTTAGCGTATGTTGGACCGCGCTATATTGCGAACGAATGAATGCCTGCGCTTCTGCCGGGGAGATCCCCTGCTGCTCGCCATAGGTTTCAGGAACCAGCGTTTGCCAGAAATAGTTATCAAAGGCGAGATCGAGCAGCGTGCCGTCCATATCCAGCAGAACGGTATCAACCTCCTGCCAGGCGATATCAAGGTGCATAAGGGGGAACTCCAGCCAGAAGAAACGTGCGCGACAGGGTAGCACATCTTGCCGCGCAACAACGTTATCAGATCAGGCTCTCAGACGAGGGGATCAGCTTAGGATTGAGGCAGTTTTCATAATACTGCTGGATGTCGGCAAGCCGGGTGCGCGAGCGCTGGTAGCGGCGCAGGGCCATAAAACCGTTCCAGAAAATGGCAATCAGCATCGCGGTCATCAGCAAAGAGGTGCCAACGTAACGCCATAAACCTGCGCTATCCGGCATCCGGTGCAGGCCGATATGGCGAGTGCCGTTGGCATCGGTGTAGAGGCTTGTGACAATCCCTTCGGCGCTGAACGGCGTTTGCATCAGCATCTGTGCCAGGCGCTGGAATTGGCTCCACTGCTCCTGCGCCGGGTAGTCATAAAGCGCAACCTGCGGGTAAGGCTGATCGACCAGGTCGCTGCCTTCATCGCTGACAATCACAAACCCGCCCGGTGCCGGGCTGTTCAGCGCCTGAGCCGCACGGGTGGTCTCGCGCATCATGAACGGCGAGGTGGAGGTGGCGACCAGGTTATCCAGCGATTCAGCGCTCACCGGACGCAGCAGCACGTTAACACCGTCCAGTCGTCCCGCTTCGGCGCGTTTCACCAGCGAGTCCCAGTCTTTACTGTTACCCAGGTTTACCAGGGCGTTTTTAAGACGTATGCACTCATCCTGAGAGGAGCATAAATCCTGCGTTTTCAGGACGATGTCACCAAAATCATCCAGCAGAACCATGCCTGATTTTTGAATGGCCGAGCGCAGCGCGGGACTGACGCGCGAGTCATCGTCCGTTTTCGGGTGCAGCTGGCGGTTCACCGTCTGGGTAAGGGCCGTGGCTTTATTCACCACTTCGGATTCCGGCAGCGGCAGCGGCGGCGCGTCGTTCCAGATAATTTGCGAGCAGTCGAACGGCATAAACGGCGAATTCTGGCGGGTGTTCCACGCCCCCGGGGTGTGAATATTACACATCCCGGTACCCTTCAGGCGCAGCGTGTCCCCCACGCGCACACCGGCTTCATCCAGCTTGTTGACGCTGGTCGCTTCGATGGTTTGCGCCCCTTTGATCCACGACAGGGTGAATTTGATGGGCATATCCAGCGGCACGAAAAGCAGAAGCATGACTAAGACCAGCGCCGCGCCTCCGGCAATGACCGTGCTGCGAAGCCAGTGCTGAAGCGGGAAATTTTTCACTTCATCATGCAGGGACAAGAAGCGCCCCTGACGCACAACGTGTCGGTCAAGGTAGATATCAATATCCGTTTTCTGACCCAGGTCCTGCGCAATCCACGGTTGCCAGTGGCGCGGGTAGATCAGATCGATAATACCGAGCGAAATATTATTGAGATGTTCCTGATCGTTTTCACCGAACAGGCCCCAGCGCTTTGGCGTACCGCGCAGGCAGTGGATCTCACGCAACGAGGTTTTGGCCGGTGGGGCAAAGAGACCCCAAAGCCCGGCCGCCAGCAGCAGCACCGCGCCTCCCGCCAGCCAGGGGACAAACACATCCGGCGTCAGCAGGCAGACAAAAAAGAGCAGGAAGGCGGAGACGATCAGAAGCGCTTCACGAATGCCGTCCGGGCGGCTCAGGGCGTACTCTTCATGCGTCTCCTGGCGAATATTCAGCAGTTCGATCTGCTCAGTCTCTTCGCCACGAATGGAAGCCTGCGTTGAACTCGCACGCTCCAGCGCAAAACGCGGGGCTTCCTGAAGATATTCATTCAGCGTGTGGCCGTTAAGCGAGATAACCAGGGGCAACGAATCGGTGTGAATCAGCTCAACGCTGTTTTCGTCATTAATGTATTGCTCCCAGGATGGAGGGAGATGCACTTCGACGGAATCCAGGTAATAGCGCCATTTGTTGGGGTCATCAGTGGTGATGCCATAGCGCGTGATGGAGCGCGTCACGCAGAGCACGGTATCACTTTGCGCATTGAGCTTTAGCGCGACGGGTGCGGCGGTAGCTCCCGTTGGCCCAGGCGTGAGCTGAGAACGGTTCAGGATTTCGAGATAGTTTTCAACTGCATCGCGCTCGTCTTGCGTGAGTTTACGCGTGGTCGCGCCCGCAAATGCATTTAAAAAGGGCAGACGATAACGGCGCTGTACGCGGCGCCTGTACATCCACCCTGCAACCAATGCGCCGGCCAGCATAGCAGCGAGAACAATCAAAATGGTGCTCATGCTTTCCCCATCTTACTTATCTTACAGGTGTAGTCAGTAGCACCTTTACATTGAATGAGTGTCTGTGGTTGGCTATCGGCAAGTATGGAGTCGAACTTGAGCATTCTGAAGCGCATCCCAGTGACCGGTGATGATAGCAAAGCCTGTTATGGCGCGATATCAGCAAATTCCTGGAAACATTTCAACCTCTTGACATTTGTTTTGAATTGAGGATTGATTCCTGCTACGTTGCACAAATGTAAATACAGAACAATTGACATTGCCGAAACCGTGCGGCGTATCGCACAATAACCCCAGTTCTCACTGCTAAGACCCATCACGATGAGCAAACCACTACAAAAACCCACCATTCTGAATGTTGAAACTGTCGCCAAATCGCGGCTGTTTAATGTTGAAAGTGTGGACCTGGAGTTCAGCAACGGTGTGCGTCGCGTTTATGAACGTATGCGCCCCTCGTCGCGCGAAGCGGTGATGATTATTCCCATTATCGACGATCATCTGATTTTGATCCGCGAATACGCTGTGGGCACGGAATCTTACGAGCTTGGGTTCTCGAAAGGGCTTATCGATCCGGGTGAAACCGTCTTTGAAGCGGCCAACCGCGAGCTGAAAGAAGAGGTCGGCTTCGGGGCGAATGAGCTTTCATTCCTGAAAAAACTGAGCATGGCGCCGTCCTATTTTTCCAGCAAAATGAATATTGTGGTCGCTGAAGATCTCTATCCTGAATCGCTGGAAGGGGATGAGCCGGAGCCGCTGCCGCAGGTTCGCTGGCCGCTGGCGCACCTGATGGATCTGCTGGAAGACCCTGACTTTAACGAGGCTCGTAACGTGAGCGCGCTGTTCCTGGTACGGGAGTGGCTGAAGGGGCAGGGGCGACTGTAGGCCATAAAAAAGCCGGGTGGCGGCTTCGCCTTACCCGGCCTACGATGCTTTGCCCGGTTTTGACCGGGCATTTTTATGTTTAGAACAGCTCGTGCGTTTCGCCGTTGTCAATGATCTCTGTGCCCACCTCATGCACCGCCTGTGCGGTTGGCTGGGTGCCCTCAATGAAATACTCTTCGCGACTGTTACCGCCGTTGGCGAGCTGGCCCGTACTGCGGTCGATATTGACCGTCACCACGCCTGGCGGTGGCGTCAGCGGCTGCTCCGGCACGCCTTCGAGAACGGACTTCATGTAGGCGTCCCAGGCCGGCTGCGCGCTCTTCGCTCCGCCTTCGTAGCCGGAAATCTGATCCTTAATCGCGCCGGAGGCCGTTGTACGACCTAAGTCGCGGCGGTGATCGTCGAAGCCGATCCAGACCGATGTCACCACGCCCGGCCCGTAACCGGAGAACCACGCGTCTTTCGAGCTGTTGGTTGTCCCCGTTTTACCGCCGATATCATGGCGCTGCAAATCACGTCCTGCACGCCAGCCGGTACCCTGCCAGCCCGGTTCACCGAAGATGTTGGTGTTCAGCGCGCTTTTGATCAGGAACGACAGCGGCGTGTTGATCACATGCGGGGCATACTGCTGCGCACCGGTCTGCGCCACCAGCGCCTGGTTCGCCTGTTCCAGCTGCGGCTGCGGCACAACGCCGTTCTGCTGCTCCTGCGACACGGCCGGGTCTTCCATGTCCTTGTTTTCAAGCACGTCGGATTTCGGCGTGTTGCCATAAATGACTGGAATATCGCAGTCAGGGCAGGCAATTTTCGGCTTCGCTTCAAACAGCACGCCGCCCTGGTCGTTCTCGATCTTGCTGATGAAGTACGGGTCAATCAGGAAGCCGCCGTTGGCCATCACCGAGTAACCGCGTGCGACCTGAAGCGGCGTAAAGGAGGCTGAGCCCAACGCCAGCGACTCGGTGCGAACGATATTCTGCGCCGGGAAGCCGAAGCGCTGCAGATACTCTGCGGCATAGTCGACGCCCATCGCGCGCATGGCGCGTACCATCACCACGTTTTTCGACTGTCCCAGGCCCTGACGAAGACGAATAGGACCGGCATACTCTGCAGGGGAGTTCTTCGGCTGCCAGTCGGAACCGGCACCGGCATCCCAGCGGGAAATTGGCACGTCGTTAAGGATGCTGGCGAGGGTCAAGCCCTTATCCATCGCTGCCGTGTAGAGGAACGGTTTGATATTGGAACCGACCTGACGCAGCGCCTGGGTGGCGCGGTTAAATTTGCTCTGGTTGAAATCAAACCCGCCGACCAGGGCCAGGACGGCGCCGTTCTGCGGGTTGATAGAGACCAGGGCCGAGTTGACGTCCGGCACCTGTGCCAGCCACCAGGATTCACCTACCTTGCGCACCCAGATTTGCTGCCCGGTTTGTACCGCGTCGGTCACTTTACGCGGCGTGGCGCCCTGCAGCGTATCCGAGCGGTACGGACGCGCCCAGCGGATACCGTCCATACGCAGGGAGACGGAGGTACCGTCCGCAAGTGTCGCAACGGCCTCCTGAGGATCGGCCTGCGTCACCACGGCAGGAAGGAGCGGACCGTAGGTTGGCAGCGCCTTCAGCGTACTGGTGATTTTTTTGCTGTCCCACGCGCTTTCGCCCACTTTCCACAGCACGTTTGACGGGCCGCGATAGCCGTGACGCATATCGTAGTCCATCACGTTGTTGCGTACCGCTTCCTGCGCCGCCTGCTGCACTTTACGGGTGACGGTGGTGTACACGCGATAGCCATCTTCATAGGCCTTGTCGCCATAACGATTCACCATCTCCTGGCGAACCATCTCGGTCAGGTAAGGGGAGGCGAAGGCGATCTCAGGGGCGTGGTAGTTAGCGTCAATGACATCGTTACGCGCCTGCTCGTACTCGCTCTGGCTGATGTAGCCTTCGCTCAGCATACGTGACAGGACGACGTTCCGACGCGCGGTGGCGCGATCGAGCGAGTAGAGCGGGTTAAACGTGGACGGCGCTTTTGGCAGACCGGCAATGGTTGCCATTTCGCTTAAGGTGAGTTGCTCAACAGGCTTACCGAAGTACACCTGTGCGGCAGCCCCCACGCCATAAGCGCGGTAGCCCAGGTAGATTTTGTTGAGGTACAGCTCAAGGATTTCGTCTTTGCTCAGCAGCTGCTCAATACGGATAGCAAGGAACACCTCTTTGATCTTACGTATCAGCGTCTTTTCAGGGCTGAGGAAGAAGTTACGCGCCAGCTGCTGCGTAATGGTACTCGCCCCCTGAGAGGCGTGACCAGAGAACAGCGCAATGCTCGCGGCGCGGAAAATCCCCACCGGATCGACACCGTGGTGCTCGTAAAAACGGCTGTCCTCCGTGGCGATAAAGGCTTTCACCATCACAGGGGGAATTTGGTTTAAGGTCAGCGGAATACGACGCTTCTCGCCATACTGCGCCATGAGCTCGCCATCGGCGCTATAGACCTGCATCGGGATCTGGAGTCGCACATCGCGAAGCGTGGCGACATCAGGTAGCTGTGGCTCAATATATTTGTACAAACCGTAAATCGAGCCTGCTCCCAGCAGAATGCAACAGACTGCAAGGATGAATAAATACTTTACGAACTTCACCGGAGATTTCCCATTTGGTTTCACTTGGGCAGTTTCTAAACAATCGCGCGGTAGTATAAAGGCAAGCCTGATTCATTGATATAGCCGTCAGGGTGACGGGCGATAAGGAGATCGTGAAGCATGGCTTTCAAAACTTGGCAAACGGGCATTCATATTCAACAGGATAGGGTGCTGATCGTCGCACTGGCCCGGGAGAAGTCCGGCTGGTGTTTGCGGCGCTGGTGGGCAATCCCGCTGGCTGAAGGCATCATTCGTGACGGCAAAATTTATCAGTCAGAACAGCTGGTTGATGCGTTACGCGACTGGCGAAAAACGCTGCCGCACTACCACCGGGCGTTCCTCTCTTTCCCGGCAGCACGCACCCTGCAGCGGTCGCTTGCCCGTCCGACCGTTGCGCTGCGCGACAGCGAGCAGCTCTCATGGCTTGGCGCCGCGCTCGCCCGCGAACTGGAGATGTCTGCCGATACGCTCTGTTTCGATTACGTGCAGGATACGCTCAGCAATACCTTTCAGGTGACAGCCGCACAAAACAACGAGGTTGACACCCTTCTGGCGCTGGCGAAGGCGCTGCGTTTGCGGCTGATGACCATTACGCCGGATGCCAGCGCTCTGGCGAATCTTCTTCCTGCGGTGACACCAGCGAAGTGCATCGCCTGGCGGGACGAGCGGCAGTGGCTCTGGGCGATGCGCCACCAGTGGGGACGCCGCTTTACCACAGAAGCAGACAATGTGGCTGAGCTGTCGGCGCTGCTGGCGCTTGGTCCGGATGACATCGCGCTGTTTGATAGCCGACGTGACCCGTGGGAAATCCTTGAGCGCTGCCATGCTCCGCTGCCGGACTGCGGCGCTGATTATACCGTTGCGCTGGCGCTGGCCATGAGCGAGGTGCCCGGATGAGCATCATGAACTTTCTGCCCTGGCGGCAGCAGCGGCGCGCGCGATGCCTGCGTTTCTGGGGCGCAATGTGTGTCGGCACCGTACTGTTAATCTTCATGGCCATTTTCTGTCTGCGGATGAACCCTCTTATGAGGCTGCACGCGCTGCAAACGGATCTGACGGGCCTGCAGGCCGTGCAGCATGTGCTTCTCTCCCGGCAGAGACTCGCCTCACAGGCGCAGCTGCCAGCGCAGGAACTTCAACGACGTGCATGGCAACCGGTGCTGGAAACCCTTTCCCGCACCATTCCGGCACAGGTCTGGCTGACAGAGCTGCGCTATCAGCCTCCTGCTCTGATGCTGAGCGGGTATGCCATAACCCTGCCGGCCCTGTCTGCTCTGCGCGATGCACTTGGCCAAATAGCGGGTTTTACGCCCGGGACGGCGGGTGAGCTTCGGCGGGACAGCCAGGGGCGCTGGATGTTCACGCTTCAGCTTAAAAGCGAGGGGTAACGCGTGGATACCCTGTTAGAACGCTGGTGCGAAAGCCGTCCCTGGTATCGGGTGCTCTTCTGGTGTCTGGGGAGTCTCCTGGCAGGACTGGCCGCGTGGGGCACCTTGCTCAGACCGGTAGACAGGCAGTGTGCTGAACGACAGCGCCAGCTGATTCAGGACACGAGAACTAACGCAGCGTTATGGCCTGCCGTCAGAAAGGTGCCGTTTCGTCCGGAAACGCCGGAATCACGGGAATTGATATCTTTTTCCCCGCTCGATTTTCAGGGTGATAACACGACGCTGGTTCACTGGAAGCCGCTGCAGAACGGAGGGGAACTGATGCTGGAGGTTGAGTGGCAGGCGCTTCCGGCGCTTTTTTCCCGGCTGGCGCAGCAGGATGTGCAGATCGCCGCTTTTGCGATTGTGCCACAAGGTACGGCGTTGCGCCTGCGGCTGGAGCTGGCACATGCGAAATAGCGCGCGATATTTGCTGGTTTGCTCAGCGCTGCTATTGACCGGCATGCGCGATCCGTTTCACCCGCCGGACGATCCCTGCGCCATTGGCGAGCTGGCGCAGTGGCACTATCGCGGCATGGTGGGAGGACAGCAGGCTATCGGCATTTTACAGGATGGGCAAAAGCGCTGGTACCGGCTGAAAACGCATGAGCGCTTCCCGGCAGGCTGGACGATAACAGCCATCAATGCAACGGAACTGGTTGTTGATGTGGGTGACACATGTGAACCAGAAAAATGGACGTGGCAACGAGAAGGAACGGATAAGAATGAATTTACGGATAATGCTGTGGCTGCTGGCGTTCAGCCATCCGCTGTGGGCCGCCGCGCCAAAACCGGTCACGCTGGTGGTGGATGACGTTCCTGTGGTCCAGGTGTTACAGGCCCTGGTCGCACAGGAGAACCGTAATCTGGTGGTCTCGCCTGATGTCGGCGGCTCGCTTTCGCTTAACCTGACGCGCGTCACCTGGCGGCAGGCGTTACGGACGGTAGTCTCCAGTGCCGGACTTGTCCTGCGCGAGGACGCGGGCATTTTTTACGTGCATACCGCCGCCTGGCAGCGTGAACAGCAGGAACGTTCAGAACAGGAGCGGGCGCGTCGACAGCTTGATGCGCCGCTGGTGTCTCACACTATCCCTTTTTCCTATGCCGATGCCGGAGAGCTGCAAAAAGCCGCGGAAAAACTTCTGAGCCCGAAGGGGAGTTTATCTGTCGACAAACGCACCAACCGCCTGCTGATCCGGGATAACCAGACGGTGGTGGAGACGCTGCAGCGCTGGGCCGCTCAGATGGATATTCCCGTCGAACAGATCGAGCTGGCGGCGCACATTGTGACCATTAATGAAAAAAGCCTGCGTGAGCTGGGAGTGAAGTGGAATCTCGCCGACGCCACCGACGCGGGCAAGGTTGGCCAGCTCACCACGCTTGGCAGCGATCTTTCCGTCGCCAGCGCCACCAGCCACGTGGGTTTTAACATCGGACGGATCAATGGTCGGCTGCTGGATCTGGAGCTCTCTGCGCTGGAGCAAAAACAGCAGGTCGATATCATCGCCAGCCCGCGGCTGCTGGCCTCGCATATGCAGCCGGCCAGTATCAAGCAGGGGAGTGAGATCCCGTATCAGGTCTCAAGCGGTGAAAGCGGCGCCACCTCCGTTGAGTTTAAGGAAGCGGTATTAGGGATGGAGGTCACGCCGGTGGTGTTACCGGGAGGGCGCGTGCGCCTGAAATTGCACATCAGCGAAAATATGCCGGGACAGGTTCTGCAGCAGGCGGACGGCGAAACGCTGGCGATCGACAAACAGGAGATAGAAACCCAGGTGGAGGTAAAAAGTGGAGAAACGCTGGCGTTGGGCGGAATTTTTTCGCAGAAGAACAAAACCGGCAGTGACAGCGTGCCGGGGCTGGGAAAAATCCCCTGGATTGGTCAGCTTTTTCGCCATGACGGGAAAGACAACGAACGGCGTGAGTTAGTGGTGTTTATTACACCACGTCTGGTCGGTATTCGCTGACGGGTAACGATCCCCGCAATGAATTTGCATTCAGTTTGTTGCAGATGTTTGACGTGGGGCATGAATTAGCATACAAGGAGTACCGATTTGAGTTGGACTTACGTCTTATTACCTTATGCGCCCGGCGCGGTGATTTAATCAGTTGCCAAACAAGCCGGAGTATTGAGATAATTTTTAGTCTGACTCTCGCTCTATTGCATATGAGGTTTCAGTTCATGTCCTGCTACGCCGGGTGTCTGCGCAGCGGGGATTACCATTAACGAATAGTCTTAGTAGTACCGATAAAATGGCAGAGAAACGCAATATCTTTCTGGTTGGGCCTATGGGTGCCGGCAAAAGCACTATTGGGCGTCAGTTAGCTCAACAACTCAATATGGAATTTTACGATTCTGATCAAGAGATTGAGAAACGAACCGGAGCTGATGTGGGCTGGGTTTTCGACGTAGAAGGCGAAGAAGGTTTCCGTGACCGAGAAGAAAAAGTGATCAACGAACTCACGGAAAAACAGGGCATCGTTCTGGCAACAGGCGGCGGCTCTGTGAAATCTCGCGAAACCCGCAACCGTCTCTCCGCCCGTGGCGTAGTGGTCTATCTTGAGACGACTATCGAGAAACAGCTGGCACGTACGCAGCGCGATAAAAAGCGCCCGCTGCTGCAGGTTGAAACGCCACCACGCGAAGTTCTGGAAGCGTTGGCCGATGAACGCAATCCGCTGTATGAAGAGATTGCCGATGTGACCATTCGTACTGACGACCAGAGCGCTAAAGTGGTTGCAAACCAGATTATTCATATGCTGGAAAGCAACTGATTCTGGCTTTATATACACTCGCCTGCGGGTAAAAGCATTAAAGGTGGATGTCGCGTCATGGAGAGGATTACAGTTACTCTCGGGGAACGTAGTTACCCTATCACCATCGCGGCTGGTTTGTTTAACGACCCAGCTTCCTTTTTACCACTGAAAGCGGGTGATCAGGCGATGCTGGTCACCAATGAGACGCTGGCTCCGCTTTATCTCGACCGCGTACGCCACCTGTTTGAGCAGGCGGGCGTAAAAGTCGACAGTGTGATTCTCCCCGATGGCGAGCAGTATAAAAGCCTGACGGTACTGGATACCGTCTTTACCGCATTGCTGCAAAAACCACACGGTCGCGATACAACACTGCTTGCCCTGGGCGGCGGTGTTGTTGGCGATCTGACCGGTTTTGCGGCCGCAAGCTATCAACGTGGCGTCCGTTTTATTCAAATCCCGACCACGTTGCTGTCCCAGGTCGACTCCTCTGTCGGTGGCAAAACGGCAGTCAACCATCCGCTCGGTAAAAACATGATTGGCGCCTTCTACCAGCCCGCATCGGTGGTGGTGGATCTCGACTGTCTGAAAACGCTGCCGAAGCGCGAGCTGGCTTCTGGTCTGGCGGAAGTGATCAAATACGGCATTATTCTGGATGGCGAGTTCTTTAGCTGGCTTGAAGAGAATATGGATGCGCTGCTGGGCCTGGATGAGGCTAAACTGGCATACTGCATTCGTCGTTGCTGTGAGCTGAAAGCAGAAGTTGTTGCCGCAGACGAGCGTGAAACGGGCTTACGTGCTTTACTGAATCTTGGGCATACGTTTGGTCACGCGATTGAAGCCGAAATGGGCTACGGTAACTGGCTGCACGGTGAAGCCGTCGCGGCCGGCATGGTGATGGCGGCTCGCACCTCCGAACGTCTCGGGCAGTTCAAGCCGGAAGAGACGGCACGCATCATTGCGCTGCTTGAGCGTGCAGGTTTGCCGGTGACCGGGCCGCAGGAGATGTCGGCGCAAGCGTATTTACCCCACATGATGCGCGATAAAAAAGTATTGGCAGGCGAGATGCGTCTTGTACTCCCGCTTGCCATAGGGAAGAGTGAAGTACGCGGCGGAGTGCCGCACGATGTCGTTCTTGGCGCTATCGCTGACTGTCAGCAGGCGTAACAACTAGAAAGGTCAGGCCACTGTCGCAGGTGGTCGTTTAGCTTCAGGTGAAATGCAAAGTCGTTGGCATAAGCCTTTGAGTGGGGTGTTAAATGGATGAATTCAAACCAGAAGACGAGCTGAAACCCGATCCCAGCGATCGTCGTACTGGTCGTTCTCGTCAATCTTCAGAACGTGATAACGAGCCGCAGATCAACTTTGACGATGTTGATCTGGATGCAGACGATCGTCGCCCTTCGCGCAACCGCAACGCGCACGAGGAGCGAGCAGAAGAGGATTATGAGTCCGAAGAAGATTCAATGGACGAACAGCCTGTAGAGCGTCGCCCGCGTAAACGTAAAAAAGCCGCTGCGCCTAAACCGGCGTCCCGCCAGTACATCATGATGGGCCTTGGCGTTCTGGTGCTTGTGCTGCTGATTGTCGGCATTGGCTCCGCGCTTAAAGCACCGTCAACGAACTCAACCGAGCAAACGGCTTCCGCTGAGAAGAGCATCAACCTGTCCGGTAACGATGCGTCCAATCAGGCGAATGGTGCGCAGCCTGCTCCGGGTACCACTTCCGCAGAGCAGACCGCAGGGAACACCGCAGCGCCGCAGGATGTTTCTCTGCCGCCTGTTTCTTCAACCCCTGCTCAGGGTCAGGCACCTGCTACGCCTGAAGGCCAGCAGCGCGTAGAAGTTCAGGGAGACCTGAACAATGCGCTGACGCAGCCGCAGAACCAGCAGCAGGTTGATAACGTCGTGGTTAACTCTACGCTGCCAACTGAACCTGCAACCGTTGCCCCGGTTCGCGGTGGTAACGCTCAGCCGCAAGCGGCCGCGACGGAAACCAAGCCGCGCCAGACGCAGACTGCGGCACGTCCTGAACGTAAGCAGGCGGTGATTGAGCCTAAGCGTGAAACCAAACCTCAGGCAGTCGTTAAAGCGCCTGAAGTGAAAGCTGTTCCGGCCCAGCCGAAACATACCGAAACGGCCGCGGTGAGCGAGCCGGCTAAAGCGCCCGTCACGCAGACTGCGCCGAAAGCCACGGCGACCACCACGGCACCGGCTGCCACAGCTGCACCTGCAGCAACGGCTCCAGCAGCCACGGCAACAGCCTCCAGCAGCGCCGCAGGTAAAACTGCAGGTAACGTTGGCTCGCTGAAGTCTGCGCCATCCAGCAACTACACGCTACAGCTAAGCAGTTCGTCTAACTATGACAACCTCAACAGCTGGGCGAAGAAATCAAATCTGAAAAACTACGTTGTTTATCAGACGACCCGTAACGGTCAGCCGTGGTATGTGCTGGTGAGCGGTGTTTATTCGTCCAAAGATGAAGCAAAACGTGCCGTAGCGGCGCTGCCAGCTGATGTTCAGGCGAAAAACCCATGGGCGAAGCCGATTCATCAGGTTCAGGCCGATCTGAAGTAATGTTTAAAGCGCAGGATGCTGTCGGAGCTTTCTCCACAGCTGGAGAAGGTGTAATCAGTTAGTCAGCATGAAAAAAAATCGCGCTTTTCTGAAATGGGCAGGGGGGAAATACCCCCTGCTCGATGATATTAAAAAGCACCTGCCTAAAGGCGAGTGTCTTATCGAACCTTTCGTGGGTGCAGGATCGGTGTTCCTCAACACCGATTTTTCTCGTTATATCCTGGCGGATATCAACAGCGACCTTATCAGCCTCTATAACATCGTTAAGCTGCGTACCGATGAGTATGTCGCCGAGGCGCGCAAACTGTTTACGCCCGAGAACAATAACCCGGACGTTTACTACCAGTACCGCGCGGAGTTTAACCAGAGCCAGGACCCGTTCCGCAGAGCCCTGCTGTTCCTCTACCTCAACCGACATGGTTACAACGGCCTGTGTCGGTATAACCTGCGCGGGGAGTTTAACGTGCCTTTTGGCCGCTATAAGCGCCCGTATTTTCCGCAGGACGAGCTGTATCACTTTGCCGAAAAAGCGCAGAGCGCAGAGTTTCATTGCCTCTCCTATGAAGAGTGTATGGAACTGGCAGGCGTAAACTCGGTGGTTTACTGTGACCCGCCTTACGCGCCGCTGTCTGCGACGGCGAACTTCACCGCCTATCACACCAACAGCTTCAGCCCTGCCGAACAGGCTCGTCTGGCGGAGATGGCGGAAAAGCTGGTCAGCAAAAGAATTCCGGTGTTAATTTCGAATCACGATACCCCTGATACGCGCGAATGGTACAAAGCCGCGAAGCATTTTCAGGTTAAGGTGCGGCGTAGCATTAGCAGCAACGGCGGCACACGTAAAAAGGTGGACGAACTTCTGGCTCTTTATCGCCCCTGAGCCGTTTTGCCCGCCGGTAAACACATTTCAAGGAGAAGCGGATGAAACAGTTTTTGATTGCTCCCTCAATTCTGTCGGCCGATTTTGCCCGTCTGGGTGAAGATACCGCCAAAGCTCTCGCGGCTGGCGCAGATGTCGTCCATTTCGACGTGATGGATAACCACTACGTTCCGAATCTGACCATTGGCCCAATGGTGCTCAAGGCATTGCGTAACTATGGCATTACCGCGCCGATCGACGTTCACCTGATGGTGAAGCCTGTTGACCGCATCGTGCCTGACTTCGCCGCGGCGGGTGCCAGCATCATCACTTTCCATCCGGAAGCCTCTGAACACGTCGACCGCACGCTGCAGCTGATCAAAGAGAACGGCTGTAAAGCAGGTCTGGTGTTTAACCCGGCCACGCCGCTGAGCTATCTCGACTATGTCATGGACAAGCTGGACGTGATCCTGCTGATGTCCGTTAACCCGGGCTTTGGCGGCCAGTCGTTTATCCCCCACACGCTGGATAAGCTGCGTGAAGTACGCCGTCGTATTGACGAGTCAGGCTACGATATTCGTCTGGAAGTGGACGGCGGCGTGAAAGTGAATAACATTGGTGAAATTGCGGCAGCGGGCGCGGATATGTTTGTTGCCGGTTCAGCCATTTTCGACCAACCGGATTACAAAAAAGTCATTGATGAAATGCGCCGCGAGCTGGCGAAGGTAAGTCATGGATAAATTACAGGCTATTCGGGGTGTGGCATTCGACCTCGACGGTACGCTGGTCGACAGCGCGCCGGGCTTAACGAGCGCCGTAGATCAGGCGCTGTACGCACTTGAGCTGCCCGTTGCAGGTGAAGAACGCGTGGTAACGTGGATTGGCAACGGCGCCGATGTTCTGATGGAGCGTGCACTGACGTGGGCTCGCCAGGAGCGCGCGTCGCAGCGTTCCGCGCAGGGTAAACCGAGCGTCGATCACGCTGACATTCCTAAGGATGAGCAGCTGCGTATTCTGCGCAAACTGTTCGATCGTTTCTACGAAGAGACCGTCGAGGAGGGCAGTTTCCTGTTCCCGGACGTTCAGGAAACGCTGAGCGCGCTTCACGCGAAGGGTATCCCGCTGGGGCTGGTGACTAACAAGCCAACCCCGTTCGTTGCGCCTCTGCTGGAAGCGCTCGACATCGCAAAGTATTTCTCCGTGATTGTGGGCGGCGATGACGTGCAGAACAAAAAGCCGCATCCGGAACCGCTGCTGCTGGTGGCAGGAAAATTATCCTTAACGCCTGCGGAGCTGCTCTTTGTCGGGGATTCGCGCAATGATATTCTGGCTGCCCGAGCGGCAGGGTGTCCTTCCGTCGGATTAACCTATGGCTACAACTACGGTGAGGCCATCACGCTAAGTGAGCCGGATGTGGTCTTCGACCACTTCAAAGATTTGTTGCCCGCACTCGGGCTTTCGCACAGTGAACATCAGGAATTGAATAATGACTAAGCCCATCGTTTTTAGTGGCGCACAGCCTTCAGGTGAATTGACCATTGGTAACTACATGGGTGCGTTACGTCAGTGGGTCAGCATGCAGGATGACTACCATTGCATCTACTGCATCGTCGATCTCCATGCGATTACCGCGCGTCAGGATCCTGAGAAGCTGCGCAAAGCCACTCTCGATACGCTGGCGCTGTACCTGGCCTGCGGCATCGATCCTGAGAAAAGCACTATCTTCGTTCAGTCTCACGTGCCGGAGCACGCGCAGCTGGGCTGGGCGCTGAACTGCTACACCTATTTCGGCGAGCTGAGCCGCATGACCCAGTTCAAGGATAAATCCGCGCGCTACTCTGAGAACATCAACGCCGGTCTGTTTGACTATCCGGTGCTGATGGCGGCGGACATCCTGCTGTACCAGACAAACCAGGTCCCGGTGGGTGAAGACCAGAAGCAGCATCTGGAGCTGAGCCGCGATATCGCCCAGCGCTTTAACGCGATCTATGGCGATGTGTTCAAAGTGCCAGAGCCGTTTATTCCGAAGTCCGGCGCGCGCGTGATGTCGCTGCTGGAGCCGACCAAAAAGATGTCCAAGTCTGACGATAACCGCAACAACGTTATCGGCCTGCTGGAAGACCCGAAATCCGTCGTCAAAAAGCTCAAGCGTGCGGTCACCGACTCCGACGAGCCGCCGGTAGTGCGTTACGACGTGCAGAACAAAGCGGGCGTCTCCAACCTGCTGGATATCCTCTCCGGCGTGACCGGCCAGAGCATTCCTGAGCTGGAACAGCACTTCGAAGGCAAGATGTACGGCCACCTGAAAGGCGAAGTGGCAGACGCCGTTTCCGGGATGCTGACCGAGCTGCAGGAGCGCTATAACCGCTATCGCAACGACGAAGCCTTCCTGCAGAAGGTAATGAAAGAGGGCGCGGAAAAAGCCAGCGCGCGCGCGTCCGAAACCCTGAAAGCGGTATACAACGCGATTGGGTTTGTGGGTAAACCTTAAGTAAAAGCAAAACGGTAACCACGTTACCGTTTTTAGGGTTTGTTCCCTCTCCCTGTGGGAGAGGGTCAGGGTGAGGGCATCAGGCCGCACTTCCCTAAACAAAAAAACCGGGACATCCCGGTTTTTTTACGCCTGTAAAACGCTTACTGCTGCGCCGCCGGGCCGCAACCACCGATGATCTTCGAAATGGAGATCGCCGGGTGCAGCAGATAATCGTAGCTGCAGTTATTTTTGGTGTTCTGTACGTGACCGGTGCAGGCAGTCAGCGTCGATAACAGGCCAACCAGAACGGCGGCTTTTGCCAGTTTGAACATACGCATTCCTTGTCTTAAAAACGAAAATTGGATGTAACTCAAGGGAATAAAGGGAAAAGTTCCACTTCGGGGCGGTATGTTATCGACAGCGGTAAGAGGGGAGTAGTCCGCTTAAGGACTACTCCGGGAAGGAAGAATATGCGTTAGTGATTCGAGAACCAGTTCAGCCTGTCGCGCAGTTCAACCACGCGGCCCACCACAATCAGCGCCGGGCTTTCAATCTGCTGCGCCAGCTCACCGAGCTGCGTCAGCACGCCATCCACCACGCGCTGCGTAATGGCGGTGCCGTTTTCGACCAGCGCGACGGGCATATCCGCATTCATACCGTGCTCCAGCAGCTTCGCCTGAATCGTGGCGGCCTGATTGAGCCCCATGTAGAACACCAGCGTCTGCTTTTCGGCGGCCAGGTTATGCCAGTCCAGCTCGCTGCCGGTCTTCAGGTGACCCGTCACCAGACGCACGCTCTGGGCGTAATCCCGGTGGGTCAGCGGAATGCCAGAGTACGCTGAGCAGCCGGATGCTGCCGTAATGCCCGGCACGACGGAGAACGGAATGCCCGCGTCGCACAGGGTTTCCAGCTCCTCGCCGCCGCGACCAAAGATAAACGGATCGCCGCCCTTAAGGCGCACTACGCGTTTACCTTTCTGCGCCTCGCGCAGCAGGATCTGGTTAATCTCCTCCTGCGGCACGCAGTGGTAGCCCGCCCGTTTGCCCACGAAGACGCGGTCGGCATCGCGACGGACCAGATTCATGATGTCATCGGAGACCAGACGGTCATAGACCACGATATCCGCCTGCTGGATCTGCTGTAGTCCTTTTAACGTCAGCAGACCCGCATCGCCGGGACCTGCGCCCACCAGTACCACTTCGCCTCGATGATCCAGAGGTTCGGAGAGTAGCTGCGTCGTTGTCTCTTCAACGGCTTTGGTGTCCTGATTCGCCAGCGACTGCGCCAGCCTGTCGTTCACAAAGAATTTTTCCCAGAAGCGGCGGCGCTCGCCCACTGTCGAGAAGGTTTGCTTCACGCGGGAGCGGAGTTGCCCGGCATAATGCGCAATCTGACCAAGATGCTGGGGCAACAGGGCTTCCAGTTTTTCCCGCAGCAGACGCGCGAGAACCGGTGAACGTCCCCCGGACGATACCGCAATCATCAGCGGCGAGCGGTCGATAATCGACGGCATGATAAAGCTGGCCTCTTTCGGCGCATCCACCACGTTGCAGAAGATACGGCGCGCTTCGCAGGCATCGCTCACGCGCTGGTTCACTTCATCGTCATCCGTCGCGGCAATGGTCAGCCAGCAGGTATCCAGCAGGGATTCATTAAACGCACCCTGTTCCAGCGTGAGCATCCCTTCCTGCGCCCAGACCTCAAACTGGGGGGCAAAGGAAAGGGCGTTAACGGTCAGTCGGGCGCCAGCCTCTAACAGCAGGCGCGCTTTGCGTTCAGCCACGTCGCCGCCGCCCACGAGCAGGCAGTCGCGGTTGCGTAATTGACAAAAAATCGGCAGGTGATCCACGACGTTACCTCGCAGCATTCATGGAGGGGGTAAGAATTGACGTCAGGATAACAGCAGGGATCGTACAGAACATACGACTTTCCTGCCGTTATCCCTAAAAGGGCGGGGGATTAGCCTTTCAGCTGCACCTTACCGTCCTTCACGCGGACGTCGTAGTGCTTCACAGAGCGGCTCTCATCTTCCATGCAATACCCGTCGCTTAAGCGGAAACGCTGCTTTTTCAACGGGCTGGCGACCCACAGTTCACCCTGGTGCTCGGCAATCAGTCCGCGGGAGAGCACGCTGGCCTCGAAGAACGGGTCGATATTGCTGATGGCAAAAACCTGTTCATCGTGACGAGGGCGGAAAATCGCCACCTGCTCGTTGCCCAGCAGCGCACAGACGCCGGTTGCGGGGAGAATGTCGTTAATATTGCAGATGTTTACCCACTGGCTCATGCGTTTTCCTCCACCAGCGTGACCGGAATACGTTCATACGGCGTCGCCGGACGATGCTGTTCGCGCTCCGGCACAACCTGTACGTTCGGGTCGCGCTGGGTGCTGTTGATAAAGTGTTTGAAGCGCGTCTGTGCCGCCGGGGTGTTGACGGTTTCCGTCCACTCGCAGATCACCGCCTCGCGCAGGCGCGCCATTTCCGCTTCCAGATGCTCGTTCAGGCCCAGCTTGTCGTCGATGATGACCGATTTCAGGTAGTCGATGCCGCCCTCGAGGTTATCGAGCCAGGAGGCGGTACGGGTCAGCTTATCGGCGGTACGGATGTAGAACATCATGAAGCGGTCGAGATACTGAATCAGCGTGTCGCGATCGAGATCCGCCGCCAGCAGGTCCGCATGGCGCGGTTTCATCCCGCCGTTGCCGCACACATACAGGTTCCAGCCTTTCTCGGTGGCAATAATACCCACGTCTTTACCCTGCGCTTCCGCACATTCGCGGGTGCAGCCGGAGACACCAAACTTCATTTTGTGCGGGGTACGGATGCCTTTGTAGCGGTTTTCCAGCTCCACGCCGAAGCCCACGCTGTCGCCGACGCCGTAGCGACACCAGGTGCTGCCCACGCAGGTTTTCGCCATGCGCAGCGCTTTGGCGTACGCGTGGCCGGTTTCGAAGCCCGCTTCAATCAGCTGACGCCAGATTTCCGGCAGGTCGTCCTTCTGCGCGCCGAACAGGCCGATACGCTGGGAGCCGGTAATTTTGGTGTAAAGGTTAAATTCACGGGCTATACGGCCCACCGCGACCAGCCCTTCCGGCGTGATTTCGCCACCGGCGGAACGTGGGATAACGGAGTAGGTGCCGTCTTTCTGAATGTTGGCCAGGAAGTTGTCGTTGGTGTCCTGCAGCGGCGTGTGCTCCGGCTTGAGCACGTACTCGTTCCAGCAGGAGGCCAGCAGGGAGCCGACTGTCGGTTTACACACTTCACAGCCGTAGCCCTGGCCGTGCTTCGCCAGCAGTTCATCGAAGGACTTGATGCCTTCCACACGGATCAGGTGGTACAGCTCCTGGCGAGAATACGTGAAATGCTCGCACAGGTTGTTGTTCACTTCGATGCCCTGTTTCGCCAGCTCGGCGTTCAGCACCTGCGTGACCAGCGGAATACAGCCGCCGCAGCCGGTACCGGCTTTGGTTTCCGCTTTCAGCGCCGCAACGGTGTGGCAGCCTTTGTTGATGGCAGAGATCAGCATGCCTTTGGTGACGTCGAAGCAGGAGCAAATCTGCGCGCTGTCCGGCAGTTTATCCACGCCGATGGACGGCTTGCCGCTGGAGGCGTGCGCCGGGAGGATCAGCGCGTCCGGGTTTTCCGGCAGTTCGATGGCGTTGAGCACCAGCTGGAGCAGGTTGCCGAAGTCGCTGGTGTCGCCCACCAGCACCGCGCCGAGCAGGGTTTTGTTGTCCTGGCTGACGATGAGTCGTTTGTAGACCTCTTTGCTTTCGTCGAGATAGACATAGCTGCGGGAATTCGGGGTGCGGCCGTGCGCATCGCCAATACCGCCTACGTCCACGCCCAGCAGCTTCAGCTTGGCGCTCATGTCTGCGCCAGTAAACGCGTTTTCGCTGCCGAGGATATGGTCCACGGCGACCTGCGCCATTTTGTAGCCCGGCGCCACCAGACCGTATACGCGGTTGTTCCAGCTGGCGCATTCGCCGATAGCGTAGATATCCGGATCGGAGGTCTGGCAGGCGTCGTTAATCATGATCCCGCCGCGCTGCGCTACGGCCAGCCCGCACTGGGTCGCCAGCTTGTCGCGCGGACGAATACCGGTGGAGAAGACGATGAAGTCCACTTCCAGCTCGCTGCCGTCGGCAAAGCGCATGGTTTTGCGTGCTTCGGTGCCTTCCTGGACAATCTCTTTGGTGTTCTTGCTGGTGTGAACCTTCACGCCCATGCTCTCGATTTTACGACGCAGCTGGTCACCGCCCATGTGGTCCAGCTGTTCGGCCATCAGCATCGGGGCAAATTCGATGACGTGGGTTTCAACGCCGAGGTTTTTCAGCGCGCCAGCCGCTTCCAGGCCCAGCAGACCGCCGCCGACCACCGCACCGCGCTTGCTGCGGCGTGCGCAGGACTCAATGGCGTTGAGGTCTTCAATGGTACGGTAGACGAAGCAATCCTGCGTTTCCGAGCCTTTAATCGGCGGGATCCACGGATAGGAGCCCGTCGCCATGATCAGCTTGTCGTAAAAAACCGTACGCCCGGCGCTGGAGTGGATCACTTTTTCCTGACGGTTGATGGTGATAGCGCGTTCGCCCACCAGCACCTTTACGCCATGCTTCTCGTAGAAACCTTCGCGCACCAGAGAGAGCTCTTCGGCGGTATGATGGGAGAAGTAGGAAGAGAGGTGCACACGGTCGTACGCCTTGCGGGGTTCTTCACAGAACACGGTAATATCGAACTGCTCAGCATCGGCCTTATCGAGAAGATCCTCGATAAAGCGGTGGCCGACCATGCCGTTACCGATGATAGCGAGTCTGACTTTGCTCATTATTGCCTCGATTTCTTTTCTATTATTGCCTACCTTAACGATTCAGCAGGGGCGCTTATTGATGCAAATCAAATACGTCTTCGCCTACTCCTTAGGTGGTATATGACTGATTTGTCAGGATTTTTATAAGTAGTGGAAATCGAAGGCTTTTCGTGTTCGTTGAATTTGTGTACAACTCAGGGGCGATTTTGCAAAAAACGATACGCCTGAATATCAGCGGCGTTTTTTAGGGGAAAGGTATGTCTACAGCACCGTTATGGCTTGTTCAGAATGTTCGTTTACCGGGTCGGGAAGGGCTGTGGCAGCTCGCCATTGAGAACGGGCGATTTGGTGACATCACCCCGATGGACGACACCCATGCCGAAAGTTATGAAGTACTGAATGCGCGCGGTGGGCTGGCTATTCCGCCGTTCATCGAGCCGCACATCCATCTTGATACCACCCAGACGGCGGGTGAGCCGAACTGGAACCAGTCCGGCACGCTGTTCGAAGGCATCGAGCGCTGGGCTGAGCGCAAGGCGTTGCTCAGTCATGAGGACGTTAAAGCGCGAGCCTGGAAAACGCTGAAGTGGCAAATTGCCAACGGCATTCAGTTTGTTCGCACCCATGTGGATGTCTCCGACCCGACGCTGACCGCCCTGAAGGCGATGCTGGAGGTGAAGCAGGAGGTGGCGCCGTGGGTAACTATGCAAATCGTCGCGTTCCCGCAGGAAGGTATTCTCTCTTATCCGAACGGCGCGGCGCTGCTGGAAGAGGCGTTAAAGCTGGGCGCCGACGTGGTGGGGGCGATCCCACACTTCGAGTTCACCCGCGAGTATGGCGTCCAGTCGCTGCACATCGCGTTTGAGCTGGCGAAGAAGTATGACCGTCCGCTGGATATTCACTGCGACGAAATCGACGATGAACAGTCTCGGTTTGTCGAGACGGTGGCCGCGCTGGCGTATGAGGCCGGTATTGGGCCGCGCGTGACGGCCAGCCACACCACCGCCATGCACTCCTACAACGGCGCTTACACCTCGCGGCTTTTCCGTCTGCTGAAAATGTCGGGGATTAACTTCGTCGCGAACCCGTTGGTCAACATCCACCTGCAGGGGCGCTTTGATGACTATCCGAAGCGTCGCGGCATCACCCGGGTGAAAGAGTTGCAGGAGGCGGGCATTAACGTCTGCTTCGGTCACGACGACGTCTTCGACCCGTGGTACCCGCTCGGTACCGGCAACATGCTGCAGGTACTGCATATGGGGCTGCACGTCTGTCAGATGATGGGCTACCCGCAAATCGACAGCGGCCTGAACCTGATCACCCATAACAGCGCCCGTACCTTCGGCCTGAGCGATTACGGTATTGAAACGGGAAACCCGGCAAACCTGATTATTTTGCCTGCGGAGAGCGGGTTTGAAGCGGTGCGCTGCCAAGTGCCGGTGCGCTGGTCGATTCGTCAGGGGCGCGTGATCGCTACGACGCAGCTGGCGCAGACCTGGATCCAGACGGACGTCGGGGGAGAAGAGGTGAGTTTCGCCAGAAACAGCCCCTCTGCGTAATGCAAAGGGGCGCAGGGTTTAGTGCGATGCCGCTGCCGCGTTGTGCTGGCGGTGGCGGGTCACAAAGCCCAGGATGAAGCACATGATGAACACCACGGCGTACAGACCGTTCGCGGTATGCAGCGCGGCCAGCGGGCCGCTGTGGGCAACGATCGGGCCCGTCACCACGAAGGTAAGCATGGTGCCGATGGTGCCGCAGGTCAGAACGAAGTTAACCAGCTTCGGCGAGGCCACTTTGGTCTGCAGAGAGCCCAGGGTGATGATCGAGGTGTAGATCGCGCTGGAGAAGAAGCCCAGGGTCAGAATGAACCACGGCATATGTTCCGGGGAGCCGTTGATGAACAGGTACATCAGCACGGTCGCCAGACCTGCCAGCACGGTCAGAATGCGCTGCAGGTCGAAGAAGCGCAGGATGAAGCTAAACGCCCACATGCCGAACATGTAAGACATCCAGAAATCGCTCACCAGTTTACCCGCATCGTTCAGGCTCATGCCCAGACCTTTGGCGTATTCCGGTACCCAGGAGATAAAGCCCAGCTGGCCCAGGATATAGCACAGGGCGGCGATGGAGAGGAATAGCACGCCGATGCCCCACTTCTCTTTCGCGACGGGTTCTGCGGTGGTTTGCGCTTTCTTGCCCAGCACCGGGAATTCACAGCCGAAGGTCAGAATGAAGATGGCAACGTAGACCAGCCCAATGCAGGCATAGACCCAGTACCACTCAATGCTGCGCGCCAGCAGAACGGCCGCGACCATCGGGAAGATCATTCCGGCCATGCTGAAGAAGGAGTCGGTAAACAGCAGGCGCGCGCCGCGCTGGCGGCCTTCATACATATGGGTAATCAGGAACGTACCGATCGACATGGTGATCCCGCTGACCAGACCAAGCACGAACATCGCGGCGGAGAACAGGGCGATGCTGTGGCTCAGCATCAGGCCCGCCACGGCGGCGACCATCAGCACAAAGCCAAAACGCAGCTGGGTTTTCAGCGGCACGATTTCCATCAGCCAGGCATTCAGGAAAATAGAGATCAGGATCCCTGCGTTGAGGAAGGTGAAGGTATTACTCATGCTGGAAACGGGCAGCTGGAAGTAGTCTGCGATATTTCCCATCACCATCCCGGTGACGATCACCAACGCGCCGGTCAGGGCGTAGGAGAAGAAGCTGATCCATGTGAGCTTGATGCGATTGCTGTTAGTCATGTCTGGCCTGTTCAGAAAAAGAAAAGCGCCCAGGGGGCGCTGAGAGCGGGCAGATTTTAGACATTAAAGTGATCTATTCATATCTTTTAAGAGAAATTAGAACTTCATTGCATGTTTTTGTGTGATCCTGATCACACAAAATGGTGCTAAAGCCAACCGTTTGCGTGGTTACAACTGTTTCAATTTCGTAAAATTAGGTAAAAGGCTGGTCTCCGTTCATACTGCTCTTTAGAATCAAGCCATTCGCTTTTTATACTGCGCTTTGTTAAGGAATTCTCATGCTCAAATCAACACTGGCGGCTGTCGCAGCTGTGTTTGCTCTTTCTGCCGTTTCCCCTGCTGCGCTGGCAGCTAAAGGGGACCCTCACGTTCTGCTGACCACCTCCGCCGGGAACATTGAGCTGGAACTGAATAGCCAGAAAGCTCCGGTTTCTGTGAAAAACTTCCTCGACTACGTGAACAGTGGTTTCTATAACAACACCACCTTCCACCGCGTGATCCCTGGCTTTATGGTGCAGGGCGGCGGCTTCAACGAGCAGATGCAGCAGAAGCAGCCGAACCCGCCTATTAAAAACGAAGCGGACAACGGCCTGCTGAACAAGCGCGGCACCATCTCCATGGCGCGTACCGCAGACAAAGATAGCGCGACCAGCCAGTTCTTCCTCAACGTGGCGGATAACGCCTTCCTCGACCACGGTCAGCGTGACTTCGGCTATGCGGTGTTCGGTAAAATCGTGAAAGGGATGGACGTGGCTGACAAGATTTCTCAGGTGCCTACTCACGACGTCGGTCCGTATCAGAATGTGCCGTCAAAACCGGTGGTTATCCTCTCCGCAAAAGTTCTGCCGTAATTCTTCTGAACGCGGGCTCTCCTGCCCGCGTGATGTCGCCCTCCCTGCGAAAGCGCGTTTTGCTGCTTATACTTGTGGCAAACGGACTATTCAGGGAGGCGTTAAGTGAAAAAACTCACCGACAAGCAAAAATCCCGTCTCTGGGAACAGCAGCGTAACGTCAATTTACAGGCCAGTTGTCTCCTTGAAAAAGGTAATGGTCCCTCGGAACCCCACATTGAGACGCTGGAGCTTGGGCCTTCCGCGCCTGGGTTGCCCCATCTGTGCCTTATTCATCGTCATTTGTACCGCAGCGAGATGAAGCGGGCAGGCGAACTCCGTACCGAGGATATTTTTAAAGGTGATATTCCGTTCTGCCATTTCGAATACATCGAAAAGATGGGTAACGAGCTGATGGCGGCGCTGGAAAGCGAAAAATATCTTGTGGGTCTTGAGATAGCGGCGTTTGTTGACCGGGTTAGCCACTATTACTGCGAAATCAACATGCTGCATCCCTTCATGCGCGGCAACGGTATTGCCCAACGCGTGTTCTTCGAGCAATTGGCGCTCCATGCAGGCTACGCGCTGGACTGGCGCGATATCGATCCCGAGCAGTGGGTGGCGGCTAACCGCAGCGGCGCAACGGGTGATTTATCCGCGCTGAACGCTATCTTTGCCAAAGTAGTGAGCGAAGCGCGGGAATCTGAGTAGAATAGGGCGGCATTTTTTTCGGGAGCCGCCATGATTCTGCTGATTGATAACTACGATTCTTTCACCTGGAACCTTTACCAGTATTTTTGCGAACTGGGTGCCGAGGTGGTTGTTCGTCGCAACGACGAGATCGATCTCGCCGATATCGAGACGCTGGCTCCACAGAAAATCGTGATTTCTCCGGGGCCGTGTACGCCCTCGGAGTCGGGTATTTCTCTGGATGTGATCCAGCACTATGCCGGCAGGCTGCCGATCCTGGGCGTCTGTCTGGGCCATCAGGCGATTGCCCAGGCGTTTGGTGCCACCATCGTGCGCGCCGCCAAAGTGATGCACGGTAAAACCTCGCCGGTCACCCACACGGGCACCGGAGTGTTCACGGGGCTCAATAATCCGTTAACCGTGACGCGCTACCATTCCCTGGTCATTGACCCGCCGACGCTGCCCGACTGCTTTGAGGTGACGGCCTGGAGCGATACGCAGGAGATCATGGGGATTCGTCACCGCGAATGGGACCTCGAAGGCGTGCAGTTCCACCCGGAAAGCATCCTCAGCGAGCAGGGCCATGCGCTGCTGGCAAATTTCCTCCATCGCTGAATAACTGTTGCCTTGCTGTGATTTTTTATGCATATTTTGTGATTATATTTTCACAATCACTGTGACATAAAATGGATGGTCATGACATGGCAACTGAACAACCAGCAATTACCCGCGCGACATTCGATGAAGTGATCCTGCCGATTTATGCACCGGCTGAGTTTATCCCGGTGAAGGGGAAAGGCAGCCGCGTCTGGGATCAGCAGGGTAAAGAGTATGTGGATTTCGCGGGCGGTATTGCGGTCACGGCGCTGGGTCATTGCCATCCCGCGCTGGTGGAGGCGCTGAAAACACAGGGGGAAACCCTGTGGCACACCAGCAACGTGTTCACCAACGAACCGGCGCTGCGCCTGGGACGTAAGATCATCGATGCCACCTTCGCCGAGCGCGTGCTGTTTATGAACTCCGGCACCGAAGCCAACGAAACCGCCTTTAAGCTGGCGCGCTACTACGCCACAACGCGCCACAGCCCGTACAAAACCAAAATCATCGCCTTCCACAATGCCTTCCACGGACGCTCCTTCTTTACCGTCTCCGTTGGCGGCCAGCCGAAGTATTCCGACGGGTTTGGCCCGAAACCGGCTGATATCGTCCACGTGCCGTTTAACGATCTGCACGCGGTGAAAGCGGTGATGGACGACCATACCTGCGCGGTAGTCGTTGAGCCGATCCAGGGTGAAGGCGGCGTGACGGCGGCAACCCCGGAATTCCTGAAAGGGCTGCGCGCGCTGTGCGACGAACATCAGGCGCTGCTGGTCTTTGATGAAGTGCAGTGCGGAATGGGACGTACCGGCGATCTGTTCGCGTATATGCACTACGGCGTGACGCCGGATATTCTGACCAGTGCTAAAGCGCTCGGCGGCGGTTTCCCGGTGAGTGCGGTACTGACGACGCAGGAGATCGCCTCCGCGTTCCACGTCGGTTCTCACGGCTCCACCTACGGTGGTAACCCGCTGGCGAGCGCCGTGGCGGGTGCCGCGTTCGACATCATCAACACGCCAGAGGTGTTGAACGGCGTCAGCGCGAAGCGCGAGCTGTTCGTAAAACACCTGCAAAAGATTGACGAGCAGTACGATGTGTTCAGCGAGATCCGCGGGATGGGGTTATTGATTGGTGCCGAGCTGAAGCCGCAGTATAAGGGCCGCGCGCGCGACTTCCTGCACGCCGCCGCTCGCGAAGGGGTGATGGTGCTCAACGCCGGGCCGGACGTGATGCGCTTTGCACCGTCGCTGGTGGTGGAAGACAAAGACATTGAAGACGGGTTAACCCGGTTTGCCGCCGCGGTCGCGAAGATCGTAAAAGGTTAATACGCCGTCCGCTTCAACCTGCGGGTTAGCCAAATCCCGTGATGCGGACGCTGACGCCATGCCACCGACGAAATGGTGTGCATGGTGTTCAGATGCCCCAGTACGCGCTGCAAATGCTGCTCCAGGGTGCTCATTGGCCCGTGGGTTAACGTTTCCGGCGCTTCCAGAATGTTCGAATCTCCCGACTCACCCGGCGAGTCATACTCCAGACGCTGCTGACACCGCTGCAACGCAATTTCACACGACTGCAAATAGCGCTGCGCCAGATCCGGTGTCAGCATCGTGTGCTCGCGCGCCAGCGTGGTCATGGCGTTAATGTGCTCGACGATAAACTGGCTGTGCGTCACCCACAGCTTCATATCTGCCAGATAGTGCGAGTTAAAGCCCGGCTCCTGCATTGCCTGGTTGAGCGAGTTAAACAGGGCGTTGTGCGCCTGGTTGACCTTCATGCGCTGATACGCCAGCGGCGACGGCTGCGGGTCGTCGCTCAGGATCAGGCGAATGGCCTGCTGGTCGGCTTCCAGCGCGTCGTGGGCGTTCTGGCGCAGCAGTCCACTTTGCCACTGCGGCCACAGCCAGACCATGCCGCCAAAGGCAATCAGACAGCCGATCAGGGTATCAATCAGCCTGGCGACAATAAACTGTTCGCCATTGAGCGTGAGCAGCTGCAGGGTATATACCGCCGTCACCGTAAAGCCCACCATCGCCCAGCCGTAGTTTTTGCGGATAATCAGGTAGCTCACCAGCGTAACCGCCAGCATTCCTGCCAGAGTATAGCCTTCCGGCACGTGGAAGTGCAGCGTCACGCCCGCGATGATCAGCCCGGCCATCGTTCCGCCAGCCCGATGCAGAATACGCACCCGCGTGGCGCCATAGCCGTTCTGGGTGACAAACAGCACGGTCATTAAGATCCAGTAGGGTTTCGGCAGATGCAGCGCCATGCCCATCAGGCTGGCGGTACTGAGCATCACGCTAATACGTGCGGCGTTGCGCAGGGCGGACGATTTAAGAGAAAGATAGCTTTTGAGCGCGGGCAATAGCGGCAGCCGTTTCTGCTTATCCGCCATCAGGTCGCGCGGATAGAGCGGGCGCTGCGTGCGCAACACGCGGGCGATACGGCTGAAGTGCCAGGCGGCAAACTGGCCGACCGGGTTATCCGGATGCTGACGAGCGATTTTCTCCAGCGCGCCCAGCTGCTTATCCATGTTAAAGCGCGTCGGGTAGCGGTGATAGAGAATATCATCGGCCAGCACGCGCAGGCGTGCGGACACCGTCTGCGCGTTCCAGCGGATCACCGCTTCGGCGTGACTGCGCTCGACCAGCTTTTGTACCTCCTGCGGGTGGTGCAGGCTCACGGAGATATGCTCCTGCAGATCCAGCCCGACCTGGAAGGTGCGCAGCAGCCGTTTGTACTCGTGGTTCTTGTTGGCGGCGAGCATATGCAGCTGCTGATAGCACTGGCTTATCAGATCCACCACCTTCTGCTGGCGCGTCAGCAGGGGCGGTAAGGATTTTTCCGGATCGGTATGCTGGGTCAGCAGGGTGTATTTGGCTTCGCAGTAATCCGCAAGCTGCACATAGAGCAGGCTCAGGGATTCACGCAGCGGCTGCTCCCGCCACAGCCAGAACCAGAACCAGTTAAACAGGCCGTACCATAATGTCCCCAGGGCGTAGATCAGCAGCGGCTCCCACACCGGCATATTCCCGGCGAGGCTCAGCGTGAAAATGGCCGCAATCAGCGACGCGGGAAGCAAGCGGGCGTGCAGCGAACTGATTTCCGCCGTGACGCCGAGGGTCATCGCCAGCACAGTCAGGATCAGCGGCAGCGGGATATCCCGAGCCAGTAAAAGCTGTACGGCGAGGCTACAGCCCGCAAACAGGCAGCCGCCGATAATCAGGCGTTTGAAAAAGCGCTTATGCGGCGTGTCCAGACCGGCGATGTTGCAGCAGGCAGGCACGAGGGAAAACAGCAGACCTTGCTGAAGATGTCCGAGGATCAGGCCTATAGCCACGGGAAGACACAACACCAGCGTTTGTCGCAGTGCGTAGTTAACTTCCGGGTGATAGATCAGCCTGCGCCACATGGGGAGTAGAGACAAAAACGGCGTGACACCTTGCGATGGCACGCCGTTTAAGCGGAATTAACGCGTTCCGTAAACCACGATGGTTTTACCGTGGGCAGAGATCAGGTTTTGATCTTCCAGCATTTTCAGGATACGACCCACCGTTTCACGAGAGCAACCGACGATCTGACCAATTTCCTGACGGGTAATTTTAATTTGCATGCCGTCCGGGTGGGTCATAGCGTCTGGCTGTTTCGCCAGGTTCAGCAGGGTCTGTGCGATACGGCCAGTCACGTCCAGGAAGGCGAGGTTGCCCACTTTCTCTGAGGTGACCTGCAGACGGCGCGCCATCTGGGAAGAAAGACGCATCAGGATGTCAGGGTTAACCTGAATCAGCTGACGGAACTTCTTGTAAGAAATTTCAGCCACTTCACATGCTGTCTTTGCACGAACCCAGGCGCTACGTTCCTGGCCCTCTTCAAACAGGCCCAGTTCACCGATGAAATCGCCCTGGTTCAGATAAGAAAGGATCATCTCTTTCCCTTCTTCATCTTTGATCAGCACTGCCACCGAGCCTTTAACGATGTAATACAACGTTTCCGCTTTTTCACCCTGGTGAATCAGCGTGCTCTTTGATGGGTACTTATGAATGTGGCAATGAGACAAGAACCATTCGAGAGTCGGGTCTGTTTGCGGTTTGCCAAGCACCATGCGCTGTTATCCTCTGTTATAAGCTGTCACCAGAGTCATCAGATGCATCCGGACTCTGGGGTTGCAATCGAATTCTTACCCATACCCTGGGAAGTCGGCTACCGTAACGTTTCGCAGCCAGTAAAGTTTGATGTCCTCTGCATACATGTGTAACGTCAATGTATTACTGTAGCATCCAGAGTGTTTTAGCATAGCTTTCGCCGCGTGTCTCCTGGTGTCTCGCTTCAGCATGATGCAGGTCGCCTTCCATTGCGAGAAATGTAACGCACGCGTAATCTGTCACCAAAAATGCAACGTTGGAGTTTAAGAATATGCAAGCGCGCGTGAAATGGGTTGAAGGTTTAACGTTCCTGGGCGAGTCCGCGTCAGGACACCAGATTTTGATGGACGGTAACTCCGGCGATAAAGCGCCAAGCCCAATGGAAATGGTGCTGATGGCGGCAGGGGGATGCAGCGCCATTGACGTGGTGTCGATTCTGCAAAAAGGTCGTCATGACGTGACGGATTGTGAGGTTAAACTCACGTCAGAACGTCGCGAAGAGGCGCCACGCCTGTTCACCCATATTAATCTGCACTTTGTGGTCACCGGTAAAGAGTTGAAGGACGCAGCGGTCTCGCGTGCGGTGGATCTGTCTGCGGAGAAGTACTGCTCTGTGGCGTTAATGCTGGAGAAAGCGGTAAAAATCACGCATTCGTATGAAGTGATCGAGGCTTAATTATTGGGGCATCGTGCGTGTTGATGCCCTCACCCTAACCCTCTCCCACAGGGAGAGGGAACATGTTCACGCAATCTGCTTCCCTTCCATCAGTCGCTCCACCAGCGGCGTCATGATGAGCTCCATCGCCAGCCCCATTTTTCCGCCCGGCACGACTAACGTATTCATGTGCGAAATAAACGAGCCCTGCAGCATGGCCAGTAGCCAGGGGTAATCAATGCCTTCGAGATTGCGGAAATGGATCACCACAAAGCTCTCATCCAGAGACGGGATGCTTTTGGCCGCAAACGGGTTGGAGGTATCCACCGTCGGCACGCGCTGGAAGTTGATATGGGTGCGGGAGAACTGCGGCGTCAGGAAGTTGATGTAATCTTCCATGGAGCGCACCACCGAGTCCATCACCGCCTCTCGTGAATGGCCGCGCTCGCTCATGTCGCGCGTCAGCTTCTGGATCCACTCCAGGTTAACGATAGGGACCACGCCGACCAGCAGGTCCACGTGGCGCGCCACGTCGTGTTGAGGGGTGACCACGCCACCGTGCAATCCTTCGTAAAACAGTACGTCGGTGGGTTCCGGCAGCGGTTGCCACGGGGTGAACGTCCCCGGCACCTGATTCCAGGGAACGGCTTCATCATAGGTATGCAGATACTTGCGGGACTGCCCTTTGCCGCTCTGACCGTACTCTATAAAGGTTTGTTCCAGCAGGCCGAAGTCATTGGCTTCCGGGCCGAAATAGCTGATGTGTTTACCCAGATCGCGCGCTTTACGGATGGCCATATCCATCTCCGGACGCGTGTAGCGGTGAAAGCTGTCGCCTTCGACCTCCGCCGCACGAAGATTCAGCTGGGCGAAAATCTTGCGAAAGGCGAGGCTGGTGGTGGTGGTTCCCGCACCACTCGACCCCGTAACGGCAATAACCGGATGTCTGGCAGACATAGCAACTCCCTGACTGAAAAGGGTGGAAGATCAGCCGTGAAACGCGTTGCGGGGCATGATATTGACCGTCTCATGCAGTTCTGACCACACCAGCACCACGTCGCCGCTTTTCAGCTGGCGCTTAACATCGTTGACCTTTTGCTCAAGCGAGCGTTCCTGTTCACCATAATCGGTGCCTTCGCGTAATACAAAGCTTTCAATCAGATTATCGAGTGTTTCGGGAGCCAGATCCTGCCAGGGAATAATCATTTTGCACCGTCCAGATAAGGGGTTAGCCAGTCAGGAATACGCGTCTCAAGCCACATTTTCGGGCGGCGCAGCGTACCGCCGATAAACCCGACGTGGCCGCCGTGCTCGGTCAACTGATAGTGAACGTTGTCGGGCAGGAATTCCTGAGCGGGGATCGAGTGATGATCCATAAACGGGTCATCTTTGGCATGAATGATCAGCGTCGGCTGCGTGATCTTGCTGAGCAGCGGCATGGCGCTGCACTGACGATAATAGTCAATCGCATCGGCGAAGCCGTGGATTTTCGCGGTGATCAGGTCGTCGAACTCGCGAATACGGCGCACCTTTTTCAGCTGACGCAGGCTGACCGGCAGGGTATCCGGGTAGGCTTTCAGCTTACGCGCCGCGTTGGCCTTCAGCAGGTTGAGCAGGTAGCGCTGATAGACGCGGGAAAAGCCTTTATCCATGTGGTAGCTGCACTGCTCCAGCATAAACGGTGCGGAGACAATGACGGCGGCATCCAGCGGGACGGTTTCACCCTCTTTGGCTAGCAGGCAGGCCAGCATATTGCCGCCCAGCGAGTAGCCCACCGCGGCGGTCGGCACGGTGCCAAAGTTGTCCCGCAGCCAGTGTAAAAACCACGTTCCGTCTTCGGTTTCACCCGAGTGATAAATGCGTTTCTGACGATTCGGTTCGCCGCTGCAGCCGCGAAAATGCATCACCACGCCGAGCCAGCCGCGCGCTTTTGCCGCCTCGATTAACCCGTGTGCATATGGGCTGTGCAGGCTGCCTTCCAGACCGTGAAAGACCACCAGACGCGGCTTATGGCGGGCCTGCTCCGGCGCTTCGCTCCAGGCGAGATCCAGAAAATCACCGTCTGGCAGGTCAAGCCGCTGCCAGTGTGGGGTGAACTGAACCTTGCGGCGGATCAGTCGCGGCAGCATGGTCTGCAAATGGCGATTGGCCACGCCGCGCATAGGCACGAACTCAGTGCTGTCTTCGGCCGCAATGTCGAAGTCTGATGGAATGATTTGGGTCATAAGGGCGATGCTGATTCTTGTCAGAAATTTACGGTACTTTCCGAATTGTACCCCGTTTAGCCTGGTTTTCCGAAACATGAACTGATCCCGATCACAAATCTTAACCTTGATTATTACTCTCAGGCTAATGATTCCACTCTACGCTTAATTGATGCCTTTCTCACCAGAGCGCACACTTTACTCAACGTTAAGCAAATCAAAATGATTAGCTGAATCAGGAGGTTAATAATGTTATCTGGGCAAACACCCACCCGGCAATGGAACACGCGACGCAGCGAAAAAGCGCGTCGCCTGGCGTCCGTACCGGTGCAGGGCAAGGTACTGCCAACCGGCGATCTTGTCGCCATGCTGGAAAAATTAATCGCGCCTGGCGACAAGGTCGTTCTGGAAGGTAACAACCAGAAGCAGGCGGATTTCCTTTCCCGCTCGCTGGCCGAAGTGAACCCGCAAATTGTCCACGACCTGCATATGATCATGCCGAGCGTCGGCCGCAGCGAGCATCTGGATATCTTCGAGAAAGGCATCGCCCGCAAGCTGGATTTCTCCTTCTCCGGGACGCAGAGCCTGCGAATCTCCCAGCTGCTGGAAGATGGTCAGCTCGAAATCGGCGCAATTCACACCTACATCGAACTTTACTCACGTCTCTACGTCGACCTGTCGCCCAACGTGGCGCTGATTGCCGGCTTTAAAGCCGACCGCAAAGGCAACCTCTACACCGGGGCGAGCACCGAAGATACCCCGGCGCTGGTGGAAGCCGCCGCGTTCCATGACGGCATCGTCATCGCGCAGGTGAACGAGCTGGTGGATGACGAGTGTGACCTGCCGCGCGTGGATATTCCGGGCTCGTGGATTGACTTCGTGGTGGTTGCAGACAAGCCGTTCTTTATCGAACCGCTGTTCACCCGCGACCCACGCCTCATTAAACAGGAACATATCCTGATGGCGATGATGGCCATCAAAGGCATCTACGCGGAGCACCAGGTGCAGTCCCTGAACCACGGTATCGGCTTTAACACCGCAGCGATCGAGCTGCTGCTGCCCACCTACGGCGAACAGCTCGGCCTGAAGGGCAAAATCTGTAAACACTGGACGCTGAACCCCCATCCGACGCTGATCCCCGCCATCGAAAGCGGTTGGGTGGAGAGCGTGCACTGCTTCGGCGGCGAGCTGGGGATGGAAGAGTACATCCGTGCTCGTCCGGACGTCTTCTTTACCGGTGCCGACGGCTCTATGCGTTCCAACCGTGCCTTCTGCCAGCTGGCAGGTCAGTACGCGGTGGATATGTTTATCGGCTCTACGCTGCAGGTTGACGGCTACGCCAACTCCTCAACCGTGACCCGCGGTCGTCTTTCCGGCTTCGGCGGTGCGCCAAACATGGGCCATGACCCGCACGGTCGCCGCCACGCCACGCCGGCCTGGCTGAACATGATCACCGAGCCGGACCCGATGCAGCGCGGTAAAAAGCTGGTCGTGCAGATGGTCGAAACCTTCCAGGCAGGCGTGAAGCCAACCTTCGTGGAAAAACTCGATGCCGTAGACGTGGCGAAAGCCTCCGGCATGCCGCTGGCACCGGTGATGATTTACGGAGATGACGTGACGCACGTGCTGACGGAAGAGGGGATTGCCTACCTCTACCGGGCGAAAGATCTGGAAGAGCGTCGGGCCATGGTTGCCGCCGTCGCGGGGATCACCGACATCGGCCTGGGCGTGGACGCCAAACGCGTGGCGGAACTGCGCCAGAGCGGCAAGGTTGTGTATCCGGAAGATATGGGGATTCGCCGCACTGACGCCACCCGCTCTCTGCTGGCTGCGGGCAGCGTGTCTGACCTCGTTGAGTGGTCCGGCGGTTTGTATAACCCACCTGCGAAATTCCGGAGCTGGTAATGAAGCTTCTCCCCCAGATTCAGGTTGAAGGCGGTGCCGAATGGCTGGCGCGAACCGCCACGCAGTGTCTGATTGACGAAGCACGTTTAAGCCCGAAACCCGGTCTGGTGGACAGTCGGGGGAACGGCGCGCACCACGATTTATCCCTTGCGCTGATGGAGCGCTCGGCGCACAGCCTGACCTCCACGTTTCAGGCGCTGGCGCAGCAAAGCTGGCAGCGTCCGGCAGATATCGCACTTCGGCAAACCGTCGGGCGACTCGGTCGCGAAGGCGAGCAGCAAATGATGGCCGCAACCGGTGGCGTAAACACCCATCGCGGCGCGATTTGGGCGCTGGGGCTGCTGGTCAGCGCGGTGGCGATGCTCGGCGGTGATGCCAGGGCGCAAGATGTCGCCCGCACCGCCGCGCAGCTGGCAAAGCTGCCGGATGATGCGGCGCCGAAGGTGTTCAGTAAAGGCCTGCGCGCCACGCACCGTTACCGCGTGCCGGGCGCGCGTGAAGAGGCGCAGCAGGCGTTTCCGCACGTTATGCAGCGTGCGCTGCCGCAGCTTCGTCTGAGCCGCCTCAACGGCAGCAGCGAAACGCACGCCAGGCTCGACGCGCTGATGGCCATCATGACCTCACTCACCGACACCTGCGTGCTGTCACGTGCCGGAATGGAAGGGCTTGACGCCATGCAGGACGGTGCCCGTGCGGTGCTGAATACCGGCGGCTGCGCAACGCCTGCGGGCCAGCAGGCGCTGGCCAGGTTAGACCGTCAGATGCTGGCGCTCAACGCCTCACCGGGCGGCGCTGCCGACCTGCTTGCCGCCACGCTGTTTCTCGACCGCATCGAAACGCCAAATTCAAAGCATTAAGAGGATGTTATGGAAAAAATCACATTGACCGTGCCAGCCAGCCGCGCGTTAAGCGGCAGGGCGCTGGCAGGGGTAGTTGGTTCCGGGGATATGGAGGTGCTCTTCACCGCCGAACCGGGCCAGACGCTAACCATTGATATCACCACCTCCGTGGACAACAGCCGGGGTCGCTGGGAGGCGCTGTTCAACCGTCTGCAAACCGTCAGCAGCCTGCCCGCAGGGAAGTTGACCATCCACGACTTCGGCGCGACGCCGGGCGTGGCGCGCATTCGTATCGAACAGGTTTTTGAGGGGGTGAGCCATGCGTGATGACAGCAGCTTTATCGAACTGAAAGCGCGCCAGCGCGCGCAGGCTCTGCTCGACGAGGGCCGCTACCGCGAACTGCTGGATCCGTTTGAAGGCATTATCTCTCCGTGGCTTGGGCCACAGGGCATTGTGCCGCAGGCGGACGACGGCATGGTGGTGGCGAAAGGCACCATCAACGGCAAGCCTGCCGTCGTCGTGGCGATTGAAGGCGCGTTCCAGGGCGGCAGCATGGGCGAAGTGTCCGGTGCCAAAATGGCGGCGGCGCTGGAATTGGCGGCGGAAGATAACCGCAACGGCATTCCGACGCAGGCGGTGCTGTGCCTCGAAACCGGCGGCGTGCGTCTGCAGGAAGCGAACCTCGGCCTGGCGGCGATTGCCGATATCCACGCCGCGATTGTAGACCTGCGTCGCTACACGCCCGTCATCGGGATTGTGGCCGGGACCGTGGGCTGCTTCGGCGGGATGTCCATCGCGGCAGCGCTGTGCAGTTATCTGATTGTGACCCGCGAAGCGCGTCTTGGTCTTAACGGCCCGCAGGTTATCGAGCAGGAGGCGGGCATTGAGGAGTACGACTCCCGCGATCGTCCGTTTATCTGGAGCATGACCGGCGGTGAAGTGCGCTATCAAAGCGGGCTGGTGGATGCGCTCGTCGGCGACGGTATCAACGCGGTGAAACAGGCGATGAACGACGCGATTGGTAAAGGCGTTCCCGCGAAACACCGCACCGACAACTACGACGATTACCTGAACCGTTTAACGAATTTCGACACCCGCAAACAGGCCGATGCCGAACAAATTAACGCGCTTTTTGCCCGGGAGGTGAAATGATGAGTAACGCAATAAGCCGTGGCGAGCTCTGGCTGGAAACCCTCGCCCCGAATGCCAAACGTATCGCGGGACTGTGCCCGTCCGTGCAGGCGGCAGACGGCGAGCTGAACGGTGAATCGGTGCGCTTTGTCGCCGTGGTGCCGGATGCCAACAACCACTTCCCGCGCGCGGCGAAAGGGGAAGTCGGTCTGCTGGAGGGCTGGACCCTGGCGAAAGTAGTCAGCGAAACCGTCGCAGCGGATGCCGATAAGGGCGTGAAGCGCCCGATTGTGGCAGTGATCGACGTTCCAAGCCAGGCCTATGGCCGACGCGAAGAGGCGTTTGGAATTCACCAGGCGCTGGCCGGTGCGGCAGCAGCCTATGCGAATGCGCGCCTGGCCGGTCACCCGGTGATTGGGCTTATCGTCGGCAAGGCAATGTCCGGCGCGTTCCTGGCGCACGGCTATCAGGCCAACCGTCTGATCGCCTTTAACGACAAAGGCGTGCTGATCCACGCGATGGGCAAAGAGTCTGCGGCGCGCATTACGCTGCGTACCGTCGAGGCGCTGGAAAAACTGGCGGCGACCATTCCGCCAATGGCATACGACATCGGCAACTACGCCACGCTGGGGCTGCTCTCTAACCTGCTGGATATCAGCAACCCGGATGCCCCCTCCGATAACGATCTGACGCTGGTGAAAACCACCCTGCAACAGGCCATCAGTGACGCTCGTCAGGACGCGACGCTTAAAAACCGTCTGGGTGCTGACAACCGCCGCAGCTCGGCGCTCGTACGCGAACGTATGCGAGCCAGCTGGTAAGTAAAAAAAAGACCTGCCGGAGATGCAAACCCCGTGGGCGCGCCCGCTGCGCCCGCGCGGGAGCCTGCATCCTGAAAAATAATAAACATCGCACCAGTGCTAAAACTTTTTTTACTACAGGTGATTTATGACTTACGTAATTGTTCATGCTCTTGCACCGATTTTCGTCATCATGCTGCTGGGATTCTGGGCCGGTAAGGCAAAGATGGTCGATAACAAAAACGTTTCCCTGCTCAATATATTCGTCATGGATTTTGCACTGCCTGCCGCGCTGTTTAGCGCCACCGTGCAAACGCCGTGGACCGGCATCGTGGCGCAGTCGCCGCTGATTCTGGTTCTCACTCTGGCGATGTGGATCACCTATGCGGCCATCTACTTCCTCGCCACGAAAGTCTTTAAGAAATCCCCGCAGGACGCGGCCGTGCTGACCCTGACGGTAGCTTTACCGAACTATGCAGCGCTTGGCCTGCCGATTCTGGGCAGTGTGCTGGGTGAAGGTTCGTCCACGTCGCTTTCCGTTGCGGTCTCTATTGCCTGCGGTTCGGTGCTGATGACCCCGTTCTGCCTGCTGATTCTGGAGCGTGAGAAAGCACGCGCCGAGGGGAATAACTCGGGCTCGACGCTCTCCATGCTGCCGGTGCTGATGTGGCGCTCCATTAAAAAACCGATCGTGATGGGCCCGCTGCTGGGCGTGATTCTTTCCGCCATTGGGATCAAAATGCCGGAACTGGTTCTTGCAGCGATTAAACCGCTGGGGCTGTCCGCCACCGCTGCCGCGCTGTTCCTGACCGGGGTGATCCTCTCTGCCCGTAAGCTGCAGATCAACACCATGGTGATTACGTCAACCATCGCCAAGCTGCTGATTCAGCCAGCGATTGCCTGGGGTATTGTGCTGATCTTCGGCCTGCATGGCTCCGTGGCGATCACCGCTATCCTGATGATTGCACTTTCTGCGGGCTTCTTCGGCGTGGTGTTCGGTAACCGCTTTGGCGTGCAGTCGCCGGATGCTGAAGCCGTGCTGCTGTTAAGCTCCGTACTGTGTATCCTGTCGCTGCCGCTGTTTATCTCGCTGACTTCAGGAATGTAATCATGACCATAACATTACGCCCGCACGACCTCATCTGGCTTACCGCGCGCGACGCGCTGGAAGGCATCACCGAATCCTGGGTGGAGGCGGCCTGGCATACCGGCCTGCCGGTGGTGGTGCGGCGTGATGTTGACAGTGAAGGCCGGATCCCCGTTGGCGTGCGCGGACTGCGCCGCGACCAGCGGGCGGCCGGGTGGGTGAAGCCGGAAAACGTGTTACGCGTGGTTTCACCGGAAGACCTGAGCGTTGCGGCCGATCTGTTGCGCTCGCCGTTTGTTACCCAGCCACCCGTTCAGGTGGCGCTGCAGCTTTCTCAGCAGGCGTGGCCGTGGACGTGGGGCATTACCGGCAGCACCGGCTACGCGCTGGCGACCGGTATTCCGGTTATTCATGCCGGCAGCGATCTTGATCTGCTGATCCGCGCCCCGCACGCCGTTTCCCCTGATGCGTTTGCTGGCTGGCAGTCTCAGCTTAGCCGCGCACTGTGCCGTGCGGATACGCAGGTGGATACCCCCGAGGGTGGCTTTGCGCTGGCAGAGTGGCTGCGCGACGGCAAAACGCTGCTGAAAACCCGCCGTGGACCGCGCCTGGTGGCGGATCCGTGGCGCAGGGAGGAGTGATGAAAATAGTGTTTACCTTTCCGGGGCAGGGCACGCAGCACGAAGGCATGCTGCAAAACCTGCCGGGAACGGAACTGGCTCAGGCGCGTGAGGTGCTTGGCGCCGAAGTGGATACGCTGGATAGCGCAGACGCGTTAACCCACACCCGCGCGGTTCAGCTTTGCCTGCTAATTGCAGGCGTGGCCTGGGCGCGCCAGCTGGAACGGCGCGGCGTGACGCCGGATATCGTCAGCGGGCTGTCCATCGGCGCTTATCCGGCGGCGGTCATCGCAGGCGCGCTGGACTTCACGGATGCGCTGAAGCTGGTGGCGCTGCGTGGCGATCTGATGGAGCAGGCGTATCCGCACGGCTACGGCCTGACGGCAATTATGGGGCTCACTCTGCCGCAGGTGGAAGACCTTATCCAGGGCACCGGGACCTATATTGCCAACCTGAATGCCGAAACGCAGATCGTGATTGCCGGAACCGATGAAGGAATGGCGGAGGCGGCATCGCGCGCGCTGGCGAAAGGGGCGAGCAAGGCCAAACGGCTGGCGGTCAGCGTGCCGTCGCACTGCGAACTGCTGACAGCACCCGCGCAAAAGCTGGCAACGGCGTTTGAATCGGTCACGCTTTCACGCCCACGCTGCGCCTACCTGAGCGGCAGCACCGGGCGCGTGCTGTGGCAGTCGGAAAAGATCGCCGACGATCTGGCGATGAACATGGCGCGTACGGTGCGCTGGCAGGAGGCGATGATTTCAGCGAATGAACGCGAAGCCCGGCTGGCGATCGAGATGCCCCCCGGCGGCGTACTGACCTGCCTCACGCGTCAGGCGCCGTGGGAAGGAGAGACCATTTCACTGGAGCGCAGCGGAGTGGACGTGGCGGTACATCTGGCGAAGCGACTCCGTGCGTGATGGTTTAGCCCGGTGGCGGCTGCGCCTTACCGGGCCTACTACGGACTGTAGGCCCGGTAAGCGTAGCGCCACCGGGCAATAACATCAGGCACTATCCTGCAAACTGCGGGCATACATCCGCCCTTCGGCGGCCAGCGCCCGCAGGCTTGGATCCTGCTCGCGGTTGCGGGCAAAGACGATGGCAATCAGCTGTTGCATCTGGTACGGCTCGGCAAGCTTCAGGAGCTGCACGGAATTCTCATAGACCTTTTTCATCCTGCCCGGCATCAGCGTAAAGCCCACTCCCGCCTGCACCAGGCTGAGCATGGAGAAAATGTCATTCACCCGGGTAACAATCTCCGGCTCGAACCCGGCGATATGAAACGCCTCCTGGAAGCCTGCATAGGTGGCGAACCCTTCCGCAAGAGAGACAAATTTCCGATCTTTATAGTCGCGCAGATCGGCCGGACCGCGGGTATTGAGCGTCGCGGAGGCCGGTGCGGCAAGGAAAATATCGTCGTGGAACAGGGGGAGCACTTCGAGGCTGTTACGGTCGATATCGCTCTCGGAAATGGAGATAAGAATGGCGTCCAGCGAGCCTTCATCCAGCATGTGCAGCAGGGTTTCGTTGGAGCCCATCGTCAGATCCATTTCCAGATCCGGACGACGCAGCTTCATGCCCATAATCAGGCGCGGCACGGTTTCCAGGGTGAGTGAGTAGAGCGTGCCCACGCGCAGCCGCCCCTGGCCGATCCCGGCAATTTTGCGCGACGCTTCCAGCCCGCGCTCCATCACCTGCATCACTTCCTGGCAATATTCCAGCAAGGTCCAGGCGGAAGGGAGAGCAATCAGGTTGCGCCCCTTGTGGGTAAAGAGCGGGCAGCGCACGTTCTCTTCCAGCGTGTGCAGCGCACGGTGAACGCTGACGCCGCTCAGGCCCAGAGTTTCGGCGGTACGCGCGATATTCCCCTTCTCCATAAACGTCATGAAGATGCTGAGTTTGCGGAATGTAATCTCGCTCGTGTTATCGAAACTCATAGCCCTCCCGGTGGATCAGTCAGCCTGCAGCATCGCTTCCAGCTGTTCCTGCGCGTCCAGCCACGCCATCTCGCACTCTTCGAGGCTGGATTTGGTCTTCGCCTGGGTTTGCAGGCAGTCCGTCAGTTCGGCTTTACGGCTCTGGTCATACAGCCCGCTGTCGCCGAGCTTCTCTTCAACAGCGGCAAGCGTGGCGTTGAGCTTTTCCATCTCTTTTTCGAGACGGGCAATCTCTTTACGCAGCGGCTGCGTCTGGGTGCGCAGCTCCGCTTCACGGCGCTTCTGGTCTTTACGTGCCTGCGCGCTGTTGGCGTTGTCTTTCGCCGACTCCTCCGGCTGGTTCTCCTGCTTCTGCACGTCCGTCAGCCACTGCTGGTAGTCTTCCAGATCGCCGTCGAACGGTTCGACTTTGCCATCGTGCACTAAGTAGAGATCGTCCGTGGTGGAGCGGATCAGGTGACGGTCGTGCGAAACCACCACCAGTGCACCTTCGAACTCAATCAGCGCTTCGGTCAGCGCCTGACGCATATCGAGATCCAGGTGGTTGGTCGGTTCATCGAGCAGCAGCAGGTTCGGGCGCTGCCAGACGATCAGCGCCAGCACCAGACGGGCTTTTTCACCGCCCGAGAAACGCTCGGTGTTTTCGGTGACCTTATCGCCCTGGAAGCCGAAGCCGCCGAGGTAGTCGCGCAGCTTCTGCTCCATCTCCTGCGGCGCCAGACGCGCGAGGTGCTGAATCGGGGATTCATCCGCGCGTAAAAATTCCAGCTGATGCTGGGCGAAGTAACCCAGCTTGATGCCCTTCGCCAGGCCGATTTCACCCTTGACCGGGTTAAGCTCGCCCGCCAGCAGTTTGATCAGCGTCGATTTACCGGCACCGTTGCGTCCCAGCAGACCAATACGTGAACCCGGCACCAGGTTGAGCTTGATGGAGTCGAGAATAATGCGGTCGGCATAGCCCGCGCTGACTTTTTCCATTTTCAGCAGCGGATTTGGCAGGCTTTCCGGGGCGCGGAAGCTGAAGTGGAACGGATTGTCGACGTGCGCCGGGGCGATCATCTCCATGCGCTCCAGCATCTTGATGCGGCTCTGGGCCTGCTTTGCTTTTGACGCTTTGGCCTTGAAGCGATCCACAAAGCTCTGCAGGTGCGCCACGCGCTGCTGCTGGCTTTCGTACATGGACTGCTGCTGGGCAAGACGCGTCGCGCGCTGGCGCTCGAAGGAGCTGTAGTTGCCGGTGTACTCGAACATCGTTTGCTGTTCGATATGAATGATTTTATCCACCACCGGGTCGAGGAAGTCTCGGTCGTGGGAGATCAGAATCAGAGTGCCCTGATAGCTCTTGAGCCACTTCTCCAGCCAAATAACCGCATCGAGATCGAGGTGGTTAGTCGGTTCATCGAGCAGCAGCAGGTCAGAGCGGCAGATCAGCGCCTGCGCCAGGTTGAGGCGCATGCGCCAGCCACCGGAGAAGTCGCTGACCGGGCGTTCCAGCTGTTCATTGCTGAAGCCCAGGCCGTGAAGCAGGCTGGAGGCGCGGGAGCGAATCGTCCACGCGTCAATGGCGTCCAGCTTGCCGTGAACGGTGGCGATGGCGTGGCCGTCGTTGCGCTCGTTAGCGGCGTTAAGTTCCGCCTCGAGCTTGCGGTATTCCCGGTCGCCGTCGATAACATAGTCGAGTGCCGGTTCGCTCAGGGCTGGCGTCTCCTGGTTCACCCAGGCGAGCTGCCAGTTCCCCGGGAAGGTGAAGTTACCGCCATCCGCGCTAATCTCGTTTTTCAGCAACGCCAGCAGCGTGGATTTACCACAGCCGTTTTTGCCGACCAGACCCACTTTTTGGCCTGGGTTGATGGTAGCAGTGGCGTTATCCAGCAGGACGCGCACGCCGCGACGAATTTGTAACGAGGAGAAAACAATCATAGAAGCGCCGTATGTTCCGACTATGTTAATTTGTCATTATGATAATGTAAGGTGTGGGCCATTTTCCGCACCGGGCCGCCATGGTAGCCCAAAACAACAACGATACACAAAAACAGAAACAAGACCGGGAGGGGAATGATGTCTCAGACAGCAAAAGTGCTGCTGCTGTATGCCCATCCGGAATCTCAGGACTCGGTGGCAAACCGGGTGCTGCTTAAGCCGGCCACACAGCTCAGTAACGTGACGGTGCACGATCTCTACGCGCACTATCCTGATTTCTTTATTGATATTCCTTACGAGCAGGAACTGCTGCGTCAGCATGACGTGATTGTGTTCCAGCATCCGCTTTATACCTACAGCTGTCCGGCGCTGCTCAAAGAGTGGCTGGACCGCGTGCTGAGCCGGGGCTTCTCCAGCGGGGTGGGGGGCAACCAGCTGGCGGGAAAGTACTGGCGTAGCGTGATTACGACCGGTGAACCCGAAAGCGCTTACCGCCACGACGGGCTGAACCGCTATCCGATGAGCGACATTCTGCGGCCTTTCGAGCTGACGGCGGCAATGTGCCGTATGCACTGGATGAGCCCGATTATTGTCTACTGGGCCCGACGCCAGGATCCGAAAGAACTGGCCAGCCACGCCAGAGCCTATGGTGAATGGCTGGCGTCACCGATTCCGGCAGGAGGTCGTTAATGGAAGGATCGAATTTGCTCCTCGCCGGGGTGCTGTTTTTATTTGCGGCCGTCGTCGCGGTGCCGCTTGCTGCGCGTATTGGTATCGGTGCGGTACTGGGGTATCTGCTGGCGGGGATCGCGATTGGCCCCTGGGGACTGGGATTCATCAGCGATGTGGATGAAATTCTTCACTTCTCCGAACTGGGCGTGGTGTTCCTGATGTTCATCATCGGCCTTGAGCTCAACCCTTCTAAATTGTGGCAGCTTCGACGCTCCATCTTTGGCGTGGGTGCCGCGCAGGTGGTGTTCAGCGCCGCGATTCTGGGTGGCCTGTTAATGCTGACGAATTTCTCCTGGCAGGCGGCGGTGATCGGCGGGATAGGCCTTGCGATGTCGTCGACGGCGATGGCCCTGCAACTGATGCGCGACAAGGGGATGAACCGCAACGAAGCCGGTCAGCTGGGTTTTTCGGTGCTGCTGTTCCAGGATTTGGCGGTCATCCCGGCGCTGGCGCTGGTGCCGCTGCTGGCGGGCTCCGGCGACGACCACTTCGACTGGGCGAAAATCGCGATGAAGGTGCTGGCCTTCGCGGGGATGCTTATTGGCGGACGTTTCCTGTTACGTCCGGTGTTCCGCTTTATTGCCGCATCCGGCGTTCGCGAGGTGTTTACCGCCGCGACGCTGCTGCTGGTGCTGGGGTCGGCATTATTTATGGATGCGCTGGGGCTGTCGATGGCGCTCGGGACCTTTATCGCCGGGGTGCTGCTGGCGGAAAGTGAATACCGCCACGAGCTGGAAATTGCCATCGATCCCTTTAAAGGGCTGCTGTTAGGCCTGTTCTTTATTTCGGTGGGGATGGCGCTCAACCTTGGCGTGCTCTATACCCATCTGCTGTGGGTTGTGGTGAGCGTGGCCATCCTGGTGGCGGTGAAAACGCTGGTACTGTACGTCATGGCGCGCATTTACGGCTTGCGCAGTTCGGAACGCATGCAGTTTGCCAGCGTGTTAAGCCAGGGAGGCGAGTTCGCGTTTGTGCTGTTCTCTACCGCCTCCTCCCAGAAGCTGTTTAAAGACGACCAGATGGCGCTTTTGCTGGTGACGGTCACGCTGTCAATGATGACCACGCCGCTGTTGATGAAGCTGGTGGATAAACTGCTGTCGCGCCGCCTGAATCCGACAGACGATGAAGACGAAGCGCCGTGGGTGGAGGATGATAAGCCCCAGGTGATCGTGGTGGGCTTTGGCCGCTTTGGACAGGTGATCGGGCGTTTGCTGATGGCGAACAAAATGCGCATTACGGTGCTGGAGCGGGATATCAGCGCGGTCAACCTGATGCGCAAATACGGCTACAAGGTTTACTACGGCGACGCGACCCAGCTTGAGCTGCTGCGCTCGGCGGGGGCGGAAGCGGCAGAGTCCATCGTGATTACCTGTAACGATCCGGAAGATACGATGAAGCTGGTGGAGTTGTGCCAGCAGCATTTCCCGCATCTGCATATACTGGCGCGCGCGCGGGGACGTGTTGAAGCTCACGAATTATTGCAGGCGGGTGTGAAACACTTCTCCCGTGAGACGTTCTCCAGCGCGCTGGAGCTGGGCCGTAAGGCGCTGATCTCGCTCGGCATGCATCCGCATCAGGCGCAGCGCGCCCAGATGCACTTCCGCCGGCTGGATATGAGGATGCTGCGCGAGCTGATGCCGGTACATACCGATACGGCGCAGATCTCCCGTGTGCGGGAAGCGCGTCGCGAGCTGGAGGAGATCTTCCAGCGCGAGATGCAGCAGGAACGACGCCAGCTCGATGGCTGGGATGAATTTGAATAAAGGGTAACGAAAGATGGCTGTACGTAAACGCTTTATCGCGGGTGCAAAATGCCCGACCTGCCAGGCGCAAGATACCCTGGCGATGTGGCGGGAAAATAATATTGATGTTGTTGAGTGTGTTAAGTGCGGTCACCAGATGCGTGAGGCCGACAAAGAGGCCCGCGATCACGTTCGCAAAGAAGAGCAAGTTATCGGGATTTTTCATCCGGACTAGCGATATGCCCTGAGTTTTTTTAAGCTAAAGGGTACACAGGTGCAGATTTCCGCTACAATCTGCGCCAGCAATTTTCCCACGCTCAGGAGATATCATGAAAGTAGCAAAAGACCTGGTGGTCAGCCTGGCCTATCAGGTACGTACAGAAGACGGTGTGTTGGTTGATGAGTCTCCGGTGAGTGCGCCGCTTGACTACCTGCATGGTCACGGTTCCCTGATTTCCGGCCTGGAAAACGCGCTGGAAGGTCATGAAGTTGGCGACAAATTTGACGTTGCTGTAGGCGCGAACGACGCTTACGGTCAGTATGACGACAATCTGGTTCAGCGCGTTCCTAAAGACGTGTTCATGGGCGTTGACGAACTGCAGGTTGGCATGCGCTTCCTGGCTGAAACTGACCAGGGCCCCGTTCCTGTTGAAATCACCGAAGTGGAAGATGACCACGTCGTGGTTGACGGTAACCACATGCTGGCTGGCCAGAACCTGAAGTTCAACGTAGAAGTTGTTGCGATCCGTGAAGCGACCGAAGAAGAGCTGGCTCATGGCCACGTTCACGGTGCGCACGGTCACGACCATGACCACGATCACGGCCACGACGGCTGCTGCGGTGGTCACGGCCACGACCATGGTCACGACCACGATCACGGTAAAGGTGGTTGCGGTAACGGCGGCTGCGGTTGCCACTAATTCCGTCATGCGGAAAATAAAAAAGCGGGATAATCCCGCTTTTTTTACGCCTCAATAATGAGGAGGTGGCGTCTCTTCTGACTGAGAGGCAATGTTTGACGGCTGCGTGGCCTTCAGCTTTTCCGTCAGCAGGCGCATATGATCCCGCAGTTTTGCCATTTCGAGCTCATGTGCGGTCACGGTCTGGTTTAGCTCTTCGATGGTGATGTCCTGAAAAGCCAGGCGGCTTTCCAGCTCAGCCATTCTCGCTTCTAATGCTGTATCCTTCATCATTCACCTCGTTTATTTCAGATTCGCCATATTGGTCCTGCGGCGGCGCAGTTTAACTGAGTTTATCCTTAAGTACAGTCCGCATCCCCTTGGCAGGAAACTTATTTAAACAAAAATAGTCTGAAAAGTGGCGAGAATTGGAAGTGTCTGTCTGTAGATTTCTTCCGCAACGTTTTATAGTACGTAACTCATTTACGTTTAACGCTGGGGTGAGAGTCCCCAGGCCCTGGAGATATGGATGAAATCACTGTTTAAAGTAACGCTGCTGGCGACGACGATGGCTGTTGCGCTGAACGCGCCGCTGTCATTCGCTGCTGATACTGCTGCGAAGCCTGCTGCCACTGCAGACAGCAAAGCGGCGTTCAAAAATGACGACCAGAAATCCGCCTATGCACTGGGCGCATCTCTGGGCCGTTACATGGAAAACTCTCTGAAAGAACAAGAGAAACTGGGCATCAAACTGGATAAAGCTCAGCTGATCGCGGGCGTTCAGGACGCATTTGCAGATAAGAGCAAGCTGTCTGACCAGGAAATTGAACAGACTCTGCAGGCGTTTGAAGCGCGCGTGAAGGGTGCCGCGCAGACTAAGATGGACGCGGACGCTAAAGACAACGAAGCGAAAGGCAAAGCCTACCGCGACACCTTTGCTAAAGAGAAGGGTGTGAAAACCTCTTCGACTGGCCTGGTGTACAAAGTTGAGAAAGAAGGCACCGGCGATGCGCCTAAAGACAGCGACACCGTTGTTGTGAACTACAAAGGTACGCTGATCGACGGTAAAGAGTTCGATAACTCTTACACCCGCGGTGAGCCGCTCTCCTTCCGTCTTGATGGTGTGATCCCGGGCTGGACTGAAGGCCTGAAAAACATCAAGAAAGGCGGCAAGATCAAGATGGTTATTCCACCGGATCTGGCCTATGGCAAAACCGGCGTGCCGGGTATCCCTGCCAACTCTACGCTGGTCTTTGACGTAGAGCTGCTGGACATCAAACCAGCACCGAAAGCGGATGCCAAGGCAGACGCGCCGGCTGACGATAAAGCCGCTGCTGCTAAGAAGTAATGCTGAAAAAAAACCGCCGCCTTTAAGGCGGCGGTTTTTTATTGTGGGGCAGATATAATTAACACTGGAAAGCGTTAGGCACGCTGTATTAATTTAGTTGTCCGTGTAGATAATGAGCCTGCCCTGAAAACCTAACGACAGGCTCCTGAAAAGGAGTGTTTTTTTCATGTCCAGGTCGCTTTTAACCAACGAAACCAGTGAACTTGATTTGCTGGATCAACGTCCTTTCGATCAGACCGACTTCGATATTCTGAAATCCTATGAAGCGGTAGTGGACGGGTTAGCGATGCTCATTGGCTCCCACTGCGAAATCGTATTGCACTCCCTGCAAGATCTGAAGTGTTCCGCCATCCGTATTGCGAATGGTGAGCATACTGGCCGTAAAATTGGTTCGCCAATTACCGACCTTGCATTGCGTATGCTGCATGACATGACCGGCGCGGACAGCAGCGTCTCCAAATGCTATTTCACCCGCGCCAAAAGCGGCGTGCTGATGAAATCAGAAACCATCGCGATTCGAAACCGCGAGCATCGTGTTATTGGACTGCTGTGCATCAACATGAACCTTGATGTGCCATTCTCGCAAATCATGAGCACCTTTATTCCACCAGAAACGCCGGACGTTGGCTCTTCTGTTAACTTTGCCTCCTCCGTTGAAGATCTGGTGACGCAGACGCTTGAGTTTACGATTGAAGAGGTGAATGCCGATCGCAACGTCTCGAACAACGCCAAGAATCGTCAGATCGTGCTCAATCTCTATGAAAAAGGGATTTTTGATATTAAAGACGCCATCAACCAGGTGGCCGATCGTCTGAACATCTCCAAGCACACGGTCTACCTCTATATTCGTCAGTTCAAAAGCGGCGATTTCCTGGGACAAGACAAGTAATGCGTTTTGCGTTAATGGTGACAGGCCCGGCGTACGGTACTCAGCAGGCCAGCAGCGCGCTGCAGTTTGCGCATGCGCTACTGGCGGCTGGACATGAGCTGGCGAGCGTCTTCTTCTATCGGGAAGGGGTGTATAACGCGAATCAGTTTACCTCACCGGCGAGCGATGAGTTCGATCTGGTGCGCGCCTGGCAGGCATTAAACGAAAAGCAGGGCGTAGAACTGCACATCTGCGTGGCGGCGGCACTGCGCCGCGGCGTGACCGATGCAACCGAAGCCGCGCGTTCTGGTTTATCGGGTTCTAACCTGCAGCCCGGTTTTTCGTTGAGTGGTCTGGGTGCACTGGCACAGGCGGCATTAACCTGCGACAGAGTGGTGCAATTCTGATGAAGCGCGTGGCATTTGTTTTTACGTCTGCGCCGCACGGCAGCGCTTCCGGCCGCGAAGGGCTGGATGCGTTACTTGCGACGTCCGCGCTAACCGAAGATATCGGCGTCTTCTTTTTGGGGGACGGGGTGTTTCAGCTTCTGGCGGGTCAGCAGCCACAGGCCATTCTTGCGCGGGATTACATCGCTACCTTCAAAGTGTTGCCGCTGTACGACATTGAAACCCTGTATGTCTGCGCCGACTCGCTGGCCGCTCGCGGTTTGGATGAGAAGACGCCTTTCGTGCTGGATGTGACCGTCCTGTCTTCTGCTGCATTACGCGAACACCTTTCCCACTACGACACCGTTCTGACTTTCTGAGGCCGCCATGCTCCATACTCTGAGCCATTCACCGTGGCAATGTGATATCGACGCGTTACTGAGTATGCTGCGCGAAGGTGATGACCTGCTGCTGATTCAGGATGGCGTGCTTGCCGCACTGGAAGGCAGTCGTTTCGTTGAAATTCTCACGAACGCCCCCATAACAGTCTCTGCGCTGAAAGACGATCTGGATGCGCGGGGTCTTTCTGGTCAAATTTCAGCCAAAATTGACGTGGTTGGCTATACTGATTTCGTCAATCTTACTGTGACGCACGCCAGTCAAATGAACTGGTGATCTGAGATCGCTGTATATTTCTTGACACCTTTTCGACGTAGCCCTAAAATTTCGCGTCCTCATATTGTATGAGGTCGATTTATTACGTGTTTACGAAGCAAAAGCTAAAACCAGGAGCTATTTAATGGCAACAGTTAACCAGCTGGTACGCAAACCACGTGCACGCAAAGTTGCGAAAAGCAACGTGCCTGCGCTGGAAGCCTGCCCGCAGAAACGTGGCGTATGTACTCGTGTATATACCACCACTCCTAAAAAACCAAACTCCGCACTGCGTAAAGTATGCCGTGTGCGTTTGACTAACGGTTTCGAAGTGACTTCCTACATCGGTGGTGAAGGTCACAACCTGCAGGAGCACTCCGTGATCCTGATCCGTGGCGGTCGTGTTAAAGACCTTCCGGGTGTTCGTTACCACACCGTTCGTGGTGCGCTGGACTGCTCAGGTGTTAAAGACCGTAAGCAGGCTCGCTCCAAGTACGGCGTGAAGCGTCCTAAGGCTTAATGGTTCTCCGTTAAGTAAGGCCAAACTGATTTATCTTAATGTCACACTAAACTCTTTGAGTTTTGGACAATCCTGAATTAACAACGGAGTATTCCCATGCCACGTCGTCGCGTCATTGGTCAGCGTAAAATTCTTCCAGATCCGAAATTCGGATCAGAACTGCTGGCAAAATTTGTAAATATCCTGATGGTAGATGGTAAAAAATCTACTGCAGAAGCAATCGTATACAGCGCGCTTGAGACCCTGGCTCAGCGCTCTGGTAAAAATGAACTGGAAGCTTTCGAAGTCGCTCTCGACAACGTTCGCCCAACTGTAGAAGTTAAGTCCCGCCGCGTTGGTGGTTCTACTTATCAGGTTCCAGTTGAAGTTCGTCCGGTTCGTCGTAATGCCCTGGCAATGCGTTGGATCGTTGAAGCTGCTCGTAAACGCGGTGATAAATCCATGGCTCTGCGTCTGGCGAACGAACTTTCTGATGCTGCAGACAACAAAGGTACTGCAGTTAAGAAACGTGAAGACGTTCACCGTATGGCAGAAGCCAACAAGGCGTTCGCACACTACCGTTGGTAATCCCTTCGGAGTCTTAGTCACCAGGCGGGCGCTTCAGAGAAGCCGCCCGCTCTGGGTAACTTAACTGAACGCCTAAAGATATAAACGAGGAATCAAATGGCTCGTACAACACCCATCGCACGCTACCGTAACATCGGTATCAGTGCGCACATCGACGCCGGTAAAACCACTACTACCGAACGTATTCTGTTCTACACCGGTGTAAACCACAAAATCGGTGAAGTTCATGACGGCGCAGCCACCATGGACTGGATGGAACAGGAGCAGGAGCGTGGTATCACTATCACCTCCGCAGCGACTACTGCATTCTGGTCAGGTATGGCTAAGCAGTACGAACCGCATCGCGTAAACATCATCGACACCCCAGGGCACGTTGACTTCACCATCGAAGTAGAACGTTCCATGCGTGTTCTTGACGGCGCGGTAATGGTTTATTGCGCAGTTGGTGGTGTTCAGCCACAGTCTGAAACCGTATGGCGTCAGGCAAACAAATATAAAGTTCCACGCATCGCGTTCGTTAACAAAATGGACCGTATGGGTGCTAACTTCCTGAAAGTTGTTGGTCAGATCAAAACCCGTCTGGGCGCGAACCCTGTTCCGCTGCAGCTGGCAATTGGTGCTGAAGAAGGCTTCACCGGCGTTATCGACCTGGTGAAAATGAAAGCCATCAACTGGAACGATGCAGACCAGGGCGTTACCTTCGAATACGAAGATATCCCAGCTGCAATGCAGGACCTGGCTGACGAATGGCACCAGAACCTGATCGAATCCGCTGCTGAAGCTTCTGAAGAGCTGATGGAGAAATACCTGGGTGGTGAAGAACTGACTGAAGAAGAGATCAAAAAAGCTCTGCGTCAGCGCGTTCTGAACAACGAAATCATCCTGGTAACCTGTGGTTCTGCGTTCAAGAACAAAGGTGTTCAGGCGATGCTGGATGCGGTAGTTGACTACCTGCCATCCCCGGTTGACGTTCCTGCGATCAACGGCATCCTGGACGACGGTAAAGATACCCCGGCTGAGCGTCACGCAAGCGACGAAGAGCCATTCTCTGCACTGGCGTTCAAAATTGCTACCGACCCATTCGTGGGTAACCTGACCTTCTTCCGCGTTTACTCTGGTGTGGTTAACTCCGGTGATACCATCCTGAACTCCGTGAAAGCGGCGCGTGAGCGTTTTGGCCGTATCGTACAGATGCACGCTAACAAACGTGAAGAGATCAAAGAAGTTCGTGCGGGCGACATCGCTGCAGCTATCGGTCTGAAAGACGTGACCACTGGTGACACCCTGTGTGACCCGGATCACCCGATCATTCTGGAGCGTATGGAATTCCCAGAGCCGGTAATCTCCATCGCAGTTGAACCAAAAACCAAAGCTGACCAGGAAAAAATGGGTCTGGCTCTGGGCCGTCTGGCGAAAGAAGACCCATCATTCCGCGTATGGACTGATGAAGAATCTAACCAGACCATCATCGCTGGTATGGGTGAACTGCACCTGGACATCATCGTTGACCGTATGAAGCGTGAATTCAACGTTGAAGCGAACGTGGGTAAACCTCAGGTTGCTTACCGCGAAGCGATTCGCGCGAAAGTTACCGACATTGAAGGTAAACACGCTAAGCAGTCTGGTGGTCGCGGTCAGTACGGTCACGTTGTGATCGACATGTACCCACTGGAGCCGGGCTCTAACCCGAAAGGTTACGAGTTCATCAACGACATCAAAGGTGGTGTAATTCCTGGCGAATACATCCCAGCCGTTGATAAAGGCATCCAGGAACAGCTGAAAGCGGGCCCTCTGGCTGGCTATCCGGTTGTTGACATGGGTGTTCGTCTGCACTTCGGTTCTTACCACGACGTTGACTCCTCTGAACTGGCGTTTAAACTGGCTGCGTCTATTGCCTTTAAAGAAGGCTTTAAGAAAGCAAAACCAGTTCTGCTTGAGCCAATCATGAAGGTTGAAGTAGAAACTCCTGAAGAGAACACCGGTGACGTTATCGGTGACTTGAGCCGTCGTCGCGGTATGCTGCGTGGTCAGGAATCCGAAGTAACTGGCGTTAAGATCCACGCTGAAGTTCCGCTGTCTGAAATGTTCGGATATGCAACTCAGCTGCGTTCTCTGACCAAAGGTCGTGCATCATACACCATGGAATTCCTGAAGTATGATGATGCGCCTAACAACGTTGCTCAGGCCGTTATTGAAGCCCGTGGTAAGTAATCCACAGGATTAAAACCTAAGTCCCGTGCTCTCTCCACAGGGGAGAGCACTATAGTAAGGAATATAGCCGTGTCTAAAGAAAAATTTGAACGTACAAAACCGCACGTCAACGTTGGTACTATCGGCCACGTTGACCATGGTAAAACTACCCTGACTGCTGCAATCACTACCGTTCTGGCTAAAACCTACGGTGGTTCTGCTCGTGCATTCGACCAGATCGATAACGCACCAGAAGAAAAAGCACGTGGTATCACCATCAACACTTCCCACGTTGAATATGACACCCCGACTCGCCACTACGCACACGTAGACTGCCCAGGCCACGCCGACTATGTTAAAAACATGATCACCGGTGCTGCGCAGATGGACGGCGCGATCCTGGTTGTTGCTGCGACTGACGGCCCAATGCCTCAGACTCGTGAGCACATCCTGCTGGGTCGTCAGGTAGGCGTTCCTTTCATCATCGTGTTCCTGAACAAATGCGACATGGTTGATGACGAAGAGCTGCTGGAACTGGTAGAGATGGAAGTTCGTGAACTGCTGTCTCAGTACGATTTCCCAGGCGACGATACCCCAATCGTTCGAGGTTCTGCTCTGAAAGCGCTGGAAGGCGAAGCTGAGTGGGAAGCGAAAATCATCGAACTGGCTGGCTTCCTGGATTCTTACATCCCAGAACCAGAGCGTGCGATTGACAAGCCATTCCTGCTGCCAATCGAAGACGTATTCTCCATCTCCGGTCGTGGTACCGTTGTTACCGGTCGTGTAGAGCGCGGTATCATCAAAGTTGGCGAAGAAGTTGAAATCGTTGGTATCAAAGAGACTGCGAAGTCTACCTGTACTGGCGTTGAAATGTTCCGCAAACTGCTGGACGAAGGCCGTGCTGGTGAGAACGTTGGTGTTCTGCTGCGTGGTATCAAACGTGAAGAAATCGAACGTGGTCAGGTTCTGGCGAAGCCAGGCTCAATCAAGCCACACACCAAGTTCGAATCTGAAGTGTACATTCTGTCCAAAGACGAAGGCGGCCGTCATACTCCGTTCTTCAAAGGCTACCGTCCACAGTTCTACTTCCGTACAACTGACGTGACCGGTACCATCGAACTGCCAGAAGGCGTTGAGATGGTAATGCCAGGCGACAACATCAAGATGGTTGTGACTCTGATCCACCCAATCGCGATGGACGACGGTCTGCGTTTCGCAATCCGTGAAGGCGGCCGTACCGTTGGCGCGGGCGTTGTTGCTAAAGTTCTGGGCTAATTAATTATCCCCGAATAAAAAAAGGACGCTTCGGCGTCCTTTTTTGTTTTTTGCCGCTCAGGCGTTGTCACAAAATTTCGCATTTTTTGCCTGCTCCCGTCCCGTATTGTGGCGTTTGTGCTATTGTAATCATAACCATTCTCACTTACACTTTGCGCATAATTTGAACGGGAGTCTCTATGTACGTTTGTTTATGTAATGGTGTAAGCGACAAGAAAATACGTCAGGCCGTTCGCCAGTTTCAGCCTCAGTCATTTCAACAGCTACGCAAATTTGTTCCGGTGGGAAATCAATGCGGTAAATGCGTACGTGCTGCGCGAGAGATCATGCAGGACGAATTGATGCAGATCCCGGAATACAAAGAGATAGCGTAAGCGCCCATCTTTTTTTTGACATCCCTGTAGCCCGATCTACGCTTCAATGAGTGGAAGCGGAGGGACTATATAATGAAAGGTGATGTTAAAATCATAAGTTATCTCAATAAATTATTGGGAAATGAGCTTGTCGCAATTAACCAGTACTTTCTTCACGCGAGAATGTTCAAAAACTGGGGGCTTAAACGTCTGAACGACGTTGAGTACCATGAATCGATCGATGAAATGAAGCACGCTGATAAATATATCGAGCGTATTTTATTTCTTGAAGGCATTCCAAACCTGCAGGATCTCGGCAAGCTGGGCATCGGAGAAGATGTCGAAGAGATGCTGCGTTCTGACCTCAGGCTGGAACTTGAAGGCGCCAAAGATCTCCGTGAAGCCATTGCCTACGCAGACAGCGTACATGACTACGTCAGTCGCGATATGATGATCCAAATCCTGGCCGATGAAGAAGGCCATATTGACTGGCTGGAAACGGAGCTGGATCTGATTGCTAAAATTGGCCTGCAGAACTACCTTCAGTCACAGATTAAAGTGGAAGAGTAACCAACGTCTTCCAGCCTATGCATAAACCCGCTGCTGCCAGAAATGGCCCAAAAGGCAGCGGGTTTTTTATTGCCTTCATATCAGGGCGGATTAACGAAAAAACAAGAATGCAAAGAAGCGCCATCAGCGCCGCGAGTAGCGCCAGCGTAGGCAGTACGCACCAGCCGTGCCATGCACCAAGCGCCGCCAGGTATTTCACATCGCCATATCCCATACCTTCACGTCGGCGGATAAACCAGTAGCCCCAGTAAATAACGGCAAAGCCAATATATCCAGCCATCGCACCCGCCACCGCGCTCGGCAGAAAATCAGGATGGATACAGAGCTGAAAGAGCAGACCCGCCCATAGCAGCGGGCAGAGAAATTTATCGGGAAGCCGACCGTAGCGAATATCGGCATGTACCAGTAAGGCAGTCAGTGAAAGATAGATCAGCAGAAAGGGGAGGGTGGTTAGCATGAAAAAGGCCTCAAACGGGTTTGAGCGCATACTCGTTATAAACGGCCTGGCCGGCAATGCATAAAAAACGGAGATGCGTAGCGGCTCGAAACAAAGAATCGACGCAGAATACATTGCATGAAATGTTGCGCGCTCTTACGCATCCTGCGCCTTTGGCGCTTAATTTCTAAACGGCACTTGCGTCTTACCCAGATTTACGTATAATGCGCGGGCTTGTCGTAATTGACGGCGGGTTCAATCAGAACCAGAGTAGCTCATTTTGTTACTCAACAATGCTCCCAATTGGGGAGCTACGTAAGAACGGTTACACTCTCCCATCAATCGTAATGGGTTTGAGGAGTAATCATTTTCGTTTATAAAATAATTGGAGCTCTGGTCTCATGCAGAACCAAAGAATCCGTATCCGCCTTAAAGCGTTTGATCATCGTCTGATCGATCAATCAACCGCGGAAATCGTCGAGACTGCTAAGCGCACTGGTGCGCAAGTCCGTGGTCCGATCCCGCTGCCGACCCGCAAAGAGCGCTTCACCGTTCTGATCTCCCCGCACGTCAACAAAGACGCGCGTGATCAGTACGAAATCCGCACTCACAAGCGTCTGGTTGACATCGTTGAGCCAACTGAGAAAACCGTTGATGCTCTGATGCGTCTGGATCTGGCTGCCGGTGTAGACGTGCAGATCAGCCTGGGTTAATCAGGTCATCGAGCGATTGAGAGGTTGAAACAATGATTGGTTTAGTCGGTAAAAAAGTGGGTATGACCCGCATCTTCACTGAAGATGGCGTTTCTATCCCAGTAACCGTAATCGAAGTTGAAGCAAACCGCGTTACTCAGGTTAAAGATCTGGCTAACGATGGCTACCGCGCTATTCAGGTTACCACTGGTGCTAAAAAAGCTAACCGTGTAACCAAACCAGAAGCGGGTCACTTCGCTAAAGCTGGCGTAGAAGCTGGCCGTGGTCTGTGGGAATTCCGTCTTGCTGAAGGCGAAGAGTTCACCGTAGGTCAGGACATTAGCGTTGAGCTGTTTGCTGACGTTAAAAAAGTTGACGTAACCGGTACCTCTAAAGGTAAAGGTTTTGCTGGTACCGTTAAGCGCTGGAACTTCCGTACCCAGGACGCTACTCACGGTAACTCCTTGTCTCACCGCGTTCCGGGTTCTATCGGTCAGAACCAGACTCCGGGCAAAGTGTTCAAAGGCAAGAAAATGGCAGGTCAGCTGGGTAACGAACGTGTAACCGTTCAGAGCCTGGACGTAGTACGTGTTGACGCTGAGCGCAACCTGCTGCTGGTTAAAGGTGCAGTTCCGGGTGCAACCGGTAGCGACCTGATCGTTAAACCAGCTGTGAAGGCGTAAGGGGATAGCAATGGAATTAGTATTGAAAGACGCGCAGAGCGCGCTGACTGTTTCCGAAACTACCTTCGGTCGTGATTTCAACGAAGCGCTGGTTCACCAGGTTGTTGTTGCTTATGCAGCTGGTGCTCGTCAGGGTACTCGTGCTCAGAAGACTCGTGCTGAAGTAACTGGTTCTGGCAAAAAGCCATGGCGCCAGAAAGGTACCGGCCGTGCGCGTTCAGGTTCTATCAAGAGCCCGATCTGGCGTTCAGGTGGCGTGACCTTCGCTGCGCGTCCACAGGACCACAGTCAAAAAGTTAACAAAAAGATGTACCGCGGCGCGCTGAAAAGCATCCTGTCCGAACTGGTACGTCAGGATCGTCTGATCGTTGTCGAGAAGTTCTCTGTAGAAGCGCCTAAAACTAAGCTGCTGGCACAGAAACTGAAAGACATGGCTCTGGAAGATGTGCTGATCATCACCGGTGAGCTGGACGAGAACCTGTTCCTGGCCGCACGTAACCTGCACAAGGTTGACGTACGCGATGCGACTGGTATCGACCCGGTTAGCCTGATCGCCTTCGACAAAGTCGTAATGACTGCTGATGCTGTTAAGCAAGTTGAGGAGATGCTGGCATGATTCGTGAAGAACGTCTGCTGAAGGTGCTTCGCGCACCGCACGTTTCTGAAAAAGCGTCTACTGCGATGGAAAAAACAAACACCATCGTTCTCAAAGTTGCTAAAGACGCGACCAAAGCAGAGATCAAAGCTGCTGTGCAGAAACTGTTTGAAGTCGAAGTCGAAGTCGTTAACACCCTAGTAGTTAAAGGGAAAGTTAAACGTCACGGACAGCGTATCGGTCGTCGTAGCGACTGGAAAAAAGCTTACGTCACCCTGAAAGAAGGCCAGAATCTGGACTTCGTTGGCGGCGCTGAGTAAGTCGGAGGAGTAATACAATGGCAGTTGTTAAATGTAAACCGACATCTCCGGGTCGTCGCCACGTAGTTAAAGTGGTTAACCCTGAGCTGCACAAGGGCAAACCTTTTGCTCCGTTGCTGGAAAAAAACAGCAAATCCGGTGGTCGTAACAACAATGGCCGTATCACCACTCGTCACATCGGTGGTGGCCACAAGCAGGCTTATCGTATTGTTGACTTCAAACGCAACAAAGACGGTATCCCAGCAGTTGTTGAACGTCTTGAGTACGATCCGAACCGTTCCGCGAACATCGCGCTGGTTCTGTACAAAGACGGCGAACGCCGTTACATCCTGGCCCCTAAAGGCCTGAAAGCTGGCGACCAGATTCAGTCTGGCGTTGATGCTGCAATCAAAGCAGGCAACACCCTGCCGATGCGCAATATCCCGGTTGGTTCTACCGTTCATAACGTAGAAATGAAACCAGGTAAAGGCGGTCAGCTGGCACGTTCCGCTGGTACTTACGTTCAGATCGTTGCGCGTGATGGTGCTTATGTCACCCTGCGTCTGCGTTCTGGTGAAATGCGTAAAGTCGAAGCAGACTGCCGCGCTACTCTGGGCGAAGTTGGCAATGCTGAGCATATGCTGCGCGTTCTGGGTAAAGCAGGTGCTGCACGCTGGCGTGGTGTTCGTCCTACCGTTCGCGGTACTGCGATGAACCCAGTCGACCACCCACATGGTGGTGGTGAAGGTCGTAACTTTGGTAAGCACCCGGTAACTCCGTGGGGCGTTCAGACCAAAGGTAAGAAGACCCGCAGCAACAAGCGTACTGATAAATTTATCGTACGTCGCCGTAGCAAATAATTTTAGAGGATAAGCCATGCCACGTTCTCTCAAGAAAGGTCCTTTTATTGACCTGCACTTGCTGAAGAAGGTAGAGAAAGCGGTGGAAAGCGGAGACAAGAAGCCCCTGCGCACTTGGTCCCGTCGTTCAACGATCTTTCCTAACATGATCGGTTTGACCATCGCTGTCCATAATGGTCGTCAGCACGTTCCAGTCTTTGTTACCGACGAAATGGTTGGTCACAAACTGGGTGAATTCGCACCGACTCGTACTTATCGCGGCCACGCTGCTGATAAAAAAGCGAAGAAGAAATAAGGTAGGAGGAAGAGATGGAAACTTTAGCTCAACATCGCCATGCTCGTTCTTCTGCTCAGAAGGTTCGCCTTGTTGCTGACCTGATTCGCGGTAAGAAAGTGTCGCAGGCCCTGGACATCCTGACCTATACCAACAAGAAAGCTGCGGTATTGGTCAAGAAAGTACTGGAATCTGCCATTGCTAACGCTGAACACAACGATGGCGCTGACATCGACGATCTGAAAGTCGCGAAAATTTTCGTAGATGAAGGCCCAAGCATGAAGCGCATTATGCCGCGTGCGAAAGGTCGTGCAGATCGCATCCTGAAGCGCACCAGCCACATTACTGTGGTTGTGTCCGATCGCTGAGACTCTGGAGACTAGCAATGGGTCAGAAAGTACATCCTAATGGTATTCGCCTGGGTATTGTAAAACCATGGAACTCTACCTGGTTTGCGAACACCAAAGAATTCGCTGACAACCTGGACAGCGATTTTAAAGTACGTCAGTACCTGACTAAGGAACTGGCTAAAGCGTCTGTATCTCGTATCGTTATCGAGCGTCCAGCTAAGAGCATCCGTGTGACTATTCACACTGCTCGCCCTGGCATCGTTATCGGTAAGAAAGGCGAAGACGTAGAAAAACTGCGCAAGGTCGTAGCGGATATCGCTGGCGTTCCTGCACAGATCAATATCGCTGAAGTTCGTAAGCCTGAACTGGACGCTAAATTGGTTGCTGACAGCATCACTTCTCAGCTGGAACGTCGCGTTATGTTCCGTCGTGCTATGAAGCGTGCTGTACAGAACGCAATGCGTCTGGGCGCTAAAGGTATCAAAGTTGAAGTTAGCGGCCGTCTGGGCGGCGCGGAAATCGCACGTACCGAATGGTACCGTGAAGGTCGCGTACCGCTGCACACTCTGCGTGCTGACATCGACTACAACACCTCTGAAGCGCACACCACTTACGGTGTAATCGGCGTTAAGGTATGGATCTTCAAAGGTGAGATCCTGGGTGGTATGGCTGCTGTTGAACAACCGGAAAAACCGGCTGCTCAACCTAAAAAGCAGCAGCGTAAAGGCCGTAAATAAGGAGCGTCGCTGATGTTACAACCAAAGCGTACAAAATTCCGTAAAGTGCACAAAGGCCGCAACCGTGGTCTGGCGCAGGGTACGGATGTTAGCTTCGGCACTTTCGGTCTGAAAGCTGTTGGCCGTGGTCGTCTGACTGCACGTCAGATCGAAGCAGCACGTCGTGCAATGACCCGTGCAGTTAAGCGTCAAGGTAAGATCTGGATCCGTGTATTCCCGGACAAACCGATCACCGAGAAGCCGCTGGAAGTTCGTATGGGTAAAGGTAAAGGTAACGTGGAGTACTGGGTTGCCTTGATCCAACCGGGCAAAGTCCTTTATGAAATGGACGGTGTTCCGGAAGAGCTGGCCCGTGAAGCCTTCGGCCTGGCAGCAGCGAAACTGCCTATCAAAACCACCTTTGTAACTAAGACGGTGATGTAATGAAAGCAAAAGAGCTGCGTGAAAAAAGCGTTGAAGAGCTGAACGCTGAGCTGCTGAACCTGCTGCGTGAGCAGTTCAACCTGCGTATGCAGGCTGCAAGTGGCCAGCTGCAACAGACTCACCTGCTGAAGCAAGTGCGTCGCAATGTTGCACGCGTTAAGACTTTACTGACTCAGAAGGCGGGTGCGTAATGACCGATAAAATCCGTACTCTGCAAGGTCGTGTTGTTAGCGACAAAATGGAGAAATCCATTGTTGTAGCTATCGAACGTATTGTGAAACACCCGATCTACGGTAAATTCATCAAGCGTACGACCAAACTGCACGTACATGACGAGAACAACGAATGTGGTATCGGCGACAAGGTTGAAATCCGTGAATGCCGTCCACTGTCCAAGACTAAGTCCTGGACGCTGGTTCGCGTTGTAGAGAAAGCGGTTCTGTAATACAGTACGCCTTCTCAATACGAATAAACGGCTCAGCGATGAGCCGTTTATTTTTTCTACCCATATTGCAGAAGCGGTGTTATAATGCCGCGCCCTCGATATGGGGCTTTTTAACGGCTCTGATTTTAGAGTCTCAGGTAGTAGTTGACATTAGCGGAGCACTAAAATGATCCAAGAACAGACTATGCTGAACGTCGCCGACAACTCCGGTGCACGTCGCGTAATGTGTATCAAGGTTCTGGGTGGCTCGCACCGTCGCTACGCAGGCGTAGGCGACATCATCAAGATCACCATCAAGGAAGCAATTCCACGTGGTAAGGTCAAAAAAGGTGATGTGCTGAAGGCGGTAGTGGTGCGCACCAAGAAGGGTGTTCGTCGCCCTGACGGTTCTGTCATTCGCTTCGATGGTAATGCATGCGTTATTTTAAACAATAACAGCGAGCAGCCTATCGGCACGCGTATCTTTGGGCCGGTAACTCGTGAACTTCGTACTGAGAAGTTCATGAAAATTATCTCTCTGGCACCAGAAGTACTCTAAGGAGCGAATCATGGCAGCGAAAATCCGTCGTGATGACGAAGTTATCGTGTTAACCGGTAAAGATAAAGGTAAACGCGGTAAAGTAAAAAATGTTCTGTCTTCCGGCAAACTTGTCGTTGAAGGTATCAACCTGGTTAAGAAACATCAGAAGCCGGTTCCGGCCCTGAACCAACCAGGCGGCATCGTTGAAAAAGAAGCTGCTATTCAGGTTTCTAACGTTGCAATCTTCAATGCGGCTACCGGCAAGGCTGACCGTGTAGGCTTTAGATTCGAAGACGGCAAAAAAGTCCGTTTCTTCAAGTCTAACAGCGAAACTATCAAGTAATTTGGAGTAGTACGATGGCGAAACTGCATGATTACTACAAAGACGAAGTAGTTAACAAACTCATGACTGAGTTTAACTACAATTCTGTCATGCAAGTCCCTCGGGTCGAGAAGATCACCCTGAACATGGGTGTTGGTGAAGCGATCGCTGACAAGAAACTGCTGGATAACGCAGCAGCTGACCTGACAGCAATCTCCGGTCAAAAACCGCTGATCACCAAAGCACGCAAATCTGTTGCAGGCTTCAAAATCCGTCAGGGCTATCCGATCGGCTGTAAAGTAACTCTGCGTGGCGAACGCATGTGGGAGTTCTTTGAGCGCCTGATCACTATTGCTGTTCCACGTATCCGTGACTTCCGTGGCTTGTCTGCTAAGTCTTTCGACGGTCGTGGTAACTACAGCATGGGTGTCCGTGAGCAGATCATCTTCCCAGAAATCGACTACGATAAAGTCGACCGCGTGCGTGGTTTGGATATTACCATTACCACTACTGCGAAATCTGACGAAGAAGGCCGTGCTCTGCTGGCTGCCTTTGACTTCCCGTTCCGCAAGTAAGGTAGGGTTACTGAATGGCTAAGCAATCAATGAAAGCACGCGAAGTAAAGCGCGTAGCTTTAGCTGATAAATTCTTCGCTAAACGCGCTGAACTGAAAGCGATCATTTCTGATGTGAACGCTTCCGACGAAGATCGTTGGAATGCGGTTCTCAAGCTGCAGTCTCTGCCGCGTGATTCCAGCCCGTCTCGTCAGCGTAACCGCTGTCGTCAAACAGGTCGTCCACATGGTTATGTGGGCAAGTTTGGGTTGAGCCGTATCAAACTGCGTGAAGCCGCTATGCGCGGTGAAGTGCCAGGCTTGAAAAAGGCTAGCTGGTAATTACCAATTGAATCACGGGAGTAAAGACAGATGAGCATGCAAGATCCGATCGCGGATATGCTGACCCGTATCCGTAACGGTCAGGCCGCGAACAAAGTTGCGGTCACCATGCCTTCCGCCAAGCTGAAAGTGGCAATTGCCAACGTGCTGAAGGAAGAAGGTTTTATCGAAGATTTTAAAGTTGAAGGCGACACCAAGCCGGAACTGGAACTTACTCTCAAGTATTTCCAGGGTAAAGCTGTTGTAGAAAGCATTCAGCGTGTCAGCCGCCCAGGCCTGCGCATCTATAAGAAAAAAGATGAGCTGCCAAAAGTTATGGCTGGTCTTGGTATCGCAGTTGTTTCTACCTCTAAAGGTGTTATGACTGATCGTGCAGCGCGCCAGGCTGGTCTTGGTGGCGAAATTATCTGCTACGTAGCCTAATCGGAGGAAAGAATGTCTCGTGTTGCTAAAGCACCGGTCGTTATTCCTGCCGGCGTTGATGTAAAAATCGACGGTCAGGTTATTACGATCAAAGGTAAAAACGGCGAGCTGACTCGTACCCTCAACAAAGCTGTTGAAGTTAAACATGCAGATAACGCTCTGACCTTCGGTCCACGTGATGGTTTCGTGGATGGTTGGGCTCAGGCTGGTACCGCGCGTGCCCTGCTGAACTCAATGGTTGTTGGTGTTACCGAAGGCTTCACTAAAAAGCTTCAGCTGGTTGGTGTAGGTTATCGTGCAGCTATCAAAGGGAATGCAGTAGGCCTGTCTCTGGGCTTCTCACACCCTGTTGAGCATCCGCTGCCGGCCGGTATCACTGCAGAATGTCCGACTCAAACTGAAATCGTGCTGAAAGGCGCTGATAAACAGCTGATCGGTCAGGTTGCAGCAGATCTGCGCGCCTACCGTCGTCCTGAGCCTTACAAAGGCAAGGGTGTTCGTTACGCCGACGAAGTCGTGCGTACCAAAGAGGCTAAGAAGAAGTAAGGTAACACTATGGATAAGAAATCTGCTCGTATCCGTCGTGCGACCCGCGCACGCCGCAAGCTCAAAGAGCTGGGTGCAACTCGCCTGGTGGTACATCGTACCCCGCGTCATATTTACGCACAGGTAATTGCACCGAACGGTTCTGAAGTTCTGGTAGCTGCTTCTACTGTAGAAAAAGCTATCTCAGAACAATTGAAGTACACCGGTAACAAAGACGCCGCTGCAGCTGTAGGTAAAGCTGTTGCTGAACGCGCTCTGGAAAAAGGCATCAGCAATGTTTCCTTTGACCGTTCCGGGTTCCAATATCATGGTCGTGTCCAGGCACTGGCAGATGCTGCCCGTGAAGCTGGCCTTCAGTTCTAAGGTAGAGGTGTAAGATGGCTCACATCGAAAAACAGGCTGGCGAACTGCAGGAAAAGCTGATCGCGGTAAACCGCGTATCTAAAACCGTTAAAGGTGGTCGTATTTTCTCCTTCACAGCTCTGACTGTAGTAGGCGATGGTAACGGTCGCGTTGGTTTTGGTTACGGTAAAGCGCGTGAAGTTCCAGCAGCGATCCAGAAAGCGATGGAAAAAGCCCGTCGCAACATGATTAACGTCGCGCTGAACAACGGCACCCTGCAGCACCCAGTTAAAGGTGTTCACACGGGTTCTCGTGTATTCATGCAGCCAGCTTCAGAAGGTACCGGTATCATCGCCGGTGGTGCAATGCGCGCCGTTCTGGAAGTTGCTGGGGTTCATAACGTTCTGGCTAAAGCATATGGTTCCACCAACCCGATCAACGTGGTTCGTGCAACTATTGATGGCTTGGAAAATATGAATTCTCCAGAAATGGTCGCTGCCAAGCGTGGTAAATCCGTTGAAGAAATTCTGGGGTAATTGACCATGGCAAAGACTATTAAAATCACTCAAACCCGCAGTGCAATCGGTCGTCTGCCGAAACACAAGGCAACGCTGCTTGGCCTGGGTCTGCGTCGTATTGGTCATACCGTTGAGCGCGAGGATACTCCTGCTGTTCGTGGTATGGTCAACGCGGTTTACTTCATGGTTAAAGTTGAGGAGTAAGAGATGCGTTTAAATACTCTGTCTCCGGCCGAAGGCTCTAAAAAGGCGGGTAAACGCCTGGGTCGTGGTATCGGTTCTGGCCTCGGCAAAACCGGTGGTCGTGGTCACAAAGGTCAGAACTCTCGTTCTGGCGGTGGCGTACGTCGCGGTTTCGAGGGTGGCCAGATGCCACTGTACCGTCGTCTGCCGAAGTTCGGCTTCACCTCTCGCAAAGCAGCGATCACAGCGGAAATCCGTCTGTCTGACCTGGCGAAAGTTGAAGGCGGCGTTGTAGACCTGAACACGCTGAAAGCAGCAAACATTATCGGTATCCAGATCGAGTTCGCGAAAGTGATCCTGGCTGGTGAAGTTTCTACTCCGGTAACTGTTCGTGGCCTGCGTGTTACTAAAGGTGCTCGTGCTGCTATCGAAGCTGCTGGCGGTAAAATTGAGGAATAAGTAGCAGATGGCTAAGCAACCGGGATTAGATTTTCAAAGTGCCAAAGGTGGATTTGGCGAGCTGAAACGCAGACTGCTGTTTGTTATCGGCGCGCTGATTGTGTTCCGTATTGGCTCTTTTATTCCGATCCCTGGTATCGATGCCGCTGTACTTGCCAAACTGCTTGAGCAACAGCGAGGCACCATCATTGAAATGTTCAACATGTTCTCTGGTGGTGCTCTCAGCCGTGCTTCTATCTTCGCATTGGGTATTATGCCGTACATTTCGGCATCTATTATTATCCAGCTGCTGACGGTCGTTCATCCGGCCCTGGCAGAGTTGAAGAAAGAAGGGGAGTCTGGACGTCGTAAGATTAGTCAGTACACCCGTTACGGTACTCTGGTGCTGGCAATATTCCAGTCGATCGGTATTGCTACCGGTCTGCCGAATATGCCTGGTATGCAGGGCCTGGTGTTAAACCCGGGCTTTGCATTCTACTTCACCGCTGTTGTAAGTCTGGTCACAGGGACTATGTTCCTGATGTGGCTCGGCGAACAGATTACTGAGCGTGGTATCGGTAACGGTATCTCAATCATTATCTTCGCCGGTATTGTTGCGGGCCTCCCGCCAGCCATCGCCCATACTATTGAGCAAGCGCGTCAAGGCGACCTGCACTTCCTCCTGTTGCTGTTGGTTGCAGTATTAGTATTTGCAGTGACGTTCTTTGTTGTCTTCGTTGAACGTGGTCAACGCCGCATTGTGGTGAACTACGCTAAACGTCAGCAGGGTCGTCGTGTCTATGCTGCACAGAGCACACATTTACCGCTGAAAGTGAACATGGCGGGGGTTATCCCGGCTATCTTCGCTTCCAGTATTATTCTGTTCCCGGCGACCATCGCGTCATGGTTCGGGGGCGGTACTGGTTGGAACTGGCTGACAACAATTTCGCTGTATTTGCAGCCTGGGCAACCACTTTATGTGTTACTCTATGCGTCTGCGATCATCTTCTTCTGTTTCTTCTACACGGCGTTGGTCTTCAACCCGCGTGAAACAGCAGATAACCTGAAGAAGTCCGGTGCATTTGTACCAGGAATTCGTCCGGGAGAGCAAACGGCGAAGTATATCGATAAAGTAATGACTCGCCTGACTTTGGTTGGTGCGCTTTATATTACTTTTATCTGCCTGATCCCGGAGTTCATGCGTGATGCAATGAAAGTACCGTTCTACTTCGGTGGGACCTCACTGCTTATCGTTGTTGTCGTGATTATGGACTTTATGGCTCAAGTGCAAACTCTGATGATGTCCAGTCAGTACGAGTCTGCATTGAAGAAGGCGAACCTGAAAGGCTACGGCCGCTAAATGGTCGCCTGAGAAGTTACGGAGAGTAAAAATGAAAGTTCGTGCTTCCGTCAAGAAATTATGCCGTAACTGCAAAATCGTTAAGCGTGATGGTGTCATCCGTGTGATTTGCAGTGCCGAGCCGAAGCATAAACAGCGCCAAGGCTGATTATTTCGCATATTTTTCTTGCAAAGTTGGGTTGAGCTGGCTAGATTAGCCAGCCAATCTTTTGTATGTCTGTACGTTTCCATTTGAGTATCCTGAAAACGGGCTTTTCAGCATGGTGCGTACATATTAAATAGTAGGAGTGCATAGTGGCCCGTATAGCAGGCATTAACATTCCTGATCAGAAACATGCTGTGATCGCATTAACTTCGATCTACGGCGTCGGCAAGACCCGTTCTAAAGCCATTCTGGCTGCAGCGGGTATCGCTGAAGATGTTAAGATCAGTGAGCTGTCTGAAGAACAAATCGACACGCTGCGTGACGAAGTTGCCAAATTTGTCGTTGAAGGTGATCTGCGCCGTGAAATCAGCATGAGCATCAAGCGCCTGATGGATCTTGGTTGCTATCGCGGTTTGCGTCATCGTCGTGGTCTGCCAGTGCGCGGTCAGCGTACTAAGACCAACGCACGTACCCGTAAGGGTCCGCGCAAACCGATCAAGAAATAATCGGGGTGATTGAATAATGGCAAAGGCACCAGTTCGTGCACGTAAACGTGTAAGAAAACAAGTCTCTGACGGCGTGGCTCATATCCATGCTTCTTTCAACAACACCATCGTTACTATTACTGATCGTCAGGGTAACGCATTGGGTTGGGCAACAGCCGGTGGTTCCGGTTTCCGTGGTTCTCGCAAATCCACTCCGTTCGCAGCTCAGGTTGCAGCAGAGCGTTGCGCAGAAGCCGTAAAAGAATACGGCATCAAGAATCTGGAAGTTATGGTTAAAGGTCCGGGTCCGGGTCGTGAATCTACTGTTCGCGCTCTGAACGCCGCTGGTTTCCGCATCACGAATATTACTGATGTGACTCCGATCCCTCATAACGGTTGTCGTCCGCCGAAAAAACGTCGCGTATAACGCTCCGTTTTTTAGGTTAGTTGGAGATAGAAAATGGCAAGATATTTGGGTCCTAAGCTCAAGCTGAGCCGTCGTGAGGGCACCGACTTATTCCTTAAGTCTGGCGTTCGCGCGATCGATACCAAGTGTAAAATTGAACAAGCTCCTGGCCAGCACGGTGCGCGTAAACCGCGTCTGTCTGACTATGGTGTGCAGTTGCGTGAAAAGCAAAAAGTTCGCCGTATGTACGGTGTGCTGGAGCGTCAGTTCCGTAACTACTATAAAGAAGCAGCACGTCTGAAAGGCAACACAGGTGAAAACCTGCTCGCTCTGCTGGAAGGTCGTCTGGACAACGTTGTATACCGTATGGGCTTCGGCGCTACTCGTGCTGAATCACGTCAGCTGGTTAGCCACAAAGCAATCATGGTAAACGGTCGTGTTGTTAACATCGCTTCTTATCAGGTTAAAGCGAATGACGTTGTTAGCATTCGTGAGAAAGCGAAAAAGCAATCTCGCGTGAAGGCCGCTCTGGAGCTGGCTGAGCAGCGTGAAAAGCCAACCTGGCTGGAAGTTGATGCTGGCAAGATGGAAGGTACGTTCAAGCGTCAGCCAGAACGTTCTGATCTGTCTGCGGACATTAACGAACACCTGATCGTCGAGCTTTACTCCAAGTAAAGCTTAGTACCAAAGAGAGGACACAATGCAGGGTTCTGTGACAGAGTTTCTAAAACCGCGCCTGGTAGATATCGAGCAAGTGAGTTCGACGCACGCCAAGGTGACCCTTGAGCCTTTAGAGCGTGGCTTTGGCCATACTCTGGGTAACGCACTGCGCCGTATTCTGCTCTCATCGATGCCGGGTTGCGCGGTGACCGAGGTTGAGATTGATGGTGTACTTCATGAGTACAGCACCAAAGAAGGCGTTCAGGAAGATATCCTTGAAATCCTGCTCAACCTGAAAGGGCTGGCGGTGAGAGTTCAGGGTAAAGATGAAGTTATTCTTACTCTGAATAAATCTGGCATTGGCCCTGTGACTGCAGCCGACATCACCCACGACGGTGATGTTGAAATCGTCAAGCCGCAGCACGTGATCTGCCACCTGACCGATGAGAACGCAGCTATTAGCATGCGTATCAAAGTTCAGCGCGGTCGTGGTTATGTGCCGGCTTCTGCCCGAATTCATTCGGAAGAAGATGAGCGCCCAATCGGCCGTCTGCTGGTCGACGCATGCTATAGCCCTGTAGAGCGTATTGCCTACAATGTTGAAGCAGCGCGTGTAGAACAGCGTACCGACCTGGACAAGCTGGTCATCGAAATGGAAACCAACGGCACAATCGATCCTGAAGAGGCGATTCGTCGTGCGGCAACCATCCTGGCAGAACAACTGGAAGCTTTCGTTGACTTACGTGATGTACGTCAGCCGGAAGTGAAAGAAGAGAAACCAGAATTCGATCCGATCCTGCTGCGCCCTGTTGACGATCTCGAATTGACTGTCCGCTCTGCTAACTGCCTCAAGGCAGAAGCTATCCACTATATCGGTGATCTGGTACAGCGTACCGAGGTTGAGTTGCTGAAAACGCCGAACCTGGGTAAAAAATCTCTTACTGAGATTAAAGACGTGCTGGCTTCACGTGGTCTGTCTCTGGGCATGCGCCTGGAAAACTGGCCACCGGCAAGCATTGCTGACGAGTAACCGGATCACAGGTTAAGGTTTTACTGAGAAGGATAAGGTCATGCGCCATCGTAAGAGTGGTCGTCAACTGAACCGCAACAGCAGCCATCGCCAGGCTATGTTCCGCAACATGGCAGGTTCACTGGTTCGTCATGAGATCATCAAGACGACCCTGCCTAAAGCGAAAGAGCTGCGTCGCGTAGTTGAGCCGCTGATTACTCTTGCCAAGACTGACAGCGTTGCTAATCGTCGTCTGGCATTCGCCCGTACTCGTGATAACGAGATCGTGGCAAAACTGTTTAACGAACTGGGCCCGCGTTTCGCGAGCCGTGCCGGTGGTTACACTCGCATTCTGAAGTGTGGTTTCCGTGCAGGCGACAACGCGCCGATGGCTTACATCGAGCTGGTTGATCGTTCAGAGAAAGCAGAAGCTGCTGCAGAGTAATCTGTAGTAACGTAAAAAAACCCGCTCCGGCGGGTTTTTTTATATCCGCGATATCCCCACTTCTCTACAATGTCTGTATCAATTCTGTTCATTCCCTGGAGCTGGTAATGTGGTTGCTCGACCAGTGGGCAGAACGCCATATTCGCGATGCCCAAAATAAAGGTGAATTCGACGATCTCCCGGGAAGCGGCGAACCCCTTGTGCTTGACGATGATTCGCACATTGCGCCTGAACTGCGAGCTGGATACCGTTTACTGAAAAACGCGGGCTGTCTCCCTCCGGAGCTCGAACAGCGCAGAGAGGCTGTTGAACTGGCCGATCTTCTCAACGGTATCCGTCAGGACGATCCGCGACATTCTGAACTGAGCCGCCGTCTCGCCCTGCTTGAACTCAAGCTGCGCCAGGCTGGGATGAACACTGATTTTCTGCGCGGTGAATACGGTGAAAGATTGATGCAGAGAATAAACGAGGAGTAGTTATGTACCGTATTGGTGAACTTGCGAAGCTTGCGAACGTTACGCCGGATACCATCCGTTATTACGAAAAGCAGCAGATGATCGATCATGAAGTTCGTACAGAAGGAGGCTTTCGCCTTTATACCGATAACGATCTGCAGCGCCTGCGATTTATTCGTTATGCGCGTCAGCTCGGCTTCACGCTGGATTCGATCCGCGAGTTATTATCGATCCGCATCGATCCGGAACATCACACCTGCCAGGAATCTAAAAGCATTGTGCAGGCCCGGCTGGATGAAGTTGAAGCACGCATCCAGGAGCTGCAAACCATGCAGCGCTCTCTGCAAAGGCTGAATGATGCCTGCTGCGGGACGGCCCACAGCAGTATTTATTGTTCCATACTGGAAGCCCTTGAACAGGGGGCCAGTGGAGAAACCGAGGGCTGTTGATTTTTAGTCCATCCGGATCTAGACTCCCTTCGTCATAAACCATGCTCAGGAGAATTTATGAGCCGCTATCAGCACACGAAAGGACAGATAAAAGACAATGCCATTGAGGCGTTACTTCACGACCCGTTATTCAGGCAGCGCGTTGAGAAGAATAAAAAAGGGAAAGGAAGTTATCTGCGTAAAGACAAACATGAAAAACGGGGTAACTGGGAGGCCAGTGGCAAGCAAGCGAATCGCTTATTTACCACTGGCCTTTCTGCTTTAAACTTTCGATTAAACGCGGTTATTCTGTTCTTTTAACAGATCGCGGATCTCACTCAGCAGCACTTCTTCTTTCGTTGGTGCAGGTGCAGCAGCCGGCTCTTCTTTTTTACGGTTGAGCCTGTTGATCAGCTTGATAGCCATAAAAATGGCAAACGCGACAATCACAAAATCAAATACGTTCTGAATAAATACGCCGTAGTGCATTACTACTGCCGGAACATCACCCTGCGCTTCACGCAGTGTGAAAGCGAATTGTTTGAAATCAATGCCCCCGATTAACAACCCTAATGGTGGCATGATAATGTCGGCCACTAATGATGAAACAATCTTGCCGAATGCTGCACCAATAATGACACCCACTGCCAAATCCACCACGTTCCCGCGCATCGCAAATTCGCGAAATTCTTTAATAAAACTCATTGTTCTCTCCTTGTGCCAGCTGACGAGTATAAGTTTAACAAATGATTAGCCAATTGCCATTCGGGATAATTAAACGTTATGAAAAATAAAAGGCACAGAAATGAAAAGGATAAAGTGCGGGTGCTCTTTCTCGAGCACCCTACTTTTTAAAGGAAGAATGGACTTGGCTGGAATAAACGTTCGACATCGGTAATAAACTTTTTATCCGTAAGGAACATAATAACGTGATCGCCTTGCTCAATACGTAAATTGTCATTGGCAATCATGACGTCATTTCCGCGCACAACGGCGCCGATGATCGTGCCTGGCGGCAGCTTAATTTCGTCGATCGACCGGCCCACGACGCGTGATGTGGTTTCATCTCCATGCGCCACGGCTTCAATGGCTTCCGCTACGCCGCGGCGGAGCGATGACACACCGACAATATCCGCTTTACGAACATGGCTCAGGAGCGCGGAAATTGTCGCCTGCTGCGGCGAAATGGCAATATCAATAACGCTACCCTGGACCAGATCGACATACGCCTTGCGCTGGATAAGCACCATGACCTTCTTTGCACCCATACGCTTGGCGAGCATGGCGGACATTATATTCGCCTCGTCGTCGTTGGTGACGGCAATAAAAAGATCAACTTGATCAATATGCTCTTCAGCCAGCAACTCCTGATCAGACGCATCGCCATAAAATACGATCGTATTTTGCAGTTTTTCCGCCAGTTCAGCAGCACGCTGCTGATCGCGCTCGATCAATTTTACGCTGTAATCTTTTTCTAACCGATGTGCCAGGCCTGCACCGATATTGCCGCCGCCGACCAGCATAATGCGTTTATAGGGTTTTTCGAGACGCTGAAGTTCACTCATTACGGCACGAATATGCTGTGAGGCCGCAATAAAGAAGACCTCATCACCTGCTTCGACAATCGTGGAGCCTTGCGGGCGGATTGGCCTGTCGTGACGGAAAATGGCTGCGACGCGCGTATCGATATGCGGCATGTGCTCGCGCATGGTAGAAAGCGCATTGCCGATCAATGGTCCACCGTAATAAGCCTTAACCACTGCCAGACTCACTTTACCCTCGGCAAAGTTCACCACCTGCAGGGCGCCCGGATATTCGATCAGGCGATAGATATTGTCGATAACCAGCTGTTCCGGCGCGATGAGATGGTCAATAGGGACCGCTTCGGAATTAAACAGTTTCTCAGCATCGCGAACATAGTCCGGAGAGCGAATGCGCGCGATTCGGTTTGGCGTGTTGAAAAGCGAGTAGGCCACCTGACAGGCCACCATATTGGTTTCGTCAGAACTGGTTACCGCAACCAGCATGTCGGCATCGTCGGCACCCGCCTCACGAAGAACCCGTGGGTGAGAACCATGACCCTGCACCACGCGCAGGTCAAACTTGTCCTGTAAGACACGCAGACGATCGCCGTTGGTATCGACTATGGTGATGTCGTTGTTTTCGCCCACCAGGTTTTCCGCCAGCGTTCCGCCAACCTGTCCTGCACCCAGAATGATAATCTTCATATCTCGTGACCTGTTCTCAACATCACTCTTTGATTAGCTTAGCGTAAAAGAAGCCATCACCCTCTTCGGCACCCGGCAGGTTCTGCAGACCCGGGGATTCAGGCGTTCCCGTATCGCGCAGCGCGGCGTCCGGGGTACGTTTAAGGAAGGCCGCGATTTGCTGGCTGTTTTCTTCCGGCAGTACGGAGCAGGTTGCATAGACCAGCGTTCCGCCAGGTTTGAGATGCGGCCAGATGGCGTCGAGAATGTCGGACTGCAGCTGGGCAAGTTCGTTAATATCACGATCGCGACGCAGCCACTTGATGTCCGGATGACGACGAATAACGCCGGTTGCAGAGCAGGGAGCATCCAGCAAAATGCGATCGAATTGCGTTTCACTACACCATTCTGCGGGTTTGCGTCCATCGCCTTGCTTAACCTGAGCCTTCATGCCCAGACGCTTGAGGTTGTCGTAGACGCGTGAAAGACGCTGTTCATCGACGTCCACCGCCATCACGCTGGCCTGCGGAGCCACTTCAAGAATATGCGTTGTTTTGCCCCCTGGTGCGGCGCAGAGATCGAGGATCTGCTCACCGTTTTGGGGTTCAAGCCAGGTCATGCAACCCTGGGCAGAAGCATCCTGTACCGTTACCCAACCCTCTTCGAAACCCGGTAGTGCATGTACCGGAGCGGGGGAGGCTAAACGTACGGCATCAGGGTATGCAGCGTGAGTGAAACCACTCATTCCAGCTTCTTCGAGTAATGCCAGCCATGCGTCACGGGTGTGGTGATTACGATTCACGCGTAACCACATTGGCGGACGCTGGTTGTTGGCATCGGCAATGTCCTGCCACCGCTGCGGATAAGCTTTTTTCAGCCGCTTCAACAGCCAGTCCGGATGCAGGAAGCGTGCTTCGTTTTGGGCAAATTCAGCCAGAAGCTCATCCTGCTGTCGTTGGAACTGACGCAGTACACCGTTGATCAGCCCTTTCAGCTGAGGGCGTTTAATCGCAACGGCACCTTCCACCGTCTCAGCCAGCGCGGCATGAGGTGGGATGCGGGTATGAAGAAGCTGATAAAAACCCACCATAATCAAATAGTGTACTGTGCGCTGCTTGCCTGTCATTGGGCGTGACATCAGCTTGTTAATCAACCACTCAAGCTGAGAAAGCGTGCGCAGAACGCCAAAGCAGAGCTCCTGAAGCAGGGCTTTGTCTTTATCAGAGACTTTTTGCTGCAGGGGAGGCAGGACGTTACTTAATGACTGGCCCTGCTCGATAACCTGCTCAACGGCCTGAGCCGCCATACTGCGTAGATTTTGTTTTTTCATAACCGTAAAAATAAAAATGCCCGGAAACACCGGGCCTTAAGAATAAATTTGCTCAGGCAAGACGCTTGCCCGGAATAAACCATTCGCGACGGGAATTTAACAGATCCTGAGCGCTCATGGCCTTCTTACCGGCCGGTTGTAGCGATTCAAGATTCAGGATCCCTTGCGCAGTCGCCACCTGGATCCCGTTCTTGTTGGCGTCAACAATCGTACCGGGTTCAGCCGTGGTAGTACCGCTAATGACGGAGGCTTTCCAGACTTTCACTGGCTGCTCATCAATCTCCATCCAGCTCATTGGCCACGGATTAAAAGCGCGGATGCAGCGTTCAAGTTGAGCGGCCGACAGGGACCAGTCGATCCGCGCTTCTTCTTTGCTCAGTTTTTCGGCATACGTCACCAGCGCGTCATCCTGAACTTCCGGTTTTGCCGTATTGTCAGCAAGCTGCTGAAGCGTCTCGATAAGGCCTTGTGGGCCAAGGTCTGCCAGTTTGTCATACAGCGTGGCGCTGGTATCGTCTGGCGTAATGGGGCAGGCCAGTTTATACAGCATGTCGCCGGTGTCTAAACCTACGTCCATCTTCATGATGGTCACGCCCGTTTCGGCATCACCCGCCCACAGCGAGCGCTGGATAGGTGCTGCACCACGCCAGCGTGGGAGCAGAGACCCATGCACGTTGATACAACCCAGGCGCGGCATATCAAGCACAGCTTTTGGCAGAATTAAACCGTAAGCCACCACCACCATTACGTCGGCATTCAGGTCAGCAACCAGCTGCTGATTTTCCTGCGGGCGCAGCGATGCAGGCTGAAAAACAGGAAGCCCATGCTCTTCTGCCAGCACCTTGACCGGGCTCGGCATCAGTTTTTTGCCGCGGCCTGCAGGACGGTCCGGCTGGGTAAAGACGCCAACAACCTGGTGACCAGACGATAGCAGCGCGTCAAGGTGACGCGCTGCAAAATCAGGGGTTCCCGCGAAGATAATACGTAGTGTTTTAGACACGATGATCCTTGTATCCGGGGGGACGTTATGCGCGAGAACGCAAACGATCCAGTTTCTCTACTTTCTGACGAATACGCTGCTGTTTCAGCGGCGAGAGATAATCGATAAACAGTTTACCGACCAGATGATCCATCTCATGCTGAATACAAATCGCCAGCAGGTCGTCTGCTTCCAGTTCGAACGGATTACCGTCACGATCCAGGGCGCGAATTTTCACTTTTTCAGCACGCGGCACTAACGCACGCTGTTCAGGAATAGACAGACAGCCTTCCTCGATACCGGTTTCGCCACTCTTTTCGAGCAACTCAGGGTTAATCAGCACCAGACGGCCATCGCGATTTTCAGAAACATCAATCACGATAATACGCTTGTGAATGTCCACCTGCGTCGCCGCCAGGCCAATGCCTTCTTCGGCGTACATGGTATCGAACATATCATCAACGATACGCTGGATTTCTGCATTCACTTCTTTGACCGGTTCAGCGACGATGCGAAGGCGCTCGTCCGGAATATGTAACACTTGCAAAACTGCCATAAATTTCCAGAGTCGTGTTCAGGAGTTGATAAGAATACTACCTCTATTCTAGACAAATCCCCCATCGATTGACAGCATCAGTGACCAATCGCAATGATTGCGGAGGCCGCTTATGGCAGGGGAAAGGATGACGCCAATCGAGATATGGCTACGGCTTATGCACACAGGTTCTCTGTGTGGTGATGTCATGGTGGAAGCGGCTGCACGACTGCAGAGGCAGGAAGGCATCGACATGCTTGCCTTAAGAAATGCTGGACTGACAGCAAAGCAGGCTGAACGATTCTTTGCGTTCAATGAGAGTGAGCTGGAACGTAGCCTGAAATGGCTTGAGCAGCCGGGACATCATTTATTAACGGCCAATCATTCCCTTTATCCCCCTCTACTCCGCACGATCCCTGACTATCCCGGGGCATTATTCATAAAAGGTAACCCTGAGACGCTTAAAACTGTTCAGCTGGCGGTGGTAGGCAGTCGTGCGCCGTCATGGTACGGCGAGCGATGGGGGAAAATCCTGTGCGAACAACTTTCACAAAGTGGTTTCACGATTACCAGCGGGCTGGCCTGTGGTATTGATGGCGTTGCCCACGGCGCGGCGCTGTCAGTTAAAGGACGAACTGTCGCGGTGCTGGGGAATGGTCTTTTTAGCATTTATCCACGCCGACATCAGGCATTGGCGATGCGGCTTATTGAGTCTGACGGCGCGATAGTGTCTGAATTTCCGCTTTCCGCACAGCCCAGACCGGCAAACTTTCCGCGTCGTAATCGCATTATTAGCGGGCTTAGCAAAGGTGTGCTGGTGGTTGAAGCCGCGCTGCGAAGCGGTTCACTGGTCACGGCGCGATGCGCGCTGGAACAGGGACGAGAAGTCTTCGCCTTGCCTGGTCCGATAGGCAACCCCGGATGCGAGGGGCCCCACTGGCTGATTAAGCAAGGGGCAACACCGGTAACGGAAGTAGGGGATATTCTTGAAAATTTGCAATATGGGCTGCAATGGCTGCAGGAAGATCCCGAAAAGCGACAATATTCATCAGATCAGGGAAAGGTGGCATTGCCATTTCCCAAGCTCCTGGCTAACGTAGGAGATGAGGTAACACCTGTTGACGTTGTCGCTGAACGTGCCGGCCAACCTGTGCCAGTAACGGTAGCACAGCTACTCGAACTGGAGTTAGCAGGGTGGATCGCAGCTGTACCCGGCGGCTATGTCCGATTAAGGAGGGCATGCCATGTTCGACGTACTGATGTATTTGTTTGAGACTTACATCCATAACGAAGCAGAAATGCGAGTGGATCAGGACAAATTGACACAGGATCTTACCGATGCGGGGTTTGAGCGGGAAGATATCTATAATGCGTTGATGTGGCTGGAAAAACTGGCTGATTATCAGGAAGGCCTCGCCGAACCGATGCAGCTTGCTTCTGACCCATTGTCAGTACGCATTTATACCGCAGAAGAGTGTGAAAGGCTGGACGCCAGCTGCCGGGGGTTCATCTTATTCCTTGAGCAGATTCAGGTGCTGAACCTCGAAACGAGAGAAATGGTGATAGAGCGCGTCATGGCGCTGGATACAGCAGAATTTGAACTGGAAGATCTCAAGTGGGTGATCCTGATGGTTCTGTTTAATATCCCGGGCTGTGAAAATGCCTATCAACAAATGGAAGAATTACTCTTTGAAGTGAATGAAGGTATGCTGCACTAATTCAATGTGCAGCACCAAGAGTTGTTATGGCCAAATCAGCACTATTCACGGTGCATAAAAACGAGCCCTGCCCGCAGTGCGGGGCTGAACTTGTTATTCGGTCCGGGAAACACGGCCCGTTTCTCGGTTGTTCACACTATCCGGAATGTGATTTTGTCCGTCCCCTGAAAAGCCAGGCGGATGGACATATCGTTAAAATTCTGGAGGGGCAGTCTTGTCCACTCTGCGGTGGTGAATTAGCCCTTCGGCAGGGGCGTTTCGGCATGTTTATTGGATGTAGTCGCTACCCGGAATGCGAGCATACGGAACAAATTGATAAGCCTGATGAAACGGCAATTGCCTGCCCTCAGTGTCAGCGCGGTCAGCTGGTACAGCGCCGCTCCCGTTATGGTAAGACCTTCCATTCGTGCGATCGCTATCCTGAATGCCAGTTCGTTATCAATTTTAAACCGGTAGCGGGAACCTGCCCTCATTGCAATTATCCCCTACTCATAGAGAAGAAAACCGCGCAAGGCATGAAACGCTTCTGCGCCAGTAAACAATGTGGAAAGCCGGTAACGGCGGATCAATATAGTGAATAATAACCTGCCATCAGGCTCCATTGCGCATGCAGTGGACGTACTGAAAAATGAAGAAGTCATCGCCTATCCAACTGAAGCTGTTTTTGGGGTCGGTTGCGATCCTGACAGCGAGACGGCCGTGAGCCGCCTGCTTGCCTTAAAACAAAGACCCGTCGAGAAAGGGCTGATTTTGATCGCTGCGAATTACGAGCAGCTTAAACCCTATATAGATGACTCCATGCTGACGCCGGCGCAGCGCGAGACGATCTTCTCCGCGTGGCCTGGACCGGTGACCTTCGTCTTCCCTGCGCAGCCGACAACGCCGCGCTGGTTAACCGGACGCTTTGATTCCCTCGCCGTTCGCGTCACTGACCATCCGCTGGTGGTTGAGCTTTGTCTGGCGTTTGGTAAACCGCTGGTCTCAACCAGCGCCAACCTGACCGGATTGCCACCTTGTCGGACAACCGAAGAAGTGCTGGCGCAGTTCGGGAATGACTTCCCTGTTGCTGTCGGTGAAACGGGAGGGCGTCTGAATCCGTCTGAAATTCGCGACGCTTTAACCGGCGAACGTTTTCGCCAGGGGTAATCTCATGGAAACCTATGCTGTTTTTGGTAATCCGATTGCACACAGCAAATCACCGTTGATTCATCAGCAATTTGCGAAGCAGCTGCAGATAAATCATCCATATGGTCGCGTACTGGCACCGGTGGATGCATTTATTCCAACGCTGGAGGCTTTTTTCGCCGCGGGCGGTAAAGGTGCGAATGTGACGGTCCCGTTTAAAGAAGAAGCCTTCGAACGTGCGGATGAGCTGACCGAGCGCGCTTCACTGGCTGGTGCAGTCAATACTCTAAAACGGCTTGAGGATGGTCGCCTTTTGGGGGATAACACCGACGGAATTGGTTTACTTAGCGATCTGGAACGACTTTCATTTATTAAGCCCGGGTTCCGGGTCCTGCTGATTGGTGCGGGCGGCGCATCGCGGGGAGTACTGTTGCCTCTGCTTTCACTGGACTGTGCGGTGACCATTACCAACAGAACCTTTTCCCGTGCAGAAGCGCTGGCGGCGTTGTTTGCGCATACCGGTAGCGTGAGCGCGGTAGCGCTTGACGATCTTGCCGATCGTGAGTTCGATCTTGTCATCAATGCCACGTCCAGCGGCATCAACGGTGAGATCCCGGCAATCCCCGCTTCTCTGGTCAGCGCGCATATGTACTTCTATGACATGTTTTATCAGAAAGGGGAGACGCCTTTCCTTAACTGGTGTGAACAACACGGCGCGAAACAGTTAGCCGATGGACTGGGAATGCTGGTGGGTCAGGCTGCGCATGCGGTGCTGCTCTGGCACGGCGTGTTGCCTGCGGTCGAACCTGTCATTGAAAAGTTAAAGCAGGAACTTTCGGCGTGAACCAGGCTATTCATTTCCCGGACAGAGAGAGCTGGGATGAGAGTAAACAAGCGGTTTGTTTTCCGGTGCTGGTGCAGGGTATGCAACTTACTTGTGCCATTCATGGGGAAACGCTGCTGCGTCGTTTTGGCGGTTCAAACCCGATAGCGGTATTTTGCGAAAATCGCTGGGATCTGGAAGAGGAAGCCAGCGATTTAATCCGCGAACAGCAGGAAGACGATCAGGGCTGGGTTTGGTTGTCCTGATCCAGATACTCATTCTTCCACGTAACGTAGTTGTTCGCTGAGTATTTTAACCCTTCGATCTCTGCCTCCTTCAGGGGGCGGATCTGTTTTACCGGGCTTCCTAGATAGAGATAGCCGCTCTCCAGCCGTTTGTTCTGCGGGACCAGGCTACCGGCACCAATCATTACGTCATCTTCTACTATGACGCCATCCAGCAAAATCGACCCCATGCCAACAAGGACGCGATTTCCGATCGTGCAGCCGTGAAGCATCACTTTATGGCCGACGGTAACCTCTTCTCCAATGATGAGGGGATTGCCCTCCGGGTTATAGGAGGATTTGTGCGTGACATGCAGAACGCTACCGTCCTGAATGTTGGTACGTGCACCAATCGACACATAGTTAACATCACCCCTGATGGCGACGAGCGGCCAGATGCTGACATCATCGGCCATTCGGACATCACCAATCACCACGCTGCTGGCATCGATCATCACGCGATCGCCTTTTTGGGGGAACAGATCTTTATAAGGACGTAATACTGCGGGCATATCTACCTCTAACAATGGGCGCTATACAGAAGACTTTGATCATATTTTGGGATCGAGGCAAGGCAAAATACGTCAATATTTAAGCAGATCGGGCGGGATTTCAGCGAAAAGCGCGGAAAATCAGCAGTCGGAAAAAAAGATCTAAAAAATACTTGTGCTAAAAAATGGGATCCCTATAATGCGCCTCCATCGACACGGCGGATGTGAATCACTTCACAAACAACCCGGTCGGTTGAAGAGAAAAAATCCTGAAATAACGGGTTGAC
>NZ_JAPMLV010000008.1 GCF_026420145.1 Enterobacter pseudoroggenkampii
GATGGTAGTGTGGGGTCTCCCCATGTGAGAGTAGGGAACTGCCAGGCATCAATTAAGAAGAACCCCGTACCGAAAGGTGCGGGGTTTTTTGCTTTTGTCTTTCCCCTTCCTTGAAACTTTCTCACCTTCTGCTTGCAGACTCGACATTCAAACCATTTCTGGGTATCGTTAGCTATCTGGATGTCTAAACGTTTATACGTATGCTGTGAGGATATAAAGCTATGCCGATTCGGGTGCAGGACGAGCTACCAGCCGTCAATTTCTTGCGTGAAGAAAACGTCTTCGTCATGACGGCTTCGCGTGCGACAGGTCAGGAAATTCGCCCGCTGAAGGTGCTTATTCTCAATCTGATGCCAAAAAAGATCGAAACAGAAAACCAGTTCCTGCGTCTGCTGTCGAACTCCCCGCTGCAGGTCGATATCCAGCTGCTGCGAATCGACGCCCGTGAGTCACGTAACACGCCTTCTGAGCATCTGAACAACTTCTACTGCAACTTCGATGACATCCAGGGTGAAAACTTCGACGGACTGATTGTGACCGGCGCCCCGCTGGGTCTGGTTGAATTTAACGATGTCGCCTACTGGCCGCAAATCAAACAGGTGCTGGAGTGGGCAAAAGATCACGTCACGTCCACATTGTTTGTCTGTTGGGCGGTACAAGCCGCACTGAATATTCTCTATGGCATCCCCAAGCAAACCCGCACTGAAAAGCTCTCCGGCGTATACGAACACCATATTCTCCATCCACATGCGTTGCTGACGCGCGGGTTTGATGATTCTTTCCTGGCCCCGCATTCTCGCTACGCTGACTTCCCGGCCCAGCTGATTCGTGATTACACCGATCTGGAGATCCTGGCCGAAACGGAAGATGGAGATGCTTATCTGTTTGCCAGCAAGGATAAACGCATTGCATTCGTAACCGGGCATCCTGAGTACGATCCGCATACCCTTGCGTCAGAGTATTTCCGTGATGTCGAAGCGGGTCTTAATCCGGATGTGCCGTACAACTATTTCCCGAAAGACGATCCGCAAAACAAACCGAGAGCAACCTGGCGCAGCCACGGGAATTTGCTTTTTACTAACTGGCTCAACTATTACGTCTATCAGATAACGCCATACGATCTGCGTCACATGAATCCAACGCTGGAGTAATCGTCTGCACTAAACGATCCTAAAGCGTTTCAGCTATTCAAATCAGGCACCTTCGGGTGCCTTTTTTATTTCCGAAATACCGCTCATCATTCAGTCAAACTTTAATCTCAATAAAATCAAATAATTAATTGCAATTGACAATTAAAATGGAAATTGTTTTTGATTTTGGAAAAAATAGAGATAGTCTTAATTCTGCTGAGCGAAAACTACCCAACGATCTTTCGTTCGCATCGGGAGCGTGATTTTGGATCTTTGATGAGGAGCAGAGTAATGACTCAACAGGCAACGACGGTCGATGAACTGGCCTTTACCCAGCCGTATGGCGAGCAAGAACAGCAAGTTTTGACGGCGGAAGCGGTAGAATTTCTGACTGAACTGGTGACTCGCTTTACGCCGCAGCGTAATAAGCTGCTGGCGGCACGTATTCATCAGCAGCAGGAAATTGACGATGGCAAGTTGCCTGGATTCATTTCGGAAACCGCTTCCATTCGTCGTGGCGAGTGGAAAATCCGCGGCATCCCTGAAGATTTACAGGATCGTCGCGTTGAGATCACCGGTCCGGTAGAGCGCAAAATGGTGATCAACGCCATGAACGCCAACGTTAAAGTCTTTATGGCCGATTTTGAAGACTCACTGGCGCCTGACTGGAACAAAGTTATCGACGGGCAGATCAATCTGCGCGACGCCGTGAACGGCACCATCAGCTATACCAATGAAGCCGGCAAAATTTACCAGCTCAAGCCGAACCCGGCGGTGCTGATCTGCCGCGTACGCGGGCTGCACCTGCCTGAAAAACATGTCACCTGGCGTGGGGAAGCCATTCCGGGCAGCCTGTTTGATTTTGCGCTCTATTTCTTCCACAACTACAAAGCCCTGCTGGCGAAGGGCAGCGGCCCGTATTTCTATCTGCCAAAAACGCAGGCCTGGCAGGAAGCGGCCTGGTGGAGCGAGGTCTTCAGCTATGCGGAAGATCGTTTCAACCTGCCGCGGGGCACCATCAAGGCCACGCTGCTGATTGAAACGCTGCCCGCCGTGTTCCAGATGAATGAAATTCTGCACGCCCTGAGAGACCACATTGTCGGCCTGAACTGCGGACGCTGGGACTATATTTTCAGCTACATCAAAACCCTGAAAAACTATCCCGATCGCGTGCTGCCGGATCGCCAGGTCGTGACCATGGATAAACCGTTCCTGAGCGCCTACTCGCGTCTGCTGATCAAAACCTGCCACAAGCGCGGTGCCTTTGCGATGGGCGGCATGGCGGCATTTATCCCGAGCAAAGACGCAGAACGCAACAATCAGGTGCTCAACAAGGTGAAGGCCGACAAAGAGCTTGAAGCCCGTAACGGTCACGACGGCACGTGGATTGCCCATCCCGGCCTGGCCGATACGGCGATGGAGGTTTTCAACCGCGTACTCGGTGACAATAAAAACCAGCTGTTTGTCACGCGCGAAGAGGATGCCCCAACGGCTGAAGAACAGCTGCTTGCTCCGTGTGCGGGCGAGCGGACGGAAGAGGGCATGCGTGCCAATATTCGCGTCGCCGTGCAATACATCGAAGCGTGGATCTCCGGCAACGGCTGCGTGCCGATCTACGGCCTGATGGAAGATGCCGCGACGGCAGAGATCTCACGTACCTCCATCTGGCAGTGGATCCACCATCAAAAAACGCTCAGCAACGGCAAGCCGGTGACCAAATCTCTGTTCCGCCAGATGCTGGCCGAAGAGATGCGGGTGATCCAGGACGAGCTGGGCGAACACCGCTTCAGCAGCGGGCGTTTTGACGACGCTGCGCGCCTGATGGAGCAAATCACCACATCAGATGACTTAATCGACTTCCTGACCCTGCCGGGCTACCGCTTCCTGGCGTAACTCACCACATAACAATATGGAGCATCTGCACATGAAAACCCGTACCCAACAAATCGAAGAGTTAAAGAAAGAGTGGACACAACCTCGCTGGGAAGGCATCCGCCGTCCTTACAGCGCGGAGGAAGTGGTGAAATTACGCGGCTCGGTCAATCCGGAATGCACGCTGGCGCAAAATGGCGCGGCGAAAATGTGGAAGCTGCTGCACGGTGGCTCTAAAAAAGGCTACATCAACAGCCTCGGCGCGCTGACCGGCGGTCAGGCGCTGCAGCAGGCGAAGGCCGGTATTGAGGCGATTTACCTCTCCGGCTGGCAGGTCGCGGCGGACGCCAACCTGGCCTCCAGCATGTACCCGGATCAGTCGCTCTATCCGGCTAACTCCGTGCCGTCGGTTGTGGATCGGATCAACAATACCTTCCGCCGTGCGGATCAGATCCAGTGGGCTGCCGGTATCGAACCTGGCGATCCGCGCTTTATTGACTACTTCCTGCCGATCGTCGCGGATGCGGAAGCGGGCTTCGGCGGCGTGCTGAATGCCTTCGAGCTGATGAAATCGATGATTGAGGCCGGTGCAGCGGCCGTTCACTTCGAAGACCAGCTGGCGTCAGTGAAGAAATGCGGACACATGGGCGGTAAGGTGCTCGTTCCTACCCAGGAAGCCGTGCAGAAGCTGGTTGCCGCGCGTCTGGCTGCTGACGTGCTCGGCGTGCCGACGCTGGTGATTGCCCGTACCGATGCCGACGCGGCTGACCTGATCACCTCTGACTGCGACCCGTACGATAGCGAATTCATCACCGGCGAGCGTACCAGCGAAGGCTTCTACCGCACACATGCCGGCATTGAGCAGGCGATCAGCCGCGGCCTGGCGTACGCGCCGTACGCGGACCTGGTCTGGTGTGAAACCTCCACGCCGGATCTGGCGCTGGCAAAACGCTTTGCCGACGCCATCCATGCGAAATACCCGGGCAAACTGCTGGCCTACAACTGCTCGCCGTCCTTCAACTGGCAGAAAAAGCTGGATGACAAAACGATCGCCAGCTTCCAGCAGCAGCTGTCCGACATGGGCTACAAATACCAGTTCATTACTCTGGCAGGCATCCACAGCATGTGGTTTAACATGTTCGACCTGGCGCACGCCTACGCGCAGGGTGAGGGCATGAAGCACTACGTTGAGAAGGTGCAGCAGCCGGAGTTTGCCGCGGGTAAAGACGGCTACACCTTCGTGTCTCACCAGCAGGAGGTGGGAACCGGCTACTTTGATAATGTGACCACGATTATTCAGGGCGGCACCTCCTCCGTCACCGCCTTAACGGGTTCAACGGAAGAAGCACAGTTCTAATCTTTTCCCCCCTCTCCCCTCTGGGGAGAGGGTTGGGTAAGGGGAATATATGTCGCGTGGCCTGGAATTACTGATTGCCCAAACTATTTTGCAGGGCTTTGATGCCCAGTATGGTCGTTTTCTTGAAGTGACATCCGGCGCGCAGCAGCGCTTTGAACATGCAGACTGGCATGCGGTTCAGCAGGCCATGAAGCAGCGTATCCATCTCTATGATCACCACGTGGGTCTGGTGGTGGAGCAGCTGCGCTGTATTACCGACGGTAAAAGTCCCGACGCGGAATTTTTACTGCGCGTGAAGGAGCACTACACCCATTTGTTACCCGACTACCCTCGCTTCGAGATTGCGGAGAGCTTTTTCAACTCCGTCTATTGCCGGTTATTTGACCACCGCTCATTATCTCCTGAGCGGTTATTTATCTTCAGCTCCCAGCCCGAGCGGCGCTTTCGAACCATCCCACGTCCGCTGGCGAAAGATTTCTTTCCCGATCGCGGATGGGAAAAGCTCCTGCACCGCGTGCTAACGGATTTGCCGCTGCGCCTGCCCTGGGAGAATAAAACCCGGGATATCGGCTATATCTACGCCCATCTCAACGAAACCTTCGGCGCGGAGGTGCTCAGCCACAGCCATTTGCAGGTGGCCAACGAGCTTTTCTACCGCAATAAAGCCGCCTGGCTGGTGGGCAAACTGGTTACGCCAACCGCCATTGTGCCGTTTCTGCTGCCGATTCACCGTACCGACGACGGGGAACTGTTTGTCGATACCTGCCTGACCACCGGCGCCGAGGCCAGCATCGTGTTTGGCTTCGCCCGCTCTTATTTCATGGTGTACGCCCCGCTGCCTGCCGCGCTGGTGGAGTGGCTGCGCGAGATCCTGCCGGGAAAAACCACCGCCGAGCTGTATATGGCCATTGGCTGCCAGAAGCACGCCAAGACGGAAAGCTACCGGGAGTACCTGCGCTATGTCACCACGGCCGATGAGCAGTTTATCGAAGCGCCAGGCATTCGCGGTATGGTGATGCTGGTCTTTACGCTGCCGGGTTTCGACCGGGTCTTTAAGGTGATTAAGGACAGATTCGCCCCGCAGAAAGAGATGACCGCCGCGCACGTTCGCGCTTGCTATCAGCTGGTTAAAGAGCACGATCGCGTCGGGCGCATGGCGGATACTCAGGAATTCGAAAACTTTGTGCTGGATAAACAGCAGATCGACCCGGCGCTCATGGCGCTGTTGATGCAGGAAGCGCCCGCGAAAATCACCGATCTGGGTGACAAAATCGTGATTAGCCATCTCTATATTGAGCGCCGCATGGTGCCGCTGAATATCTGGCTTGAGCAGTCCGAAGGTCAGGCGCTGCGGGATGCCATTGAAGAGTACGGCAACGCGATTCGCCAGCTTGCCGCCGCCAATATTTTCCCGGGCGACATGCTGTTTAAAAACTTCGGCGTCACCCGACACGGGCGGGTGGTGTTCTACGATTACGACGAAATTTGCTACATGACCGAAGTGAATTTCCGCGATATCCCACCGCCCCGCTACCCGGAAGATGAGCTTTCCAGCGAGCCGTGGTACAGCGTCTCGCCGGGCGATGTGTTTCCCGAAGAGTTTCGTCACTGGCTGTGTGCCGATCCGCGCATCGGACCGCTATTCGAAGAGATGCATGCCGATCTGTTTCGCGCCAGCTACTGGCGCGGACTGCAAACGCGGATCAAAAACGGGCACGTGGAAGATGTGTATGCATACCGCCGCAAGCAGCGGTTTTGCATCCGCTTTTCTCCCTCTCCCTGAGGGAGAGGGCCGGGGTGAGGGCATCAGGTCACACTCAATTTTAACGAATTCCACCGTACGCCAGCGTCACCTCTTTCGCCGCCTTAATCACCAGCGCACCGAGCTCGGTCACGCGGTCGTCGGTCATGCGTGAAATCGGCCCGGAGATGGAGATGGCGGCAAACGGCTCGCGGTGTTCGTCGAAAATGCAGGCCGCGAGGCAGCGCAGGCCCAGGGCATGTTCTTCATCATCAAACGAATAGCCGCGCTTGCGGGTCAGGGCCAGATCTTCTTTCAGATGCACGGGCGACACCAGCGTGGCGTGGGTGTAGGCGTGCAGCCCTTTACGGTGCAGCAGCCCCGTTACCTGCTCCTCGCTCAGCTGCGAGAGAAATGCTTTCCCCGCCCCGGACGCGTGCATCGGCAGCTTGCCGCCAATCGGTGCGGACATGCGCATCAGCTGCGTGCACTGCACCTGGTCGATGATAATCGCCTGATGATCGCTCTGGTCCAGTACCGCCAGGTTTACCGTCTCGCCGGACTCCTCCATCAGCTTGCGCAGAATCGGGTGCACAATCGCCAGCAGGTTGCGGCTCTGCAGGAAGCTGCTGCCGACGATAAACGCGTGCGCGCCCACCGCCCAGTGCCCCAGCTCGCCCACCTGACGCACAAAGCCCAGTTGCTGCATGGTGGTCAGCAGGCGGTGCGTTGTGGAGTTCGGCAGGCCAGCCTGCTGGGCCAGCTCCGTCAGGGCCACGCTGCTGTGCGACTCGGCTATCCACTCCAGCAGCTTCAGACCGCGCGTGAGCGATTGAACCTGTCCGCCCTGTTGTGCGGCGGTGGTGGCAGCAGGCTTTCTGCCGCGTTTGGCGGGAACGGTCGCGACCATGGCGATCTCCTTTTTCTGTATCGTGGAAATCATTTTCGTTTTATTTGGTGAATTTGCAACCGTTATCCTGACTGATCGGAGGAGTGATGGTGAACATGTCTCATGTTACCCCTGAGTGGCTTTTCCACCCTGCGAGATTGTGCCAGTATGGAACGCAGCCTTTTGGCCTTGTTGAGCGTTGTCGGGAGCAAGTGTGAGCAGCAAAGTAGAGCAACTGCGTGCGCAGTTAAATGAACGAATTCTGGTGCTGGACGGCGGCATGGGCACCATGATCCAGAGCTATCGTCTGAGTGAAGACGATTTCCGCGGCGAGCGCTTTGCCGACTGGCCATGCGACCTGAAAGGAAACAACGACCTGCTGGTGCTCAGCAAGCCGTCCGTGATTAAGGATATCCACAACGCCTACTTCGAAGCGGGTGCGGATATCGTTGAAACCAACACCTTCAACTCGACAACCATCGCCATGGCGGATTACCAGATGGAATCCCTGTCGGCGGAAATCAACCTGGAAGCCGCGAAGCTGGCGCGCGCCTGCGCCGACGAGTGGACGGCCCGCACGCCGGACAAGCCTCGCTACGTTGCCGGGGTGCTAGGCCCGACGAACCGCACCGCGTCGATTTCACCGGACGTCAACGACCCGGCGTTTCGTAACATCACCTTTGACCAGCTGGTTGCCGCCTACCGCGAATCGACCAGAGCGCTGGTGGAAGGCGGCTCCGACCTGATCCTGATTGAAACCGTCTTCGACACCCTCAACGCCAAAGCCGCAATTTACGCGGTGAAAGAGGAGTTTGAGGCGCTGGGCGTTGACCTGCCGATCATGATTTCCGGCACCATCACCGACGCCTCCGGCCGCACCCTGTCCGGCCAGACAACCGAAGCGTTTTATAACTCCCTGCGCCACGCCGAAGCGCTCTCCTTTGGCCTTAATTGCGCGCTGGGGCCGGATGAACTGCGCCAGTACGTGCAGGAGCTGTCCCGTATCGCGGAATGCTACGTCACCGCCCACCCGAACGCCGGTCTGCCGAACGCGTTCGGTGAATACGATCTCGATGCCGACACCATGGCGGCGCAAATCCGCGAGTGGGCCGAGTCTGGCTTCCTGAACATTGTCGGCGGCTGTTGCGGCACCACGCCGGAGCACATCGCGGCCATGAGCAACGCCGTCGCCGGACTGCCGCCGCGCAGGCTGCCCGAGCTGCCGGTTGCCTGTCGCCTTTCCGGACTCGAGCCGTTGACCATCGGCGACGATAGCCTGTTTGTAAACGTGGGTGAGCGTACTAACGTCACCGGTTCTGCAAAGTTCAAGCGCCTGATCAAAGAAGAGAAGTACAGCGAAGCGCTGGACGTTGCCCGCCAGCAGGTGGAAAGCGGCGCGCAGATTATCGATATCAACATGGATGAGGGGATGCTCGACGCCGAAGCGGCGATGGTGCGTTTCCTCAACCTGATCGCCGGTGAGCCGGACATCGCCCGCGTGCCGATCATGATTGACTCCTCCAAATGGGAAGTCATCGAAAAAGGGCTGAAGTGCATTCAGGGTAAAGGCATCGTCAACTCTATCTCTATGAAAGAGGGCGTTGATATCTTTATCCACCACGCGAAAATGGTCCGCCGCTACGGTGCCGCCGTGGTGGTCATGGCCTTCGACGAAGTGGGCCAGGCCGATACCCGCGCGCGTAAAATTGAGATTTGCCGCCGCGCGTACAAAATACTGACCGAAGAGGTGGGCTTCCCGCCGGAAGACATCATCTTTGACCCGAACATCTTCGCCGTGGCGACCGGCATCGAAGAGCATAATAACTATGCTCAGGACTTTATCGGCGCGTGCGAGGACATCAAGCGCGAGCTGCCGCATGCGCTGATCTCCGGCGGCGTATCGAACGTGTCGTTCTCGTTCCGCGGTAACGACCCGGTGCGTGAAGCGATCCACGCCGTGTTCCTCTACTACGCCATCCGCAACGGCATGGACATGGGGATCGTTAACGCCGGACAGCTGGCGATTTACGACGACCTTCCTGCCGAGCTGCGCGATGCCGTCGAGGACGTGATCCTTAACCGCCGCGACGACGCCACCGAGCGCATGCTGGACCTGGCGGAGAAATACCGCGGCAGCAAATCGGATGAGGCGGCAAACGTTCAGCAGGCCGAGTGGCGTTCCTGGGACGTGAAAAAGCGTCTGGAATACTCGCTGGTTAAAGGCATTACCGAATTTATCGAGCTCGATACCGAAGAGGCGCGCCAGCAGGCAGCCCGCCCGATTGAGGTGATTGAAGGCCCGCTGATGGACGGCATGAACGTGGTCGGCGATCTGTTTGGCGAAGGCAAAATGTTCCTGCCGCAGGTGGTGAAATCCGCCCGCGTGATGAAGCAGGCGGTGGCGTATCTTGAGCCCTACATCGAAGCCAGCAAAGAGAAAGGATCCAGCAACGGCAAGATGGTCATTGCCACCGTGAAGGGCGACGTGCACGACATCGGCAAGAACATCGTCGGCGTGGTGCTGCAGTGCAATAACTACGAAATTATCGACCTCGGCGTGATGGTCCCGGCGGATAAAATCCTCAAGACCGCGCGCGAAGTGAACGCCGACCTGATTGGCCTCTCCGGCCTGATTACGCCGTCGCTGGACGAGATGGTTAACGTGGCGAAGGAGATGGAGCGTCAGGGCTTCACCATTCCGCTGCTGATTGGCGGCGCGACCACCTCCAAAGCGCACACGGCGGTGAAAATCGAGCAGAACTACAGCGGGCCGACGGTCTACGTGCAGAACGCCTCGCGCACCGTGGGCGTGGTCTCCGCGCTGCTCTCTGACACCCAGCGCGACGAGTTTGTTGAGCGCACCCGCAAAGAGTACGAAACCGTCCGCATCCAGCACGGCCGTAAGAAGCCGCGCACCCCGCCTGTTTCACTCCAGGCGGCGCGCGACAACGATCTGGCCTTTGACTGGTCGAGCTATACGCCGCCGGTCGCGCATCGTCTGGGCGTTCAGGAAGTCAGCGCCAGCATCGAAACGCTGCGCAACTACATCGACTGGACGCCGTTCTTTATGACCTGGTCGCTGGCGGGCAAATATCCGCGGATCCTGGAAGATGAGGTGGTAGGTGAGGAGGCGAAACGCCTGTTTAAAGATGCCAACGACATGCTCGACAGACTGAGTGCGGAGAAAACCCTTAACCCGCGCGGCGTCGTGGGCCTGTTCCCGGCTAACCGTGTGGGTGACGACATCGAAATTTACCGCGATGAAACCCGCACTCACGTACTGGCGGTCAGCCGCCATCTGCGTCAGCAAACCGAGAAAGTGGGCTTTGCCAACTACTGCCTGGCCGATTTTGTCGCGCCGAAGCTGAGCGGTAAAGCCGACTATATTGGCGCCTTTGCCGTGACCGGCGGTCTGGAAGAAGATGCCCTGGCGGACGCGTTCGAAGCGCAGCACGATGATTACAATAAAATCATGGTGAAAGCGATTGCCGACCGCCTGGCGGAAGCCTTCGCCGAGTATCTCCACGAGCGTGTGCGTAAGGTGCACTGGGGCTACGCGGCGAACGAAAACCTCAGCAATGAGGATCTGATCCGTGAAAATTACCAGGGCATTCGCCCGGCGCCGGGATACCCGGCCTGCCCGGAACACACCGAAAAAGGCACCATCTGGAAACTGCTGGACGTAGAAGCGCATACAGGTATGAAGCTCACCGAGTCGTTCGCCATGTGGCCGGGCGCGTCAGTCTCAGGCTGGTACTTCAGCCATCCGGACAGCAAGTACTTCGCCGTGGCGCAGCTGCAGCGGGATCAGATCGAAGATTACGCCTTGCGCAAAGGGATGAGCGTATCAGAAGTGGAGCGCTGGCTGGCCCCTAATCTCGGCTACGACGCCGACTAAAATCACTTTTCCTTACAACAAACAGGGCACCTCAATGGTGCCTTGTCTCTTTCTTACGCTTAAACCCTTATACTGAACCTATGGAAAACGAATAACGATAAGGAGGAAAACCTTCCGTGCTGACCCTGTTACATCTGCTCTCTGCAGTCGCACTGCTCGTATGGGGCACCCATATCGTCCGTACCGGTGTGATGCGCGTTTTTGGCGCCCGTTTACGTACCGTTCTCAGCAGCAGCGTTGAGAAGAAGCCGCTCGCCTTCTGCGCGGGTATTGGCGTAACGGCACTGGTTCAGAGCAGCAACGCCACAACCCTGCTTGTCACCTCCTTTGTGGCGCAGGATCTGGTGGCGCTGGCCCCGGCTCTGGTCATTGTGCTGGGGGCTGATGTGGGTACCGCGCTGATGGCGCGTATCCTGACGTTCGATCTCTCCTGGCTGTCACCGCTGCTGATTTTTATAGGCGTGATCTTCTTCCTCGGCCGCAAACAGACCCGCGCCGGTCAGCTCGGGCGCGTAGGGATTGGCCTGGGGCTGATCCTGCTGGCGCTGGAGCTGATTGTGCAGGCGGTCACGCCTATTACCGAAGCCAACGGTGTTCAGGTCATCTTCGCCTCCCTGACCGGGGACATTATGCTGGATGCTCTGATTGGCGCGGTGTTTGCTATCGTCAGCTACTCCAGCCTGGCGGCCGTGCTGCTGACGGCCACACTCACCGCGGCCGGGGCGATCTCCTTCCCGGTCGCGCTGTGCCTGGTGATCGGTGCCAACCTCGGCTCGGGCCTGCTGGCGATGCTCAATAACAGCGCGGCCAACGCCGCCGCCCGCCGTGTGGCCCTCGGCAGCCTGCTGTTTAAGCTGGTGGGCAGCCTGATTATCCTGCCCTTTATCCACCCGCTGGCGAACCTGATGGACAACCTCCCGCTGCCGAAAGCGGAGCTGGTGATCTATTTCCACGTGTTCTACAACCTGGTGCGCTGCCTGGCGATGGTACCTTTTGCCGGGTCGATGGCCCGCTTCTGCGAACGCCTCATTCAGGACGAACCGGAGCTGGATGCGCGCCTGAAACCGAAGCACCTGGATACGTCCGCGCTGGATACCCCGGCGCTGGCGCTGGCGAATGCCGCGCGCGAGACGTTGCGCATGGGCGACGCGATGGAAACCATGCTCGAAGGTCTGCAAAAGGTGATGCACGGCGAGCCGCGTGAAGAGAAAGAGCTGCGCAGGTTAGCTGACGATATCAACGTGCTCTATACCGCCATCAAGCTTTACCTGGCGCGCATGCCGCAGGACGAGCTGGCGGAAGAGGAGTCCCGCCGCTGGGCGGAAATTATCGAGATGTCGCTTAACCTTGAGCAGGCTTCGGATATCGTTGAACGCATGGGCAGCGAGATCGCCGACAAATCCCTTGCCGCGCGTCGTGCGTTTTCAGGTGAAGGCCTGAAGGAGCTGGAAGCGCTGCACGAACAGCTTGTCAGCAACCTCAAGCTGGCGATGTCGGTATTCTTCTCCAGCGATGTGCCGAGCGCGCGCCGCCTGCGCCGCAACAAGCATCGTTTCCGTATTCTGAACCGCCGCTACTCGCACGCCCACGTTGAGCGTCTGCACCAGCAGAACGTGCAGAGTATCGAAACCAGCTCACTCCACCTGGGACTGCTGGGCGATATGAAGCGTCTCAACTCGTTGTTCTGCGCGGTGGCGTACAGCGTGATGGAACAGCCGGATGAAGACGACGAGCGGGATGAGTATTAATCTCTGAAAGCGCCTCGCAAAACCTTGTTGCGAGGCGTGACACCTTATCAAGCGCCATTTACCCTTCAGACCTTACGTTTTTTAGGGAATAGAAAATGGTCGTTTATTACGCTACACTTCGCCAATTCATGCGCATTCCGATGGGGGTTTTCATGCGCACTACTCATGGCATTAAAAAATCAGTCAACGTGTCGTTAGCACCTGAAATCCTTGAAGAGGCGCGACGGCTTAAACTTAATCTCTCTGCCGTGCTCACGGCTGCACTGCAGGAGCAGTTTCGTGCGCATCAGCGTGCAGAGTGGTTAGCAGAAAATAAAGCTTCTATCGAGGCCATTAACCAATGGGTTGATGAAAACGGCTCCTTTAGTGACTTTCAGAGGTCGTTCTGATGGAGCAATATTTTGCTTATGAGAATGAAGGTAAGGGGAAAACTGCCTATCCCTGGCTAATCAATATGCAGCATCCCGTGGCTAATGTGATGAAGCATGTTCTGGTCGCCCCCGCAGTTGAACTTAGCCATCTGGGAGGCATTCAGCCACCTGCGAAAGTGTGCCCTGTCGTTGAGATAGCGGGTAAACCCTGTGTGGTAATGATGCACATGATGGCAGGCATATCGCCAAAAGAGTTAGGCGAGCGTGTCGCCGATCTTACGCAAAACCGTGCTTCATTGCGGGATGCACTCGATTTTTTGATCAACGGTTACTAACACTTTTTTGTCAGCCGCAAGGTAAGGTATATTTCGCCCTTCACAGGAGAAACTATGCTGCCAACTCAATCAACCCGATTAAACAAATACATTAGCGAGAGCGGGATCTGCTCACGTCGCGAGGCTGACCGTTACATTGAACAAGGTAACGTGTTTCTTAACGGCAAACGCGCCACCATCGGCGATCAGGTGGTGCCTGGCGATGTGGTTAAAGTGAATGGTCAGGTCATCGAACCGCGTGATGCTGAAGACCTGGTGTTTATCGCGTTGAACAAACCGGTTGGGATTGTCAGCACCACGGAAGACGGTGAGCGGGACAACATCGTTGATTTCGTGAACCACAGCAGCCGTATCTTCCCGATTGGCCGTCTGGATAAAGACTCTCAGGGGCTGATTTTCCTCACCAACCACGGCGATCTGGTCAACAAGATCCTGCGTGCCGGTAACGATCACGAGAAAGAGTACATTGTGACGGTAAATAAGCCGGTCACGGACGACTTTATTCGCGGTATGGGCGCCGGTGTGCCGATCCTCGGTACCGTTACGAAAAAGTGTAAGGTGAAGAAAGAAGCGCCGTTCGCGTTCCGTATTACCCTGGTGCAGGGCTTAAACCGCCAGATCCGCCGCATGTGCGAACATTTCGGTTATGAAGTGACGAAGCTTGAGCGCACGCGCATCATGAACGTCAGCCTGTCCGGCATTCCGCTGGGCGAATGGCGCGACTTAACGGATGACGAACTGATCGAGCTGTTCAAGCTTATCGAGAATTCCTCGTCCGAAGCGAAGCCGAAGGCCAAAGCCAAACCGAAAACCCAGGCGATTAAGCGTCCGGTGGTGAAGGCGCCGCAGGCGGAAGAGAAAGGGCGCGGCAAGCCGGGTAACGGAAAACGCTTTACCCAGCCGGGGCGCAAAAAGAAAGGGCGCTGATTAGCGCCTTCCACGGGTAGACGTTGTGGCCGACCAGGAAAAGGTCGCCTCTGCATCCGGTTTATAAGCCTGCTCTTTTTTCAGCTTGCGGGCTTTTTTCGCCGCGGCGTCACGCTGCGCCATCAGCTTATCGATGTACTCTTTTTTCACCTGATTGGTTTCGGCGTTCGTCAGCGTGCGGCCATGTGCGATACGGGCGCGGTCGAGAAGCGTTTTCAGTTCGCGCTGCTCGGCTTCGGTCATGTCTTTCTGGGTCAAACGTGGTGTAGCCATTGCTGAAGCCTCCTGAGAGAGAGGCTTCAGTGTAAAGCAAGCAGCGTAAATTAACCCTGCTTCACCGCATCTTTTTTTGTTTGTTCATCAATCGGTTTGCCGGACCAGTAGCCCGCCAGCAGCGAGCCGGAGAGGTTGTGCCAGACGGAGAACAGCGCGCCAGGCAGGGCCGCCAGCGGGGAGAAGTAAATTTTACCAAGCGCCGCCGCCAGGCCGGAGTTCTGCATCCCTACCTCAATAGCCAGCGTGCGGCAGGTCGATTCGTCGAAGCCAAACAGTTTCCCGCCCCAGTAGCCGCCCAGCAGACCAATGGTGTTATGCAGCACCACCGCGACGATCACCACAAAGCCTACGGAAGCAATGTGCGAGGCGGAGCCCGCCACCACGGCGCTGATGATGGCCAGAATACAGACCATCGAAAATGCGGGCAGGTATGGCTCAACGGCCTTCACCACGCGCGGGAAAAGATGGTGAATGACCAGCCCCAGCGCAATCGGGATCACCACGATTTGCAGAATGCTCAGCAGCATGCCCATCACGTCCACCTGAATATGCGCATCCACGTACAGGCGGGTTAACAGCGGCGTGGCAATCACGCCCACCAGCGTAGAGACGGACGAGATAGTGACGGAGAGCGCCACGTCACCTTTCGCCAGATAGATCATGACGTTGGACGCCGTGCCGCTGGCCACGCTGCCCACCAGCACCATCCCGGCGGAAAGGTCGGGCGGCATCTTAAAGGCCATCGCCAGCAGCCACGCCGCGAGCGGCATCACCAGGTAGTGCAGAAATATTCCTGCCGCGACGGGCGCAGGGCGAGACAGCACGCGTTTGAAGTCGTCGACTTTCAGATGCACGCCCATACCGAACATGATCAGCATCAGCAACGTGGTGACCCACGGACCAATACCGGTGAACGTGGTGGGCGTGTAATACGCGAGTACGGAGAGCAGCAGCGCCCATAACGGGAACAGCCGCGTAATAGCGGATAACATAGTGGATTCCTTGCAGTATTGTCGTGTTGTTTAGTTATAAAAAAGCCGGGTCTGTGCCCGGCTTATAGGTATTGTTTATCGTGCTAACGAATTTTATTCAAACAAATTCTGATGAAGTTTCTGCACGACCTGCTCGGCCTGATCGGCAGGCACCAGGAAGCAGAGGTTATAGCTGGACGCGCCGTAGCAGATCATGCGGATGCTGAACGGGTCGAGCACGCCAAACACCTCTTTGCCCACGCCGCAGGCGCGCGACAGCTTGTTGCCAATGATGGCAACCAGCGCCAGGTCTTCTTCTACTTCCACGCGGCACAGCTCGGACAGCTCAATCAGCAGCGACTGCGTCAGCAGGGTGTCGCCGGTGGAGGTAGAACCGGTGGTGTCCAGCGTCAGCGCAATGCTCACTTCAGAGGTGGTGATCAGATCCACGGAGATGTTGTGGCGTGCCAGAATGCCAAACACTTCCGCCAGGAAACCGCGGGAGTGCAGCATATTGTGGCTGTGCAGGGTGACCAGCGTCTGGCGACGGCGCAGGGCCAGGGCGCGGAACAGCGGTGGGTTTTCCGTTTTCTTGCAGACCAGCGTCCCGCCCGCTTTCGGATCTTTACTGGAGCCAACGAAGACCGGAATATCGCTACGTACGGCTGGCAAAAGGGTTGCCGGATGCAGAACTTTCGCACCGAAGGTGGCCATTTCCGCCGCTTCTTCAAAGGCGATCACGTCAATACGTTTCGCCGCAGAAACGACGCGCGGATCGGTGGTGTAAATGCCCGGCACGTCAGTCCAGATATCCACGCGCGTGGCATGCAGGGCTTCGCCCAGCAGCGCGGCGGTGTAGTCGCTGCCGCCACGGCCAAGCGTGGTGGTGCGGCCTTTCGCTTCGCTGCCGATAAAGCCCTGGGTGATCACGATACCGTCTGCCAGACGCGGGGCCAGCTGCTGATTGGTCAGTTCGGCCAGTGCTTCAACGTCCGGCTCGGCACGGCCAAAGCGGTCGCTGGTACGCATCACTTTTCGCACGTCAAACCACTGCGCCTGAATGTTACGCTCGCGCATGATTTCAACAAACAGCAGGGTGGACATCAGCTCGCCGTGGCTGACCAGCTCGTCGGTCAGGGCGGTGGAGGTGGCCAGAGAGGCGGCTTCTGCCAGGGTAGTGATATTTTCCAGCAGACGTTCCACTTCCTCGCGGATGACGTTCGGGTTCTGCAGACGCTCAAGAATGTCGAACTGAATTTTGCGCAGTGCATCCAGCTTCACGAAACGTTCTGTCGCTTCCAGTCCTTCAGACAGAGAAACCAGCAGGTTCGTCACGCCGGCAGATGCAGACAGCACCACCAGGCGGGTATTCGGATCGGCCAGCACCACATCGGCGCTGCGGTTCATGGCATCGTAATCGGCCACACTGGTGCCGCCAAACTTGGCGACCACAAAACTCGTCATAACAACCTCGTGTCAGGGAATGAATAAGCGACCTTGGCACAAGAGTGAAACGAAAACAGGTGCAGGCGCAAAATACGGCCCTATAAATAAAATGCGGGGGAGGTCCTGTCAATGCTGGGATTATGCGGATTTTTTATGGGGGGGTACCCCTGAGAAACAGGACTTATAACAGAGCCAGATTTTATGCTCCGTTTTAGGGCATTTTGACCGACATTTCGCCGCCCCGGGAGGGCGTTTCAGCAGCTATACTTTTCGGGTCTTTTCACCTGCGTTTGATGCAGGCCAGGGCAATGGCATAAAAACCATCACAATTTTTATTTGCAGGCGCTACAATCGACCGCAGTCACAATTCTCAAATCAGAAGAGTATTGCTAATGAAAAACATCAACCCAACGCAGACCGCTGCCTGGCAGGCACTCCAGAAACATTTTGATGAAATGAAAGACGTCACCATCGCGGATCTGTTCGCGAAAGATGCCGATCGTTTCAACAAGTTCTCCGCGACCTTCGACGACCTGATGCTGGTGGATTTCTCTAAAAACCGCATTACCGAAGAGACGCTGGCAAAACTGCAGGATCTGGCGAAAGAAACCGAGCTGGCGGACGCCATCAAATCCATGTTCTCCGGTGAGAAGATCAACCGCACCGAAGACCGTGCCGTGCTGCACGTCGCTCTGCGTAACCGTAGCAATACGCCAATCATCGTTGACGGCAAAGACGTTATGCCGGAAGTGAACGCGGTGCTGGAAAAGATGAAAACCTTCTCCGAAGCGATCATCTCCGGTAGCTGGAAAGGCTACACCGGCAAAGCGATCACCGACGTGGTAAACATCGGTATCGGCGGTTCTGACCTCGGCCCGTTCATGGTGACCGAAGCGCTGCGTCCGTACAAAAACCACCTCAATATGCACTTTGTGTCTAACGTCGATGGTACCCACATCGCCGAAGTGCTGAAGAACGTGCACCCGGAAACCACCCTGTTCCTGGTTGCGTCTAAAACCTTTACCACCCAGGAAACCATGACCAACGCCCACAGCGCGCGCGACTGGTTCCTGAAAACCGCGGGCGACAACAAGCACGTGGCGAAACACTTCGCGGCGCTGTCTACCAACGGTAAAGCCGTCAGCGAGTTCGGTATCGACACCGCGAACATGTTCGAGTTCTGGGACTGGGTTGGTGGCCGCTATTCTCTGTGGTCTGCAATTGGCCTGTCTATCATCCTGTCCGTGGGCTTCGACAACTTCGTTGAGCTGCTCTCCGGCGCGCACGCGATGGACAAACACTTCTCCACCACCGCGCCTGAGAAAAACCTGCCGGTGCTGCTGGCGCTGATCGGGATCTGGTACAACAACTTCTTCGGCGCTGAAACCGAAGCGATCCTGCCGTACGACCAGTATATGCACCGCTTTGCTGCGTACTTCCAGCAGGGCAACATGGAATCCAACGGTAAATACGTTGACCGTAATGGCAACGCGGTGGACTACCAGACTGGCCCAATCATCTGGGGCGAGCCGGGTACTAACGGCCAGCATGCTTTCTACCAGCTGATTCACCAGGGCACCAAAATGGTACCGTGCGATTTCATCGCGCCGGCTATCACCCATAACCCGCTGTCCGATCACCATCCGAAGCTGCTGTCCAACTTCTTCGCCCAGACCGAAGCGCTGGCGTTCGGTAAATCCCGCGAGGTGGTTGAGCAGGAATACCGCGACCAGGGTAAAGATCCGGCAACGCTGGACCACGTGGTGCCGTTCAAAGTATTCGAAGGCAACCGTCCAACCAATTCCATCCTGCTGCGCGAAATCACGCCGTTCAGCCTGGGTGCGCTGATTGCTCTGTACGAGCACAAAATCTTCACGCAGGGCGCGATCCTGAACATCTTCACCTTTGACCAGTGGGGCGTTGAGCTGGGCAAACAGCTGGCAAACCGTATTCTGCCAGAGCTGGGTGATGATAAAGCGATTACCAGCCATGACAGCTCGACCAATGGTTTGATCAACCGTTATAAAGCATGGCGTGCGTAATTAAAACGTCATGAAAACGTGCCGGCGAAATGCCGGCATTTTTTTATCGGATAATTCCTGATGTCTGTTAGTTAACTCAAATTCTGGTTCTGAGTTTAATCCGAAAAAGACGGTTAACCCGTTAATTGCTGCGGTTTATTTTAAGAAAATACGCAGTAGTTCATTAATATATTTATATTATAACTTATTGATTTTTATAAATTATATATTTATGTCATTTGTCTTTCATTTCCATTTTAACCATTAGTCCGAAAACCCTCTCCCTATTTCCCCTTACGGCAAACCCACGGCAGTAGTTGTGTATACTCGATTCCGCCTGAAATTCTTTTCGGGCAAATCTCCATTCATTCATTGAAGGGAAATTGTTATGAAGAAAGTACTGTATGGCATTTTTGCCATATCTGCGCTTGCGGCGACATCTGTCTATGCAGCTCCGGTTCAGGTCGGGGAAGCGGCAGGGTCGGCTGCGACGTCTGCGTCTGCGGGGAGTTCTACCGCAGCCAGCGCCAGCACCGTAAGTTCAGCCGTGGGTGTCGCGCTGGCGGCAACCGGTGGCGGTGATGGCTCCAACACCGGAACCACGACCACCACGACAACCAGCACCCAGTAATAGCGGGTGTTTTAATCATAACCACACTTCGGTGTGGTTATTTCGCCCCTTCGGAGAAGAGTCGTGAAGCGACCTGCAATCATTCTGATTTGCCTGCTGCTGCAGGCGTGCTCGGCCACCACTAAAGGGCTGGGAAACTCACTGTGGGAAAGCCTGTTCGGCACACCGGGCGTGCATCTGACCGATGACGAACTTCAGAACATGCCCTATGCCAGTCAGTACATGCAGCTTAACGATGGCCCGCAACTGTTTGTGGTGCTCGCTTTCGATGAAAACGGGCAGCAGAAATGGGTGACGCAGGATCAGGCCACCATCGTGACGCAGCATGGCCGTATCGTGAAAACCCTGTTGGGCGGCGATAACCTGCTGGAGGTGAATAATATCGCCGACGACCCGCTGATCAAGCCGAACCAGATCGCCGACGGCGCAGGCTGGACGCGCACGATGGGCTGGACCGAACACAAGCAGGTGCGTTACGCCACGGCACGCTCGACCTTCCGCTGGGACGGCACCGACAGCGTGAAAGTCGGCAGCGACGAAACGCAGGTTCGCGTGCTGGATGAAGAGGTCACCACCGACCAGGCCACCTGGCACAACCGCTTCTGGATCGACGAGGAAGGGCAGATCCGTCAGTCCTTACAGTATCTCGGTGCCGGTTTCTTCCCGGTCAAAACCACCCTGATCAAGGCGGCGAAATCATGAAAACGCTCATTCACGTTGCGCTTATCGCCAGTTTTGCCGCGCCGCTGGCATGGTCCGCCGGGACAGTAAAGGTCTACACGCCGGACAGTGAAAAACCCAAAACCTTAACCCACGCCGAGCATCTGCTCGATCTTGTCGGACAGCCAAGGCTCGCCAACAGCTGGTGGCCAGGCGCGGTCATCGCTGAACGGCAGAAGACCGTGGAAGCGGAACAGCAGCACAAGGCGCTTCTTGCCAGGCTAACGGGACTCGCGGAGCAGGAAGATGGCGACGACGCGGCGGCCATTAATAGCGTCCGTCAGCAGCTGCAGGCGCTGAAGGTGACGGGCCGACAGAACGTCAATCTTGATCCGGATGACGTGCGCGTCACGGAAAACGACAACCCCACGCTGGAAGGGGACTATACGCTCTGGCTTCCGGCGAAGCCGACGACGGTGACCGTGATGGGGCTTATCAGCAGCCCAGGTAAGAAGCCCTTTACCCCCGGTCGTGACGTGGCGAGCTATCTCGACGAGCAGAGTCTGCTGAGCGGCGCGGATAACAGCTACGCCTGGGTGGTTTACCCTGACGGCCACACGCAAAAAGCCCCTGTCGCTTACTGGAATAAGCGTCATATCGAACCCATGCCGGGCAGCATTATTTTTGTCGGTTTTGCCGACCATTTCTGGACGAAGGCGTATGACGGGCTTAACGCCGATATCCTTCACTCCCTGATTCAGCGGATACCGGAATAATGAAAAGAACCTATCTCTACAGCATGCTGGCGCTCTGCGTGAGTGCCGCCTGCCATGCAGAAACGTATCCGGCACCCATTGGCCCGTCTCAGTCAGACTTCGGCGGCGTCGGTTTACTGCAAACGCCCACCGCGCGTATGGCGCGTGAAGGGGAAATTAGCCTTAACTACCGTGATAACGACCAGTATCGCTACTACTCGGCGTCGGTGCAGCTGTTCCCGTGGCTTGAAACCACGCTGCGCTATACCGACGTGCGGACGAAACAATACAGCAGCGTCGAGGCGTTCTCAGGCGATCAGACCTACAAAGATAAAGCCTTCGACGTCAAGCTGCGCCTGTGGGAAGAGAGCTACTGGATGCCGCAGGTCTCCGTGGGCGCCAAAGATATCGGCGGTACCGGCCTGTTTGACGCGGAATACATCGTGGCCAGCAAGGCCTGGGGACCGTTTGATTTCTCACTCGGTCTGGGATGGGGCTATCTTGGCACCAGCGGCAACGTGAAAAACCCGTTTTGCTCCTACAGCGATAAATACTGTTACCGCGATAACAGCTACCAGAAAGCGGGATCCATCAACGGTGACCAGATGTTCCACGGTCCGGCGTCACTGTTTGGCGGCGTTGAATATCAGACGCCCTGGCAGCCGTTACGCCTGAAGCTGGAGTACGAGGGGAATGACTACTCGCAGGACTTCGCCGGGAAGATTGAGCAGAAGAGCAAGTTTAACGTCGGCGCCATTTATCGCGTCACCGACTGGGCCGACGTTAACCTCAGCTACGAGCGCGGCAATACGGTGATGTTTGGCTTCACGCTGCGCACCAACTTTAACGACATGCGGCCGCACTACAATGATAACGCGCGGCCTGCATACCAGCCGGAGCCGCAGGATGCGATTCTGCAGCACTCCGTGGTGGCAAACCAGCTGACGCTGCTGAAATACAATGCCGGTCTGGCGGATCCGAAAATTCAGGTGAAAGGCGATACGCTGTACGTCACCGGCGAGCAGGTGAAATACCGCGACTCGCGTGAAGGGATCGAACGCGCCAACCGGATCATCATGAACGATCTCCCGGACGGGATCCGCACGATCCGCGTGACGGAGAATCGTCTCAACCTGCCGCAGGTGACGACGGAAACGGATGTTGCCAGCCTTAAGCGCCACCTGGAGGGCGAACCGCTTGGGCATGAAACCGAGCTGGTACAAAAACGCGTTGAGCCGATCGTGCCGGAGACCACCGAGCAGGGCTGGTATATCGACAAGTCGCGCTTCGATTTCCATATCGATCCGGTGCTGAACCAGTCCGTCGGCGGGCCGGAAAACTTCTACATGTATCAGCTGGGCGTTATGGCGACGGCGGATCTGTGGCTTACCGACCACCTGCTGACCACCGGCAGCCTGTTTGGCAACATCGCTAACAACTACGACAAGTTCAACTATACCAACCCGCCAAAAGACTCACAGCTGCCGCGCGTGCGTACCCGCGTACGTGAGTACGTGCAGAACGATGCCTACGTGAATAACCTGCAGGCCAACTATTTCCAGTACTTCGGCAACGGCTTCTACGGCCAGGTGTACGGTGGGTATCTGGAAACCATGTACGGCGGCGCGGGGGCGGAAGTGCTTTATCGTCCTGTCGACAGCAACTGGGCGTTCGGGGTTGATGCCAACTACGTCAAGCAGCGTGACTGGCGCAGCGCCCAGGACATGATGAAGTTCACCGACTACAGCGTCAAAACGGGCCATTTGACCGCCTACTGGACGCCGTCGTTTGCACCTGATGTGCTGGTGAAAGCCAGCGTCGGCCAGTACCTGGCGGGCGATAAGGGCGGCACGCTGGACATCTCCAAACACTTCGACAGCGGCGTCGTGGTGGGCGGCTACGCCACCATCACCAACGTCTCGCCGGACGAATATGGGGAAGGGGACTTCACCAAAGGGGTTTACGTGTCGATTCCGCTGGATCTGTTCTCGTCAGGCCCAACCCGCAGCCGTGCGGCCATCGGCTGGACACCGCTGACGCGCGACGGTGGTCAGCAGCTTGGGCGTAAGTTCCAGCTGTACGACATGACCAGCGACAAGAACATTAACTTCCGCTGATGCTTCACGCCGGGCGGCACTGCGTTTGCCCGGCCTACGGTTTTTGTAGGCCCGGTAAGCGCAGCGCCACCGGGCGAACTACAAGCGGCGCAGCAGCCTTGCCGGGTTCCCGGCATAGACACCTTTCTCGACGATCGATTTTGTCACCACGCTTCCCGCCCCAATCACCGCTCCGTCGCAAATGGAGACCGCCAGAATGGTGGCACCGCTGCCAATCGACACATCATTTCCGATAGTAATATGGCCCCAGCTGGCCCGGTCGGCGTTCGGTTTCCCCTCACGAAACATATCGTTGGCAAACATCACGCCATGGCCAACAAAGCAACGCTTACCAATGGTCACATACTCACAGATGAAGGTGTGCGACTGAATTTTGCTGTCGTCACCGATGCGCGTATTGCCCTGGATTTCAACAAACGGGCCGACGAATACGCCGTTGCCCAGTACACAGTCGTAAAGATTAGTGGGTTCATATACGGTCACATTGTCGCCGCACGTCACGTTGCGAACCCCGGTTGGTTTACGATCCATCGGTTACCTCCCTACATAAAACATAATTAAAAAATATAGATCTCCGTCACATTTTTGCGTTATACAGAAACCTCGCCCTGGAGAATGAGGTGCTGTATGACATCCCTGACTCGCCCGCGCGTTGAGTTTATCTCAACTATCCTCCAGACCGTGCTGAACCTCGGTCTGTTGAGCCTTGGCCTGATACTGGTCGTCTTTTTGGGTAAAGAGACGGTGCATCTGGCGGATGTACTGTTTGCCCCTGAACAAACCAGCAAATATGCGCTGGTGGAAGGCCTGGTGGTCTACTTTCTCTACTTTGAATTTATCGCCCTGATTGTGAAGTACTTTCAGTCCGGCTTTCACTTCCCGCTGCGTTATTTTGTCTACATTGGGATCACCGCGATTGTGCGGCTGATCATCGTCGATCATAAATCCCCGCTCGACGTGCTGATCTACTCGGCGGCGATCCTGCTGCTGGTGATCACCCTCTGGCTGTGTAACTCGAAGCGGCTGAAACGCGAATAAAAAAATGGCGGCCCGGAGGCCGCCTAACAACAGTCACAAGTTGGGTCAATACAATACGTCTAAAGTTGAGGGTTGCAGTGGCATAACAAAATGAAACTTAACCTTTCACACCGCCCGCCGTCAGGCCGTTGACCAGCCAGCGCTGCGCCAGCAGGAACACCACGGTAATCGGGATGGCGGAAAGTACGGCCGCCGCGGCAAAGTCACCCCACAGGTAGTTTTGCGGGTTGAGGTATTGCTGCATACCCACGGCCAGGGTGTAGCTGTTCACATCACGCAGTAACAGTGAGGCAACCGGTACTTCGGTGATGGCGGCGATAAACGACAGGATAAACACCACCGCCAGAATCGGCACCGACAGCGGCAGCAGTACCAGGCGGAACGCCTGCCACGGGGTTGCCCCATCCAGCGCCGCCGCTTCTTCCAGCGAGCCGTCGATGGTTTCGAAATAGCCTTTAATGGTCCATACATGCAGTGCGATACCGCCAAGATAGGCGAAGATAACGCCGCCGTGGGTGTTCAGACCGATAAACGGTACGTACTGGCCCAGACGGTCAAACAGGGCATACAACGCCACCAGCGACAGCACGGCCGGGAACATCTGGAAAATCAGCATCCCTTTCAGCAGCGTCGCTTTGCCCGGGAAACGCATACGAGCAAAGGCGTAAGCGCAGGTGGTGGACAGCGCCACGATACCGATCGCGGTAATACCTGCGATTTTCACCGAGTTCCACAGCCACAGCAGCACCGGGAACGGCGGCGGCGTGACGCGGCCATCCGCGTGCTCTACGCTGAAGCCCAGCGCGAGCTTCCAGTGCTCCCAGGAGATTTCGTCCGGGATCAGGCTCCCGGTAGCGAAGTTACCCGAACGCAGGGAGATGGCGATAACCATCAGCAGCGGGAACATGATCGCCGCGATGAAAATCAGCAGGCCTAAGTGCGTCGCCAGGAGGCGCAGCTTCTGAGATTTGGGTTGTACCATTGCCATGATCGATGCCCTCCTTAGTCAAATTTCATACGTGTGGCTTTCAGGTTCACAATCGCCAGTGCGCCTACCAGCAGGAAGATCAGGGTGGCAATCGCCGCCGCCAGACCGAAGTCCTGACCGCCGCCGCCTTCGAAGGCGATACGGTAGGTGTAGCTCACGAGCAGGTCGGTATAACCTGCCGGCGTGGTGGTGCCCAGGCGGTCCGGGCCGCCGTTGGTCAACAGCTGAATCAGCACGAAGTTGTTAAAGTTAAAGGCGAAGCTGGCAATCATCAGCGGGGTGAGCGGCTTGATGAGCAGCGGCAGCGTAATCTTAAAGAAGTTCTGGAACGGGCCCGCGCCGTCCATCGCCGAGGCTTCGTACAGATCGTCCGGGATAGCCTTCAGCAGGCCCATGCACAGGATCATCATGTACGGATAGCCCAGCCAGGTATTGACGATGATGATCATCGAGCGGGCGGTGGTTGGGTCGCTGAACCAGGCCGGTTTGATGCCAAACAGCGCGCTCAGCATCATGTTGATTTCACCGAAGCTCTGGTTAAACAGCCCTTTGAAAATTAGAATCGAGATAAACGACGGCACGGCATACGGCAGAATCAGCAGCACGCGGTAAATCGCTTTGCCCTTCAGGGATTCCCACTGGACGAGGCAGGCCAGCACCATACCCACGGCAACGGTCAGGATCACGGTCAGTACGGAGAAGACCACCGTCCAGACGAAGATGGCGAAGAACGGTTTCTGAATGCCTTCGTCGGTAAACACGCGGGTAAAGTTGTCCCAGCCGATGGTGACGGTATAGCCCGGGCTGAGTTTGTCATCACCCCATTTGCCGTCGGCAGTAATGGACTGATAGAAACCAATGTCGTTGTTTGGACGATATTTTACGCCGCTCTGGTTATTGGTCAGCGTGCCGTCATCCGCCAGAGTATAGAGCGGCTGCGTGCCGGAGAACTGGCGCAGCGAGCTCATGGTCACTTTGCTTTCGTCTGGCAGTACGGCGGTGAGCTGAGTCAGCGCCTGACGGTTCTGGGTAATGATGCGCAGGTTGGCACGTTCACCTTCCGGCAGGGCCTGTGCCTCTTTTAAGGCCAGCTTCTGCTCGCCGCCAAATTTGAAGGCGTCAGAGACATAGTATTTACCGCTTGCTTCGTCAGTAAGCGCTAACTTCCATTCGTTGCCTGCGGGATACAGGCCGAAGTTAAAGGTCTTGCCTGCCTGGTATGAGCGGTCCAGAAGCACCTGCTGCGCGCGTTCCTGTGCAAGCTGGTTGGTGCTGCTGTAGTTGGTAAACGCAATGGCGATGGTGCAAATCAGCGGGAACAGGACAAACAGCCCCATCCCGGCCACGCCCGGGTAGACATAGCGCCAGGCATAGGCTTTACGATTAGCGAAAATATACAGGCCAGCAGAGCTTAAAATCAGCGTCATGATGGCGAACAGATATTCCCCTTGTACGTACATTAAAACAACAAGGTAACCCACCAGCAGGCACAGCAGACCGATCGCTGACCACTTCAGCGCGTCGCTTTGCCACCAGCGTTTCTTTTTAATGACATCCATGGGGTTCTTCCTCTACAACGGTGGAATCTTATCGTCAGGTGGCGCTGCGCTTACCTGACCTACGGATCGTGCCGTAGTCGTAGGGCGGGTAAGCGCACGCGCCACCCGCCGTTTTTCTGCTTACTTGGTGATACGACCCTGAGCATCTTTCAGCGCGGCATCGACAGTCTGACGACCGCTTGCAGCGTTGATAACCGCGGTACGCGTGGCGTACCAGAACGCGGCCATCTGTGGGATGTTCGGCATGATTTCGCCTTTCTGGGCGTTATCCATGGTGGCCGCGATACGTGGGTCTTTCGCCAGCTGATCCTGGAAGGATTTCAGCGCGACGGCACCCAGCGGTTTGTCCTTGTTCACTTCATCCAGACCCTGATCGGTCAGCAGGTAGTTTTCCAGGAACTCTTTCGCCAGCTCTTTGTTCGGGCTGGCAGCGTTGATGCCCGCGCTCAGCACGCCAACGAACGGTTTAGACGGCTTGCCTTTGAAGGTTGGCAGCAGCGTCACGCCGTAGTTGATTTTGCTCTTATCGATGTTGGTCCAGGCCCACGGACCGTTGATGGTCATCGCGGTTTCGCCTTTGTTGAACGCCGCTTCCGCGATGGAGTAGTCGGTATCCGCGTTCATGTGTTTGTTCTTGATCAGGTCAACCAGGAAGGTCAGACCCGCTTTCGCACCTGCGCTGTCCACGCCCACGTCTTTCACGTCATACTTGCCGTTTTCAAACTTGAACGCGTAACCGCCGTCGGCAGCAATCAGCGGCCAGGTGAAGTACGGCTCTTGCAGGTTGAACATCAGGGCGGATTTACCTTTCGCCTTCAGCTCTTTATCCAGTTTCGGGATCTCTTCCCAGGTCTTCGGCGGGTTAGGGACCAGGTCTTTGTTGTAAATCAGAGACAGGGCTTCAACCGCGATTGGGTAAGCGATCAGCTTGCCGTTATAGCGAACGGCGTCCCAGGTGAACGGGAACAGTTTGTCCTGGAAGGCTTTGTCTGGCGTCACTTCAGCCAGCAGGCCAGACTGCGCGTAACCCCCGAAACGGTCATGCGCCCAGAAGATGATGTCCGGGCCATCGCCGGTTGCCGCAACCTGCGGGAATTTCTCTTCCAGTTTGTCCGGGTGCTCTACGGTCACTTTGATGCCGGTATCTTTCTCGAATTTTTTGCCCACTTCGGCCAGGCCGTTATAGCCCTTGTCGCCGTTAATCCAGATAACCAGTTTGCCTTCTTCAATTTTGGCGAGCGCCGGTGCGGAAATCATCATTGCTGCGAGGGCGGACAATGCGAAAACGCGTGCGCCAGTCTTGATATTCATAGCTGCCATCCTTTTTGGTGATGTCTCGTGGTATGACTTCAGTGGTTCAACGTGTCTCAGTCTCCTTATTTGACATCCTCTTTCCATCCTCCCAACCCCTACGCCCCACCCCCCGTTTGTGTGATCTCCGTTGCATAAATTTAAGTTATGAGTGCTGGCGCACATAAAAACCCACCGAATTTTGCAGGCGGCTTCACGAATTTTGCCTCAGCCCCCCAGCCGCGGTCGCAGAGCCTGCTCTCTCATCCTCCCGCCTCCTCCCCCATAAAAAAGGCGGGGGGTGGAGGATTCGGGAAAGTAATGGATACCCCATAGTGAACTTATCTTGAATGTTTCTGTCGGTGACAGGTTGTAACGAAGGGAGAAGGGCATGGCGAGCGTACAGCTGCGTAATGTAACGAAAGCCTGGGGTGACGTTGTGGTGTCGAAAGACATCAATCTGGACATCAACGAAGGCGAATTCGTGGTGTTTGTTGGCCCATCAGGCTGTGGTAAATCTACTCTGCTGCGTATGATTGCCGGTCTTGAAACCATCACCAGCGGCGACCTGCTGATCGGTGATACCCGAATGAACGACATCCCACCTGCCGAACGTGGCGTCGGTATGGTGTTCCAGTCTTATGCTCTCTATCCCCATCTTTCCGTTGCCGAGAACATGTCCTTTGGCCTGAAGCTGGCCGGCGCGAAGAAAGAGGTTATTAACCAGCGCGTGACGCAGGTGGCGGAAGTGTTACAGCTGGCGCACCTGCTGGAGCGTAAGCCGAAAGCGCTCTCCGGTGGCCAGCGTCAGCGTGTGGCGATTGGCCGTACCCTGGTGGCCGAACCGCGCGTGTTCCTGCTTGATGAACCTCTCTCTAACCTGGATGCCGCCCTGCGCGTCCAGATGCGTATCGAAATCTCCCGTCTGCACAAGCGTCTTGGCCGCACGATGATTTACGTCACCCACGATCAGGTCGAAGCGATGACCCTCGCCGACAAAATCGTGGTGCTGGATGCCGGTCGCGTGGCGCAGGTGGGCAAACCGCTGGAGCTGTATCACTACCCGGCAGACCGCTTTGTTGCGGGCTTTATTGGCTCGCCAAAGATGAACTTCCTGCCCGTCAAAGTGACCGCGACCGCGATTGAACAGGTACAGGTGGAGCTGCCAAACCGCCAGCAGGTCTGGCTGCCGGTCGACAGCGCCAACGTACAGGTCGGGGCAAACATGTCCCTCGGTATTCGTCCTGAGCACCTGCTGCCGAGCCACATCGCCGATGTGACCCTGGAAGGTGACGTTCAGGTCGTCGAACAGCTTGGTCACGAAACACAGATTCATATCCAGATCCCCGCCATCCGTCAGAACCTGGTCTACCGCCAGAACGACGTGGTGTTGGTAGAAGAGGGTGCCAGATTCGCTATCGGCTTGCCGCCAGAGCGTTGCCATCTGTTCCGTGAGGATGGCACTGCATGTCGTCGGTTGCACAAAGAGCCAGGCGTTTAAGCAATCCCAAAAGAAGACACGAAACCGACAGGTGAAGTGTTCAAAGAAAAGCAATGATCTCAGGAGATAGAATGATGATTACTCTGCGCAAACTTCCTCTGGCAGTTGCCGTCGCAGCGGGCGTAATGTCTGCTCAGGCAATGGCCGTGGATTTCCATGGTTATGCTCGTTCCGGTATCGGCTGGACGGGGAGTGGCGGCGAACAACAGTGCTTCCAGGCAACCGGTGCTCAAAGTAAATACCGTCTGGGTAACGAATGTGAAACCTATGCGGAACTGAAGCTGGGCCAGGAAGTATGGAAAGAAGGTGATAAGAGCTTCTACTTCGACACCAACGTAGCATACTCCGTGGGGCAGCAGAACGACTGGGAAGCCACTAACCCGGCGTTCCGTGAAGCCAACGTGCAGGGAAAAAACCTGATTGAATGGCTGCCAGGTTCGACTATCTGGGCCGGTAAGCGCTTCTATCAGCGTCATGACGTCCACATGATCGACTTCTACTACTGGGATATTTCTGGTCCTGGTGCGGGTATCGAAAACGTCGATCTGGGCTTCGGTAAACTGTCTCTGGCAGCGACCCGTTCTCAGGAAGCGGGTGGTTCCTACACCTTTAGCAGCCAGAATATCTATGACAAATCGAAAGATACGGCGAACGACGTGTTTGACATGCGTCTGGCGGGGCTGGAGACCAACCCGAACGGTACTCTGGAACTGGGCGTCGACTATGGACGTTCCAATAAAACTGATGGTTACAGCTATGCAGACGGCGCGTCGAAAGACGGCTGGATGTTCACCGCTGAACACACCCAGAGCATGCTGAAGGGCTATAACAAGTTCGTTGTTCAGTATGCAACGGATGCGATGACCACTCAGGGTAAAGGCCTTTCACAAGGTTCCTACGGTTCGACCTTCGATATTAAAAATGACGATGGCTCGGTCACCCACTATGTTGATGACTACATCAACAACAACGGTAAGCTGTGGCGCGTGCTGGATCACGGTGCCATCTCCCTCGGCGATAAATGGGATCTGATGTACGTCGGTATGTACCAGAAACTGGATCTTGATAACGACCTGGGTACCGACTGGTGGACCGTGGGCGTTCGTCCAATGTACAAGTGGACGCCAATCATGAGTACCCTGCTTGAAGTCGGTTACGACAACGTCAAGTCTCAGCAGACTGGCGATCGTAACAATCAGTACAAAATTACCCTGGCACAACAGTGGCAGGCTGGTGACAGCATTTGGTCTCGTCCGGCGCTGCGTATCTTTGCAACTTATGCCAAGTGGGATGAGAACTGGGGTTACATCAAAAACGGCGATAAGGTCCTGAAATACGCAGCCGACAATAACTCCGGCTTCACCACCACTAGCCGTGGTGATAGCGATGAGTGGTCCTTCGGCGCCCAGATGGAAATCTGGTGGTAATCCCGTCTTAACCTGACGTAATGACCAAACTGAGGGGCGCAAGCCCCTCAATCCTTGGGACGGCGCGCTATTGCCTGGCTACCGCTGACCTGTGCATTTTGAGGTGATAACAATGAAAATGAACAAAACTCTCCTTGCTCTTTGTTTATCCGCAGGGCTGCTGGCAAGCGCGCCAGCAGTAACGCTCGCTAATGTGAATTTCGTTCCGCAAAACACAACATCCGCGCCGGCCATTCCGGCCGCTGCGTTGCAACAGCTGGTCTGGACGCCTGTCGATCAATCTAAAGCCCAAACGACCCAGCTCTCGACGGGGGGGCAACCACTTAATGTTCCGGGCATCAGTGGTCCGGTGGTTGCATACAGTGTGCCTGCAAACATTGGCGAACTGACGTTGACGCTCACAAGTGAAGTTAACAAGCAGACCAGCGTTTTTGCACCGAACGTGCTCATTCTTGACCAGAACATGACGCCTTCTGCGTTCTTCCCTAGCGAATACTTTACCTATCAGGAGCCTGGTGTCATGAGCGCAGACCGCCTCGAAGGGGTAATGCGACTGACGCCTGCGCTGGGTCAGCAGAAAATTTATGTACTCGTCTTCACCACGGAAAAAGATTTGCAGCAAACCACTACGCTGCTTGATCCCGCTAAGGCCTATGCCAAAGGCGTAGGTAACGCCGTGCCGGATATCCCGGACCCAATCGCCCGCCACACCACTGACGGTCTTGTGAAGCTGAAAGTGTCTACCAATAGTGCGTCCAGCGTCCTGGTCGGCCCGCTGTTTGGCTCCTCCGGTACCGGCCCTGTCACCGTAGGCAACACCGCTGCGCCTGCCTATACCGCGCCAGCTGCCACGGCAGCCGCACCGGTAGCGACCGCAGCACCGGCCCCGGCGAAGAAAGCGGAGCCGGTACTGAACGACACCGAAGAATACTTCAACAACGCCATTAAGCAGGCGGTGAAGCGCGGCGATGTCGATAAAGCGCTGAAACTGCTTGATGAAGCCGAACGTTTAGGTTCAACCACTGCCCGTTCCACCTTTATCAGCAGTGTAAAAGGCAAGGGGTAACCGTTTCCCCGCAGTGCTGATTTGTTAGTCGTTTGGTGCGCCTGAGTGGGCGCACTTTTTTTCGTCTCCGCCAGGCTGTTGCACTCTTGTTGCGATCGTGATCGTTAAATAACGTTTGGCCCCCCTCAATCCGTGTTTCTGCGATACAATGCCATTACGTTATGTATCGGAGAGTCTGGCATGTCACACCCTGCGCTAACGCAACTGCGTGCGCTGCGCTATTTCGACCAAATACCTGCGCTTGAACCGCAGCAACTGGACTGGTTGCTGCTGGAAGATTCCATGACGAAACGTTTTGAGCAGCAGGGTAAAACGGTTACGGTGACCCTGATTCAGGAAGGGTTTGTCTCTGGCGATGAGATTGCCAGCGAGCTGCCGCTGCTGCCGCAAGAGCCACGTTACTGGCTGCGTGAAATTTTACTTTGTGCTGACGGTGAGCCGTGGCTTGCCGGGCGAACGGTAGTGCCCGAGTCCACCCTTTCCGGGCCCGAGCTGGCGCTGCAACGTCTGGGGAAAACGCCGCTGGGGCGTTACCTTTTCACCTCGTCTGAGCTTACCCGGGATTTTATTGAGATTGGTCGTGATGCCGAACTCTGGGGGCGTCGTTCCCGCCTTCGCCTGAGCGGTAAACCGTTAATTCTGACGGAGCTTTTTTTACCGGCATCACCGTTGTACTAAGAGGAAGAAAAAATGGAGTGGAGCCTGACGCAGAATAAGCTGCTGGCGTATCACCGCTTAATGCGTACCGATAAACCCATTGGCGCGTTACTGTTGCTGTGGCCGACCCTCTGGGCGCTATGGCTCGCCACGCCGGGCGTGCCGCCGCTGTGGATCCTTGGCGTATTCGTTGCCGGCGTCTGGCTGATGCGTGCGGCGGGCTGCGTGGTGAATGACTATGCCGATCGTAAATTCGATGGTCATGTTAAGCGTACTGCCGGTCGTCCGTTACCCAGCGGGCAGGTGACCGGGAAAGAAGCCCGCGTGCTGTTTATTGTTCTGGTGCTGCTCTCTTTCCTGCTGGTGTTAACCCTCAACACCATGACCATTCTGCTTTCCGTTGCGGCGCTGGCCCTGGCCTGGGTGTATCCGTTTATGAAGCGCTACACCCATCTGCCGCAGGTGGTGCTGGGGGCGGCGTTTGGCTGGTCGATTCCGATGGCGTTTGCGGCGGTTAGTGAGTCCTTACCGCTCAGCTGCTGGCTGATGTTCCTGGCGAATATTCTCTGGGCCGTGGCGTATGACACCCAGTACGCGATGGTTGACCGCGACGATGACCTGAAAATTGGCATCAAATCAACCGCCATCCTCTTTGGCCGTCAGGACAAGCTGATTATCGGTATCCTGCAGGTTGCGGTACTGGCGCTGATGGTGGCGATTGGTCGTCTGAACGGGCTGAACTGGGAGTTCTACTGGTCCGTGCTGGTGGCGGGACTGCTGTTTGCGTACCAGCAAAAGCTGATTGCGAAGCGCGAACGCGACGCCTGCTTCAAGGCGTTTATGAACAATAACTACGTCGGTCTGGTGCTGTTTTTAGGCCTGGCGATGAGCTACTTCATATAAAAAAAGCCGGGTGGCGGCTTCGCCTTACCCGGCCTACGATTTAGCAGGATATGTAGGCCCGGTAAGCGTCAGCGCCACCGGGCGTTTTTTTACCGGCGACGCAACAACCTGAGCGCGTTCGCCGTCACCAGCACCGTTGCCCCGGTATCCGCCAGTACCGCCAGCCACAGCCCGGTCATGCCAAGCAGCGTGGTAACCAGGAAAATCCCCTTCAACCCCAGCGCGATACCGATGTTCTGACGGATATTGGCCCGCGTCGCGCGCGCAAGATCGATCATCTGCGCCAGCCCGGTCAGGCGGTTGTGGGTCAATGCCGCGTCAGCCGTTTCCAGCGCCACGTCGGTCCCGCTGCCCATCGCAATACCAATGGTGGACGCTTTCATCGCCGGAGCATCGTTAATCCCGTCACCGACCATCGCCAGCGGCGTCTGAGCGTTCAGCTCCGTTACCGCGCTGACCTTATCCGCAGGCAGCAATCCGGCTTTAAACTCCAGCCCCAGCTCACCGGCAATCGCTGCCGCTGCGCGAGGGTTATCACCGGTGAGAATCACCCCCTGCACGCCCAGCTGATGCAGCGCCGCCACGGCTTCTTTTGCGTCATCGCGGAGGGTGTCGCGCAGCGCCAGCATCCCTTTTGCGACGCCGTCCTGCATCACGCTCACAACAGTTTGTCCGGTTTGTTCTAACGCCTCCACCTCTGGAGTAGAAGACTTGCCAGCCGCGACAATCAGTACCTTTTTACCGTCAACGGTGGCCTCAATCCCTGACCCGACCAGCGCCCGCTGGGCGGTTGCCGGAGGGATGTTCAGCCCGCGCGACTGCGCTTCACGCACAATCGCCTGCGCCAGCGGGTGAGTGGAACCCAGCTCAACGGCGGCGGCCAGCGTAAGCAGTTCATCTTCACCGATATCCTGCGGATATACGCCGGTCACCTGCGGTTTGCCCACGGTCAGCGTACCGGTTTTATCGAACGCGATTTGCTGAACCTGGCTCAGCTGCTCCAGCGCCGCGCCGCCCTTAATCAGCGCCCCGCGACGCGCCGCCGCAGCCAGCCCGGAGGTAATCGCCGCCGGGGTGGAAATCACCAGCGCGCACGGACAGCCGATCAGCAATAGCGTCAGCCCTTTATAAATCCAGCCCTCCCACGGCGCGCCAAAGAACAGCGGTGGGACGACGGTAACCAGCAGAGCCACCAGCATAATGGCGGGCGTGTAGATCCGGCTGAAGCGGTCAATAAAGCGTTCGACCGGCGCGCGGCGCTCTTCGGCCTCTTCAATCAGCTTCAGGATACGGTCGATGGCGCTGTCGCCCGGCTCGGAAAGCACGGTGAGCTGTACCAGACGGTCGACGCTGGTGGCACCCGCAGGCACTTTTTCACCCGCCTCACGTTCAACCGGAATGGACTCGCCGGTCAGGGCGCTTTCATCGAAGCTCGCGGTGGCGGTAAGCAGCGCACCGTCTGCAGGCAAGCGTCCGCCTGCCGCGACTTCAATCACGTCGCCCGGACGAAGGGTCGTGATGGCGACCGTTTCACGCGTGCCGTTTACCACGCGCGTGGCGGTTTCCGGCTTCAGCGCCATCAGCGCGCTGACCCCTTTACGCGCCCGGCTCGCTGCCCAGCCCTCAAGGCGTTCACCGATTAAGAACAGCAGCAGCACCATCGCCGCTTCTGCCGTTGCGCCAATAAACAGCGCCCCGATAGCCGCCACGCTCATCAGCGTTTCGATGGCAAACCAGCTGCCGCTTTTCATCAGGCGCAGCGCCTGACGGGCAATCGGGAACAGCCCGACCAGCGTGGTGGCGATAAACGCCAGGTTGCCGAACGGGTGGTTGAACTGTTCCAGCCCCCAGCTCAGGGCCATCATGATGATGAGGGTAATGAGCGGCAGGTTTTCTTGCAGGGAAGAGGCTTTTTCAGCGGGCGCCGTTTCGCTACGAAGGGTATAGCCCGCCTTGCTGACGGCGGCTTCCACCTGTTTGCTGACGTCGTTATCGGCGCTAACCAGCAGCTTTTCCGTGGCGAACAGCACCTGAACGTGACTCACGCCCGGCACTTGTTTGACGGCGTTTTCCACTTTGCGCGCACAGGCGGCGCAGTCCATGCCGTTAACGACCCAGCTGTAGCGGTTGCCGCTTTTAGGCAGCATTTCAGTTTGCGTTTCGCACACGCCTTCGCAGCAGCAGTCGTCTTTAGGCGGAACCGGACTGAGCTTAATTGCCGAGAATTGTGGAACTTTTTTAGATGTTTCTGGAGTCGACATGGCAGTCTCCGGTAATGATAATTTTCTCATTAACCGCAGCATACACTCTGGAGTCGACTCCAGAGTCAAGACTTATTTAAATATACAGCGAACGCACGATCAGGAAGTGCCCGGCAAAGTAGCAGGCGGCGGCAATCGCGTTATCCGCACGGAAGCGGCGACGATAGTGGCTGCCCAGCCAGACGACATTCCCGATCAGCAGCAGCGCGGCACCGAAGAACGCGGACATCGCCGGAGCGGTCGGACGGAAGAACCACAGCTCGCCCGCCAGCCACACCATTACCAGGGTCATGGCGATAAACGTGCAGACCGGCAAACGCATCTCTTCCAGACGTGACCAGATCACCGCAATCAGCAGCGCGCCAATCACCAGCAGCACCAACGGCAGCGGCCAGAAGAAGGAGAGCGTCATCTGGCTGGCAAAGTAGATGGTATACAGCAGATGCGACAGGAAGAACGCCCCAACGGCGTACAGCAGGCGCTGGCGCGGCAGCAGGGTTAAGGCATCGCCAATGAGGGAGGCGCACAGCCCGGCGAGCACCAGATAGCTGACGGCGTTGAACATCGGCGCTTGCCAGGCCAGCAGCAGCAGGAGCAACAGCGTGACCGGTTTAAACAACCAGCGCTGCCAGGTGGGACCGCGGTACGACGCATCGACATAAAGCCATGCGGAAAAACAGACAGCGATAAATGACCAAAGCATATTAACTCCCTGTATCTGTTAAGTCTGAATAATCAGTTTCTGATCCAGTGTAGTGACGCGGGCGGGCGTTTGGCAATGGCGGGGAAGGCAGGGTATCCTGAATTCCGCATAATCTGATGGGATTGTAGAATGAGCAAGATGCCGCTGTTTTTCATTATCGTGGTGGCGATTATCGTCATTGCCGCCTCGTTCCGCTTCGTACAGCAGCGCCGCGAGAAGGCGGATAACGATGCCGCACCCCTGATGCAAAAGCGCGTGGTGGTGACCAACAAACGCGAGAAACCGCTCAATGACCGCCGCTCACGCCAGCAGCAGGTGACGCCTGCGGGCACAACAATGCGCTATGAAGCGAGCTTTAAGCCGGAAACGGGCGGCCTGGAGATGACCTTCCGCCTGGAGGCGCAGCAGTACCATCAGCTGACAGTGGGAGAGAAAGGAACGCTGAGCTACAAAGGGTCGCGATTTGAAGGGTTCAGTACGGAATAATGCACGAACGGTTCCCTCTCCCTGTGGGAGAGGGGTAGGGTGAGGGCATCAGCCCGCACCTTATTTCTTCGCCTGCGCCTTAAATTTCTTCATCCACACCAGCAGCTCAAATACGCCGAAGATAAACACGCGCAGCTGCTGCCAGCCCGTCATCTGCGGGCCGTCTTTCGGCAGGCCGTTTTTCAGCATCACCATCTGCAGGGCGTGCATAAACGACGTGAAAATCAGCGCGACGTTAACGAAAATGTTCATCGGGCGCGGGAACGGGTGCACCAGATTCAGAATCAAAAACGCCCAGACGCCCAGCATCAGCAAACGTCCCAGATTAATCAGTACCGGCATCGGATCCTCCTTGTGCCTGACGGTGATACAGACGATAAGCAACCTGACCCGCGACTTTTTCACGGTGCAGATCCCAGTGAGCGGGAACCGGCGGTAAACCGTTTTCCACTTCGCTTTCAACGTAAATTAGCGCGTCATCCGCCAGCCAGCCGTTTTGCTCCAGCAGGGATAGCGTCTCCTCCAGCAGCGCCTTACGGAACGGCGGGTCGACAAACACCACGTTATGCGGCGTGCCTTTCTGCGCAAGAAAACTCAGCGTGTTGGTGTTCACGACTTTGGCGTTGCCCGCCTTCAGCGTCGCCAGATTTTGCTGCAGCGTCTGCGCTACGCCGCGCTCCATCTCCAGCAGCGTGGCGCTGGCGGCATAGCGCGACAGCGCTTCCAGACCGAGCGCGCCGCTTCCGGCGAAGCAGTCCAGGCAGTGGGCGTCTACCATTGACGGGGCCAGCCAGTTAAACAGCGTCTCGCGCACGCGGTCGGTAGTAGGGCGTAAACCGGGGCTGTCCGGCACCGGTAATTTCCGGCCTCGCCACTGACCGCCGATAATACGAATTTGACCGGCCGGGGCGCGGTTGGGTTTCTTCATCTCAGGAAAGCTCTGTTAACAATTGGCCTGCGATTGCGGGCGGTGATGTCAATTAAGTAAAGTGTTAGACTATTTCATCATTTTTTTAGCTTCCATGTATATAGCGCCGCGAGGAGTGTAGTCGCAGATGGCAAAACAAAAAAAACGTGGCTTCTTTTCCTGGCTGGGCTTCGGTGAAAAAGAGCAAGAAACAGAACAGAAAACCGAAGAGCAACAAGCCGTTGAAGAGCAGTCACCGCCTGAAACGCCTGTAGAAACCGCCGCGGTAGTCGACGCGGAAGAAACGGCGCACAGCAAAGAAGAGGTTGAATCCTTTGCAGAAGAGGTGGTTGAGGTCACGGAACAGGTTCAGGAGAGCGAGAAGCCAGAACCGGTTGTCGTTGATGACATTACCGAAGCGCCGCAGGCCGTTATCGAGCATGAAGAGCTGCCGCTGCCGGAAGAGGTGAAAGCCGAAGAGGTGTCTGCCGAAGAGTGGCAGGCCGAAGCGGAAACCGTTGAAATCGTTGAGGCGGTGGAAGAAGAAGCGGCGCTCGAGCCAGAACTGACCGACGAAGAGCTTGAAGCCCAGGCGCTGGCGGCGGAAGCCGCTGAAGAAGCGGTCATCGTGGTGCCGGTGGAAGAAGAACCGGAAGAAGAGATCGTTCAGGAGCAGGAAAAACCGACCAAAGAAGGTTTCTTCGCCCGCCTGAAGCGCAGCCTGCTCAAAACCAAAGAAAACTTAGGTTCCGGATTTATCAGTCTGTTCCGCGGCAAGAAGATCGACGACGATCTCTTTGAAGAGCTGGAAGAACAGCTGCTGATTGCGGACGTCGGCGTGGAAACCACCCGTAAGATCATCGCCAATCTGACCGAAGGGGCGAGCCGCAAACAGCTGCGCGACGCCGAAGCGCTGTACGGCCTGCTGAAAGACGAGATGGGTGAAATTCTCGCAAAAGTTGACGAACCGCTTAATATTGAAGGCAAAACGCCATTTGTTATTCTGATGGTCGGCGTGAACGGCGTGGGTAAAACCACCACCATCGGCAAGCTGGCGCGTCAGTTCGAGCAGCAGGGCAAATCGGTGATGCTGGCGGCGGGCGACACCTTCCGTGCGGCGGCGGTTGAGCAGCTGCAGGTTTGGGGTCAGCGCAACAACATTCCGGTGATTGCCCAGCATACCGGCGCGGATTCCGCGTCCGTGATCTTCGACGCCATTCAGGCGGCGAAGGCGCGCAACGTGGACGTGCTGATTGCCGATACCGCAGGGCGTTTGCAGAACAAATCGCACCTGATGGAAGAGTTGAAGAAAATCGTTCGCGTCATGAAGAAGCTGGACGAAGACGCACCGCATGAAATTATGCTGACCATTGACGCCAGCACCGGACAGAACGCCATCAGTCAGGCGAAGCTGTTCACTGAAGCGGTAGGACTGACGGGGATCGCGCTGACCAAGCTGGACGGCACCGCGAAAGGCGGGGTGATCTTCTCCGTGGCCGACCAGTTCGGCATTCCTATCCGTTACATCGGTGTGGGCGAGCGTATTGAGGATTTGCGTCCGTTTAAGGCGGACGACTTTATTGAGGCATTATTTGCCCGAGAGGACTAACAATGATTCGCTTTGAACACGTCAGCAAGGCCTATCTCGGTGGGAGACAAGCGCTGCAGGGGGTGACATTCCACCTGCAGCCGGGCGAGATGGCATTCCTGACCGGCCATTCCGGCGCGGGGAAAAGTACCCTGCTCAAGCTTATCTGTGGGATCGAGCGGCCAAGCGCCGGGAAAATCTTTTTCGGCGGGCATGAGATCAGCCGCCTGAAAAACCGCGAAGTGCCGTTCCTGCGTCGTCAGATCGGCATGATTTTCCAGGATCACCACCTGCTGATGGATCGCACCGTTTTCGATAACGTGGCCATTCCGCTGATTATTGCCGGCGCCAGCTATGACGATATCCGCCGTCGCGTCTCTGCGGCGCTGGATAAGGTCGGGCTGCTGGACAAAGCGAAGAACTTCCCGATCCAGCTCTCCGGCGGTGAACAGCAGCGCGTGGGCATCGCCCGCGCGGTGGTGAACAAGCCTGCCGTGCTGCTGGCGGATGAACCGACCGGTAACCTGGACGATGCCCTTTCAGAAGGGATTTTGCGTCTGTTTGAGGAATTCAACCGCGTAGGGGTCACCGTATTGATGGCGACGCACGATATCGGGCTCATTTCCCGTCGTTCGTACCGCATGCTGACCCTGAGCGACGGGCATTTGCACGGAGGCCACGGTGAACAAGCGTGATGCAATAAACCAGATTCGGCAGTTCGGGAACCGGTTTGACCGTTTCCGTAAGCCGCAGGGCGGTGGTGACGGCAATCGTAATGCGCCGAAGCGCCAGAAGGCCGCGACAAAACCGGCCTCCCGTAAAACCAACGTGTTTAACGAACAGGTACGCTACGCTTTCCACGGCGCGCTGCAGGACCTGAAAAGCAAACCGCTGGCGACGTTCCTGACGGTGATGGTGATTGCCATCTCCCTGACGCTGCCAAGCGTCTGCTATATGGTCTATAAAAACGTCAACCAGGCGGCTTCACAGTATTATCCGTCCCCGCAGATCACGGTCTATCTGGATAAAGCGCTCGACGATAACGCCGCTGCGCAGGTGGTTGGGCAAATCCAGGCCGAGCAGGGCGTGGAGAAGGTCAACTATCTCTCACGTGAAGACGCGCTGGGCGAGTTCCGTAACTGGTCTGGCTTTGGCGGCGCGCTGGATATGCTCGAAGAGAACCCGCTGCCCGCCGTGGCGGTGGTGATCCCGAAGCTGGATTTCCAGGGGACCGATTCGCTTAACACCCTGCGCGATCGCATCACGCGCATTAAGGGCATTGATGAAGTGCGCATGGATGACAGCTGGTTTGCGCGTCTCTCAGCCCTGACCGGGCTGGTCGGACGCGTCGCGGCGATGATTGGCGTGCTGATGGTGGCGGCGGTCTTCCTCGTCATTGGTAACAGCGTACGCCTGAGCATCTTTGCCCGTCGCGATACCATCAACGTGCAGAAACTGATTGGTGCGACGGATGGCTTCATCCTCCGACCGTTCCTTTACGGTGGCGCACTGCTCGGTTTTTCCGGCGCATTTCTTTCACTGATATTGTCAGAAATTTTGGTGATGCGGCTTTCATCTGCCGTGACTGAAGTGGCGCAGGTTTTCGGAACGAAGTTTAATATCAGCGGCTTAGGTTTCGATGAGTGCCTGTTACTGCTGCTGGTGTGCTCGATGATTGGGTGGGTGGCAGCCTGGCTGGCAACCGTTCAACATTTACGTCACTTTACTCCCGACTAATAAAAGCGTGATATAATCTTTCCCTGCACCGAGATGTTCGCTCTGCAGGGAAAGCGTCCCTGTTGTCTCTTCCCCTGTTATCATCTCCATGTCACATTTTGTGCGTAATTTATTCACCGTTGCGCCTGGAACTTGTGGATAAAATCACTGTCTGATAAAAGAGTGAATGCTAATCTCGTTGCTCAAACGCTTTGGCATGGTTGTTGCCTGACGGGGACGACCTGGACCAGAAGAAACATTGAGAGGAATGAATGACCAAAGAAATGCAAACTTTAGCTTTAGCCCCTGTTGGTAACCTGGAATCTTATATCCGGGCTGCGAACACCTGGCCGATGTTAACGGCCGAGGAAGAAAAGGAGCTTGCTGAAAAGCTGCATTACCAGGGCGATCTGGAAGCAGCTAAGACGCTGATCCTGTCTCACCTGCGCTTTGTTGTTCACGTTGCTCGTAATTATGCGGGCTACGGCCTGCCGCAGGCGGACTTGATTCAGGAAGGTAACATCGGTCTGATGAAGGCTGTACGTCGCTTTAACCCGGAAGTGGGTGTGCGACTGGTCTCCTTCGCCGTGCACTGGATCAAAGCAGAAATTCACGAATACGTGCTGCGCAACTGGCGTATCGTGAAAGTCGCCACGACAAAAGCGCAGCGCAAACTGTTCTTTAACCTGCGTAAAACCAAGCAGCGTCTGGGCTGGTTCAATCAGGATGAAGTGGAAATGGTGGCGCGCGAGCTGGGCGTAACCAGCAAAGACGTGCGTGAGATGGAATCCCGTATGGCCGCGCAGGACATGACCTTTGATATGTCCTCCGACGACGACGCCTCTGACAGCCAGCCAATGGCACCGGTTCTGTATCTGCAGGATAAAACCTCTAACTTTGCTGATGGCATCGAAGAGGATAACTGGGAAGATCAGGCCGCGAACAAGCTGACCCATGCGATGGAAGGCCTCGACGAACGTAGCCAGGATATTATCCGCGCCCGCTGGCTGGACGAAGACAACAAGTCCACGCTGCAGGAGCTGGCCGACCGCTACGGCGTTTCTGCGGAACGTGTCCGTCAGCTTGAAAAGAACGCCATGAAAAAACTTCGCGCCGCTATCGAAGCGTAATTTCTGCGAAGTATGACGAGAGCCCCTGGATGTGAATCCGGGGGTTTTGTTTTTTTAGCGCCCGCTCTGGCGAATTCCCTCCCCCTGGCAAACACTTACTGATGCGCTAAGCAGGCGACTTTCTCAGGGGGACAGGGTGAAAAACAACGAACTGAACGACCGGCGTTTACAGGCGACGCCGCGCGGCATCGGCGTGATGTGTAACTTCTATGCCGATAAAGCTGAAAACGCCACGGTGTGGGACGTCGAGGGCAACGAGTACATCGACTTCGCCGCCGGTATCGCGGTGCTGAATACCGGCCATCGCCATCCCAAAGTCATTTCCGCCATCGAAAAACAACTCCACGCCTTTACCCATACGGCGTACCAGATCGTGCCGTATGAAGGCTATGTGGCGCTTGCCGAACGTATCAACGAACGCGTGCCCGTTGAAGGCCCTGCCAAAACGGCGTTCTTTTCCACGGGAGCAGAGGCGGTCGAAAACGCGGTCAAAATTGCCCGGGCGTACACCAAACGTCCCGGCCTTATCACCTTCGGCGGCGCGTTCCACGGCCGCACCTTTATGACCATGGCGCTGACCGGCAAAGTTGCGCCGTACAAGCTCGGCTTTGGCCCGTTCCCCGGTTCGGTTTATCACGCGCAGTATCCGAATGAACTGCACGGCGTCAGCACCGCTGAGGCGTTGAAAAGCCTGGAACGTATCTTTAAAGCGGATATTGCTCCTGACCAGGTCGCAGCGATCATTCTCGAACCGGTTCAGGGGGAGGGCGGCTTCAACATTGCTCCTGCTGATTTTATGCAGGCGCTGCGCGCCCTGTGCGATACCCACGGCATTTTGCTGATTGCCGACGAGGTGCAAAGCGGCTTCGCCCGCACCGGCAAGCTGTTCTCGATGGAACACCACTGCGTGAAACCGGATCTGATCACCATGGCGAAAAGCCTGGCGGGCGGGATGCCGCTCTCGGCGGTGTCGGGCCGTGCTGAGGTGATGGACGCCCCTGCGCCGGGCGGGCTGGGCGGTACCTACGCCGGAAACCCGCTGGCGATTGCCGCGGCGCATGCCGTGCTCGACGTGATTGATGAGGAAGATCTCTGCACGCGCTCGGCGCATCTGGGCCATCACCTGGTGGAAGTGCTGAACAAAGCGAAGGAACACTGCCCGTATATCGCGGACATTCGCGCCCAGGGTTCAATGGTGGCGGTGGAGTTTAACGACCCGCAAACGGGCCAGCCTTCGCCGGAATTTACCCGCCAGGTGCAGGAGCGCGCGTTGCAGGAAGGGCTGCTTCTTCTGAGCTGCGGCGTCTACGGCAACGTCATTCGTTTCCTCTATCCGCTGACGATCCCTGAAGTGCAGTTCCGTAAAGCGCTGGACATTATCTCCGCCTCGCTGACACGTTAAAGCCATATGCCCGGCGAAAATCCCTGCCGGGCCTGGCATATATTCATTTCAAATTAGCTATTCCAAAATCATAAAAATCGGGTATGTTTTAGCAGAGTATGCTGAAAAAGCGCGAACAGCACACCTATAACTGACATAAAGCGCTGCACAACAACATCACAACAATCGTAATAACCATAATAATGGGGAATCTCAGGATGAACATGAAGGGTAAAGCGTTACTGGCAGGATGTATCGCGTTGGCATTCAGCACCATGGCACAGGCAGACATCAAAGTGGCTGTGGTTGGCGCGATGTCCGGTCCGGTAGCACAGTACGGCGACCAGGAATTTACCGGCGCTGAGCAGGCGGTTGCAGACATTAATGCTAAGGGCGGTATCAAGGGCGAAAAACTGCAGATCGTAAAATATGATGATGCCTGTGACCCGAAACAAGCGGTCGCGGTCGCGAACAAAGTGGTGAACGACGGGATCAAATACGTTATCGGTCATCTGTGCTCTTCCTCTACTCAGCCCGCGTCTGACATCTACGAAGACGAAGGTATCCTGATGATCACTCCGGCGGCGACCGCACCGGAGCTGACCGCGCGCGGCTATAAGCTGACCCTGCGCACCACCGGTCTGGACTCTGACCAGGGCCCAACCGCGGCGAAATACATCGTTGAAAAAGTGAAGCCGAAGCGTATTGCCATCGTTCATGACAAGCAGCAGTACGGTGAAGGTCTGGCGCGTTCAGTGCAGGACAACCTCAAGAAAGCCAATGCCGACGTGGTGTTCTTCGACGGGATCACCGCCGGTGAGAAAGACTTCTCCACCCTGGTGGCGCGTCTGAAGAAAGAGAATATTGATTTCGTTTACTACGGTGGCTACCACCCGGAAATGGGGCAGATCCTGCGCCAGGCGCGCGCTGCGGGCCTGAAAACCCAGTTTATGGGTCCGGAAGGCGTGGCGAACGTTTCCCTGTCTAACATTGCAGGTGAATCAGCCGAAGGCCTGCTGGTGACCAAACCGAAGAACTACGACCAGGTGCCAGCGAACAAACCTATCGTAGATGCCATCAAGGCGAAGAAACAGGATCCAAGCGGCGCGTTCGTCTGGACCACCTATGCGGCGCTGCAGTCTCTGCAGGCGGGCCTGAACCAGTCAGCCGAACCGGCTGAGATTGCCACCTGGCTGAAAGCGAACACGGTCCAGACCGTCATGGGGCCACTCTCCTGGGACGCGAAGGGCGACCTGAAGGGCTTCGAGTTCGGCGTGTTTGACTGGCATGCTAACGGGACTGCTACTGACGCCAAATAAACGCAAATGGCAACCGTAAGGTTGCCATTTTAGTGTTTGCACCCTCTCCCCGTGGGAGAGGGCCGGGGTGAGGGCATCAGGCCGCACCGCACGCATCACCCCGCACAATTCACCCCAAACGCTTCTCCCAACCGCTCTCCTGCGCCGTAAACCCTAACGCCTGCATAAACGCCGCCATCACGCCGCGGTCTTCCACGCCGACGTCAGCCATCCACCATGAGGTCACGCTCGGGTTTTCGCGGATCACTTCTTCAATTAAATACTGTCCCACACCGCGACGACGGGTGACGTCACGTACGCGCAGCGAGTCCAGCGCCCCTTCTGTACCGCTCAGGGTGACGCGAACCGCGGCCAGCAGGCGCTCGTTAAAACGCGCGGCATAAATGCGGTGGGTCTCATCCACGCGTAGCGACGAAGGGGAATATTCCGGCCAGATCTTGCCCAGGTCGATATGATCCTGGTCGCTAAAGGTCACCAGACGCACGATAGTCAGTTTCATTAGCTACTTGTCCAAATCAGATTCAGTAGGGGCAGTGTACTCAATTTATTCACTCAGCGGCTTCCTCTTTTTATTCTCATTAACCAGGTGATTAGTTTTTTGGCAACGCGATGGGCAGTTTGAAAACACATGGATCGAAAAATAAGCAGAATTTTAACCTGAAGGGTAGTGATTTATTCGGCGCTTTGTACCGTTATTTTATGCTGCAAACTGCACTTTTATTTGTTTATCTCTGCCTGATTTCAGAATATTATCTTTGCTTAATCGCCTGAAAAATAGAGATTTTAGTCTGGTTTTTGACAAAAACCTGCGCTAAACCATTAAAGGCACTGGTAAAAATAGCGTTGTTCATTAAAAGTACAGAATGCTTTTTAACCATAATAAAACAAAATATAAACACGACATCACGAATGGGGATTCAGAGATGAAAAGGAACGCGAAGACGTTAATCGCGGGGATGGTCGCACTGTCGATCTCGCATGCCGCTATGGCGGAGGACATTAAAGTTGCGGTAGTGGGTGCGATGTCCGGCCCTGTTGCCCAGTGGGGTGACATGGAGTTCAACGGTGCGCGCCAGGCCATCAAAGACATCAACGCTAAGGGCGGCATCAAAGGCGACAAGCTGGTGGGCGTGGAATATGACGACGCCTGCGATCCGAAACAGGCCGTCGCGGTCGCCAACAAAATCGTCAACGATGGCATCCAGTATGTGATCGGCCACCTGTGTTCATCCTCCACCCAGCCTGCGTCTGATATCTACGAAGACGAAGGCATCCTGATGATCACCCCTGGCGCAACTAACCCTGAGCTGACCCAGCGCGGTTATCAGCACATTATGCGTACCGCCGGTCTAGACTCCTCTCAGGGGCCCACCGCCGCCAAATACATCCTTGAAACCGTTAAGCCGCAGCGTATCGCCATTATTCATGACAAGCAGCAGTACGGCGAAGGCCTGGCGCGCTCCGTTCAGGACGGCCTGAAAAAAGGCGGCGCGAACATCGTCTTCTTCGACGGCATTACCGCCGGTGAGAAAGACTTCTCCGCGCTGATCGCCCGTCTGCAAAAAGAGAATATCGACTTCGTTTACTACGGCGGCTACTACCCGGAGATGGGACAGATGCTGCGTCAGGCGCGTGCCACCGGTCTGAAAACCCAGTTTATGGGGCCAGAGGGCGTGGGCAATGCCTCCCTGTCAAACATCGCCGGAGATTCTGCCGAAGGCATGCTGGTGACGATGCCAAAACGCTATGACCAGGATCCGGCCAACAAGGCTATCGTGGATGCGCTCAAGGCGCAGAAGAAAGATCCGAGTGGTCCGTACGTCTGGATCACCTATGCGGCCGTACAGTCTCTGGCCGCCGCGCTGGATCGCTCCGGCAGCAAAGAACCGCTGGATCTGGTGAAAGATTTAAAAGCACACGGGGCGAACACCGTGATTGGGCCGCTGAACTGGGATGAGAAAGGCGATCTGAAGGGATTTGAGTTTGGTGTCTTTAAGTGGCACGCCGACGGTTCGTCCTCGGCCGCCAAATAATTATCCCACCGCCCGGACCGCCGGGCGGGTATAAAAAGGTTTGCATATGTCCGAGCAGTTTCTCTATTTCCTGCAGCAGATGTTTAACGGCGTTACGCTGGGAAGCACCTACGCGCTGATCGCCATCGGCTATACGATGGTTTACGGCATTATCGGCATGATCAACTTCGCCCACGGCGAGGTCTACATGATCGGTAGCTACGTCTCCTTTATGATTATTGCCGCCCTGATGATGATGGGCATCGACAGCAGCTGGCTGCTGGTCGCCGCCGGGTTTGTCGGCGCGATTGTGATTGCCAGCGCCTACGGCTGGAGCATTGAGCGCGTGGCCTACCGGCCGGTGCGCAGCTCCAAGCGTCTGATTGCGCTGATTTCCGCCATCGGGATGTCGATCTTCCTGCAAAACTACGTCAGCCTGACCGAAGGCTCGCGCGACGTGGCGCTGCCAAGCCTGTTTAACGGCCAGTGGATTGTGGGGGCCAGCGAAAACTTCGCGGCGTCTATCACCACCATGCAGCTGGTTATCTGGGTCGTGACCTTTATTGCGATGCTCGCCCTGACGCTGTTCATCCGCTACTCGCGTATGGGACGCGCCTGCCGCGCCTGCGCAGAAGATCTGAAGATGGCGAGCCTGCTCGGCATCAACACCGACCGCGTGATTGCCCTGACCTTCGTGATTGGCGCCGCGATGGCGGCGGTGGCGGGTGTCCTGCTCGGCCAGTTCTACGGCGTGATCAACCCGTACATCGGCTTTATGGCCGGGATGAAAGCCTTCACCGCGGCGGTACTGGGCGGTATCGGCAGTATTCCGGGTGCCATGATTGGCGGCCTGATCCTGGGCGTGGCGGAGGCGCTCTCCTCGGCGTATCTGAGCACGGAATATAAAGACGTGGTGTCGTTTGCCCTGCTGATTCTGGTTCTGCTGGTGATGCCTACCGGTATTCTGGGCCGTCCGGAGGTAGAGAAAGTATGAAACCGATGCATTTTGCAATGGCGCTGCTCTCTGCCGCCATGTTCTTCGTGCTGGCGGGCGTCTTTATGGGCGTCCAGTTAAGTCTGGACGGGACGAAGCTGGTGGTGGATACCGCCCCCGACATCCGCTGGCAGTGGGTATTTATCGGCACCGCCGTGGTGTTCCTGTTCCAGCTGCTGCGTCCGCTGTTCCAGAAATCGCTGAAAAACGTCTCCGGGCCGAAATTCGTTCTGCCGGCCATCGACGGGTCTACCGTGAAGCAGAAGCTGTTCCTCGTGGCGCTGCTGGTAGCCGCCGTGGCGTGGCCGTTTGTGGTGTCTCGCGGCACCGTAGATATCGCTACCCTGACCATGATCTACGTGATTCTCGGTCTCGGTCTGAACGTGGTGGTGGGGCTCTCCGGCCTGCTGGTGCTGGGCTACGGCGGCTTCTACGCCATCGGCGCCTACACCTTCGCGCTGCTGAACCACTATTACGGCCTCGGCTTCTGGACCTGCCTGCCGCTGGCGGGGCTGGTCTCTGCCGCTGCCGGCTTCCTGCTTGGCTTCCCGGTATTGCGCCTGCGCGGTGACTACCTGGCGATTGTGACCTTAGGCTTCGGCGAAATCGTCCGTATCCTGCTGCTTAACAACACCGAAGTGACCGGCGGCCCGAACGGCATCAGCCAGATCCCGAAACCGACCTTCTTTGGCCTGGAGTTCAGCCGTACCGCCCGCGAAGGCGGCTGGGACACCTTCAGTAACTTCTTCGGCGTGAAGTATGACCCATCCGACCGCGTGATCTGGCTCTATCTGGTGGCGCTGCTGCTGGTGGTGATTACCCTGTTCGTGATTAACCGTCTGCTGCGCATGCCGCTGGGCCGCGCGTGGGAAGCGCTGCGTGAAGATGAGATCGCCTGCCGTTCCCTGGGCCTGAACCCGACCCGCATCAAGCTGACCGCGTTCACCATCAGCGCCGCGTTTGCCGGTTTCGCCGGGACGCTGTTTGCCGCCCGTCAGGGCTTTGTGAGCCCGGAATCGTTCACCTTTGCCGAATCCGCTTTTGTGCTGGCGATTGTGGTGCTGGGCGGTATGGGCTCGCAGTTCGCCGTTATCCTCGCGGCCATCCTGCTGGTGGTCTCGCGCGAGCTGATGCGCGACTTTAACGAATACAGCATGCTGATGCTGGGTGGTTTGATGGTGCTGATGATGATCTGGCGTCCGCAGGGCTTGCTGCCGATGACTCGTCCACAGCTGAAGCTGAAACGCACTCAGGCGAAAGGAGAGCAGGCATGAGTCAGCCATTATTATCCGTTAACGGTCTGATGATGCGTTTTGGCGGCCTGCTGGCGGTCAACAATGTGTCACTGGATCTGCACAAGAAAGAGATTGTCTCCCTGATTGGCCCGAACGGCGCGGGGAAAACCACGGTCTTTAACTGCCTGACCGGCTTCTACAAGCCGACGGGCGGCACCATCATGCTGCGCGACAAGCATCTTGAAGGGCTGCCGGGCCAGCAGATTGCCCGCATGGGCGTGGTGCGTACCTTCCAGCACGTGCGTCTGTTCCGCGAGATGACGGTGATTGAGAACCTGCTGGTCGCTCAGCATCAGCAGCTGAAAACCGGGCTGTTCTCCGGCCTGCTGAAAACCCCGGCCTTCCGCCGCGCGCAGGATGAAGCGCTTGACCGCGCGGCGACCTGGCTCGACCGAATTGGCCTGCTGCAGCACGCCAACCGTCAGGCGAGCAACCTGGCCTACGGCGACCAGCGTCGTCTGGAGATTGTGCGCTGCATGGTGACCCAGCCGGAGATCCTGATGCTCGACGAACCGGCGGCAGGGCTCAACCCGAAAGAGACCAAAGAGCTGGACGAGCTGATTGCCGAACTGCGCGATCACCACGACACCACCATTCTGCTGATCGAGCACGACATGAAGCTGGTGATGGGCATTTCGGACCGTATCTACGTGGTTAACCAGGGTACGCCGCTGGCAAACGGCACGCCGGAAGAGATCCGCAACAACCCGGACGTGATCCGCGCATACCTGGGTGAGGCATAAGATGGAAAAAGCGATGTTAACGTTCGACAAGGTCAACGCGCACTACGGCAAGATCCAGGCGCTGCACGACGTCAGCCTGCACATCAATCAGGGTGAAATCGTGACCCTGATTGGAGCCAACGGCGCGGGTAAAACTACACTGCTCGGCACCCTGTGCGGCGACCCGCGCGCCACCAGCGGGCGGATCGTGTTTGATGGTAAAGACATTACCGACTGGCAGACCGCCAGAATCATGCGTGAAGCGGTGGCGATTGTCCCGGAAGGGCGCCGGGTCTTCTCGCGTATGACGGTGGAAGAGAACCTGGCGATGGGCGGCTTCTTTGCTCACCGCGATGAATACCAGACCCGCATCAAGTGGGTGTACGAACTCTTCCCGCGCCTGTGGGAACGCCGCATCCAGCGTGCGGGCACCATGTCCGGCGGTGAGCAGCAGATGCTGGCGATTGGCCGCGCGCTGATGAGCCAGCCGCGCCTGCTGCTGCTGGACGAGCCGTCTCTCGGTCTGGCGCCGATCATCATCCAGCAAATCTTCGACACCATTGAGCAGCTGCGCAAAGAGGGGATGACCATCTTCCTCGTCGAGCAGAACGCCAACCAGGCGCTGAAGCTCGCTGACCGTGGCTACGTGCTGGAGAACGGCCGCGTAGTGCTGGAAGACACCGGCGACGCGCTGCTGGCGAACGAAGCGGTGCGGAGCGCGTATCTGGGCGGATAGGTAAAAGCAAAAAGGCAACGCAAGTTGCCTTTTTTAGTGTTTTCTCCCTCTCCCTGTGGGAGAGGGCCGGGGTCAGGGCACCAGACCGCACCCAACCATCCAACCCCCCAACCCCCTTCACACAACCATCATCCCCCTGACGCCTGGCTGTCACTTATCTGTAAACAAACAGTTATTTTTCTGTAATTCGAGCATGTCATGTTACCTCGCGAGCATAAAACGCGTGATATCGCGCATCCGGCACAATAAGAGAGATGACAATGACATCGTTACGACACACAGCTTTGGGTCTGGCACTGGGTCTGGCTTTTGCGGCGAACGCAATGGCTGTCACCACCATTCCGTTCTGGCATTCAATGGAAGGGGAGTTGGGTAAAGAAGTTGACTCCCTGGCGCAACGTTTCAACGACACCCACCCGGATTACAAAATTGTGCCGGTGTACAAAGGCAACTATGAGCAGAGCCTGAGCGCGGGCATCGCCGCCTTCCGTACCGGCAACGCGCCTGCACTGTTACAGGTTTATGAAGTGGGCACCGCCACCATGATGGCCTCCAAAGCCATCAAGCCGGTCTATGAAGTGTTCAAAGAAGCGGGCATCAACTTCGATGAATCCCAGTTTGTGCCGACCGTAGCGGGTTACTACACCGATTCCAAAACCGGCCATCTGCTGTCCCAGCCGTTTAACAGCTCTACGCCGGTGCTCTACTACAACAAAGACGCCTTCAAAAAAGCCGGTTTAGACCCGGAGCAGCCGCCAAAAACCTGGCAGGACCTGGCGGAGTACACCGCGAAGCTGAAAGCGGCGGGGATGAAGTGCGGCTACGCCAGCGGCTGGCAGGGTTGGATCCAGATTGAAAACTTCAGCGCCTGGCATGGCCTGCCGGTGGCGACCAAAAACAACGGCTTCGACGGCACCGATGCGGTACTGGAGTTCAACAAGCCGGAGCAGGTGAAGCACATCGCGCTGCTTGCCGACCTGAACAAGAAGGGCGACTTCAGCTACTTCGGGCGTAAAGACGAATCCACCGAGAAGTTCTACAACGGCGACTGCGCCATTACCACCGCCTCGTCCGGCTCGCTGGCGGATATCCGTCACTACGCCAAATTCAACTATGGCGTGGGCATGATGCCGTATGACGCTGACGTGAAGGGCGCGCCGCAGAACGCCATCATCGGCGGGGCGAGCCTGTGGGTGATGCAGGGTAAAGACAAGGGCACCTATAAAGGCGTGGCCGAATTCCTCGACTTCCTGGCCAAGCCTGAAAACGCCGCCGAGTGGCACCAGAAGACCGGTTACCTGCCGATCACCAAAGCCGCGTATGACCTGACCCGCGAGCAGGGCTTCTACAGCAAGAACCCAGGCGCGGACATCGCGACGCGCCAGATGCTGAACAAGCCGCCGTTGCCGTTCACTAAAGGCCTGCGCCTGGGCAACATGCCGCAGATCCGCACCATCGTGGATGAGGAGCTGGAAAGCGTGTGGACCGGGAAGAAAACGCCACAGCAGGCGCTGGACTCTGCGGTAGAGCGCGGAAATCAGCTGCTGCGCCGCTTTGAGCAGTCGACCAAATCGTAATTCAAACTAATCCCCCTCACCCTAACCCTCTCCCCAAAGGGGAGAGGGGACGATTACACCCTCGCCCCTTTGGGGAGAGGGGGCCGGGGTGAGGGGTGAATACCTACAGAGCAAACCTATGTCATCATCCCGTCCGGTGTTCCGTTCCCGCTGGCTGCCGTATCTGTTGGTCGCGCCTCAGCTGGTCATCACCGTTATCTTCTTTATCTGGCCTGCGGGCGAAGCGCTGTGGTACTCGGTACAAAGCGTCGATCCGTTCGGGCTCTCCAGCCAGTTTGTTGGCCTGGACAACTTCACCGCGCTGTTCCATGACAGCTACTACCTGGACGCCTTCTGGACGACGATGAAGTTCAGCGCGCTGGTCACCGTCAGCGGCCTTGTCGCCTCGCTGTTTTTCGCCGCGCTGGTGGACTACGTGGTGCGCGGCAGCCGCCTGTATCAGACCCTGATGCTGCTGCCTTACGCCGTGGCACCCGCCGTCGCCGCCGTACTGTGGATCTTCCTGTTTAACCCCGGCCGTGGGTTGATTACCCATTTCCTGGCAGAGTTCGGCTACGACTGGAACCACGCTCAGAACAGCGGTCAGGCGATGTTCCTGGTGGTGTTCGCCTCGGTGTGGAAGCAGATCAGCTATAACTTCCTGTTCTTCTTTGCCGCGCTGCAGTCCATTCCGCGCTCGCTGGTGGAAGCCGCGGCAATTGACGGCGCAGGGCCGGTTCGTCGCTTCTTCAGGCTGTCGCTGCCGCTGATCGCCCCGGTGAGTTTCTTCCTGCTGGTGGTTAACCTCGTGTACGCCTTCTTCGACACCTTCCCGGTGATCGATGCGGCGACCGCAGGCGGTCCGGTGCAGGCGACGACCACGCTTATCTATAAGATCTACCGCGAAGGCTTCGCCGGGCTGGATCTCTCCGCTTCTGCCGCGCAGTCGGTGGTGCTGATGTTCCTCGTCATCATCCTCACGGTGGTGCAGTTCCGCTATGTTGAAAGTAAGGTGCGCTACCAATGATTGAGAACCGTCGCGGGCTGACTATTTTCAGCCATACCATGCTGATTTTAGGGATCATCGTCATCCTGTTTCCGCTGTACGTGGCCTTTGTCGCCGCCACGCTGGACACCAAAGCGGTGTTCGACACGCCGATGACGCTGATCCCAGGCACGCATCTTTTCGAGAATATGAGGACCATCTGGACCCAGGGCGTGGGCGCCAACAGCGCGCCGTTCTGGCTGATGATGCTCAACAGCTTCATCATGGCGTTCGGCATTACGGTCGGCAAAATTACGGTGTCGATGCTCTCGGCCTTCGCCATCGTCTGGTTTCGTTTTCCGCTGCGTAATCTGTTTTTCTGGATGATTTTTATCACCCTGATGCTGCCGGTGGAGGTGCGTATCTTCCCGACGGTGGAAGTTATCGCCAACCTGAAGATGCTCGACAGCTACGCGGGCTTAACCCTGCCGCTGATGGCCTCGGCGACCGCCACCTTCCTGTTCCGCCAGTTCTTTATGACCCTGCCGGACGAGCTGATTGAAGCGGCGCGCATCGACGGCGCGTCGCCGATGCGCTTCTTCCGCGACATTGTGCTGCCGCTGTCGAAAACCAACCTTGCGGCGCTGTTTGTGATCACCTTTATCTACGGCTGGAACCAGTACCTGTGGCCGCTGCTGATTATTCAGGACGTTAACCTCGGCACCGCCGTGGCGGGCATCAAAGGCATGATCGCCACCGGCGAAGGCACCACCCTCTGGAACCAGGTGATGGCGGCGATGCTGCTTACCCTTATCCCACCCGTAGTCATTGTTTTAGCCATGCAGCGCGCGTTTGTCCGCGGCCTGGTCGATAGCGAGAAATAAGATGGCAGGTTTAAAACTTCAGGCAGTAACCAAAAGCTGGGACGGTAAAACCCAGGTGATTCAGCCGCTGACGCTCGACGTGGCGGACGGGGAGTTTATCGTGATGGTCGGCCCGTCCGGCTGCGGCAAATCAACGCTGCTGCGCATGGTGGCGGGGCTGGAGAGCGTGACCTCCGGGGATATCTGGATTGACCGCCAGCGCGTCACCGAGATGGAGCCCAAAGACCGCGGCATCGCGATGGTCTTCCAGAACTACGCCCTCTATCCGCACATGAGCGTGGAAGAGAACATGGCCTGGGGGCTGAAAATCCGCGGCATGGGCAAAGGCCATATCGACGAGCGCGTGAAAGAGGCCGCCCGCATTCTGGAACTCGACGGCCTGCTTAAGCGCCGCCCGCGCGAGCTCTCCGGCGGACAGCGCCAGCGCGTGGCGATGGGGCGCGCCATCGTGCGCGATCCGGCGGTATTCCTGTTCGACGAGCCGCTCTCTAACCTCGACGCCAAGCTGCGCGTGCAGATGCGTCTTGAGTTGCAGCAGCTGCACCGTCGTCTGAAAACCACCTCCCTGTACGTGACCCACGATCAGGTCGAAGCCATGACGCTCGCCCAGCGCGTGATGGTGATGAACAAAGGCATCGCTGAGCAGATTGGCACCCCAGTGGAGGTGTACGAGAAACCGGCTACCCGCTTTGTGGCGAGCTTTATCGGCAGCCCGGCGATGAACCTGCTGGAAGGGCGCATCAGCAGCGCGGGCTCGCACTTTGAGCTGGAAAGCGGGATGGCATTGCCGATCAACTGGTACTATCGTGGCTACGCCGGGCGTAAGATGACGCTCGGTATCCGCCCGGAACATATCGGTTTAACCTCTCAGGCGGAAGGCGGCGTGCCGCTGGTGATGGACACGCTGGAGATGTTGGGTGCAGATAACCTGGCGCACGGGCGCTGGGGCGAGCAAAAAATGGTGGTGCGTCTGGCGCATCAGGAACGCCCTAAAGCCGGCAGCACGCTGTGGCTCCACCTGCCGGAAAACCATCTGCACCTGTTTGACGGTGAAACAGGACAACGAGTATGAGTAACTGGCCTTATCCCCACGTCGTCGCCCACCGGGGCGGCGGTAAGCTGGCGCCGGAAAACACGCTGGCGGCGATTGACGTTGGCGCGCGCTACGGTCACACGATGATCGAGTTCGACGCCAAGCTGTCGAAAGACGGCGAGATTTTCCTGCTGCATGACGATAACCTCGAGCGCACCAGCAACGGCTGGGGCGTGGCGGGCGAGCTGCCGTGGCGCGACCTGCTGAAGGTAGACGCAGGAAGCTGGTACAGCGGTGAATTCAAAGGCGAACCGCTGCCGCTGCTGGCGGAAGTGGCGGATCGCTGTCGCCAGCACGGCATGATGGCCAATATCGAAATTAAACCGACCACCGGTACCGGGCCGCTGACGGGCAAAGTGATTGCTCTGGCCGCGCGCGAGCTGTGGGAAGGGATGACCGCGCCGCTGCTGTCATCATTTGAAATTGACGCACTGGAAGCGGCACAGGCGGCCGTACCGGAGCTGCCTCGCGGGCTGCTGCTTGACGAGTGGCGCGAGGACTGGCGCGAGCTGACGACGCGCTTAGCGTGTGTTTCTATTCATCTTAATCACAAGCTGCTGGATGAGGCGCGGGTGAAGATGCTGAAAGACGCGGGCCTGCATATTCTGGTTTACACCGTCAATAAACCCCAGCGTGCGGCCGAACTGCTGCGCTGGGGCGTGGACAGCATCTGTACCGATGCGATTGACCTGATCGGCCCGGACTTTAGTTCTGCGGATTAAGCATACTGCCATTCGACTGCGGCGGCAGCATATGCTGCTGTCCGCTGCCTGACGAGGTCATCCCACCTAACATTCCGCCGTTTTTGTTCGGCAACGGCTGCTCGCGCACCTGCCCCTGCTGCACGCGCTGGGTGTTGGCGTTCATCTGATTTTGCAGGCTTTGCTGCTGCATTTGGGTCTGTGTTCTCAGTTGCTGATTCAGCATCCCTTTTTGCTGCTGTTGCTGGCTCATCATCTCGGTCTGCATACGCTGCTGGCTCGGGATAACGTAACCCGGCTGGTTCGGGTTATTCATGGTGTTGAGTGGCTGTGCGAGCGCGGCAAAGGGCATCAGCGCCGTCAGAATCAATAAGCGTTTCATTGTCATTTCCTCCTTTTGAGGTCTCTCTTAAGTTTACCCTGATTTCACCATGACGATGATTTTTTAGGAGTTGTGAACCAGGCTTAAGCGGGGAATATGGATCCCTTCACCTGGAGAACAATAATGATGAAACCAACGTTTTTGCGCTGGGTCGCCCTCGCCGCGCTGATGGCAGGCGGTACATTTAGCGTGGCGGCCAACCCGCCCGCGGCGCCTCCGGTCTCTTACGGCGTGGAGGAAGATGTCTTTCATCCCGTGCGGGCAACCCACGGCATGGTGGCGTCGGTGGATGCGCTGGCGACCCGCGTGGGTGTCGATATTCTCAGGCAGGGCGGTAACGCGGTGGATGCGGCGGTCGCCGTCGGCTATGCGCTGGCGGTAACGCATCCGCAGGCGGGGAACCTGGGTGGCGGCGGCTTTATGATGCTGCGCACCAAAGACGGCAAAACGACGGCCATCGACTTCCGCGAGATGGCGCCTGCTCAGGCCTCCCGCGATATGTTCCTCGACGACCAGGGTAACCCTGACAGCAAAAAATCCCTGACCTCGCATCTCGCGACCGGCACGCCGGGCACCGTCGCGGGCTTCTCGCTGGCGCTGGAAAAATACGGCACCCTGCCGCTGAACAAGGTAGTGCAGCCTGCCATCAAGCTGGCGCGGGACGGCTTTGTGGTAAACGATGCGCTGGCGGACGATCTCAAAACCTACGGTAGCGAAGTCATTCCGAATCATGAAAACAGCAAAGCGATCTTCTGGAAAGACGGTGAGCCGCTGAAGAAGGGCGATAAGCTGGTGCAGAAGAACCTCGCTAAAAGCCTGGAGCTGATTGCAGAGCACGGTCCGGACGCCTTCTACAAAGGGGCGATTGCCGACCAGATTGCACAAGAGATGCAGAAGAACGGCGGGCTCATCACCAAAGCGGATCTGGCGGACTACAAGGCGGTGGAGCGCGAGCCGATTAGCGGCACCTACCGCGGTTACGAGGTCTTCTCCATGCCGCCGCCGTCTTCCGGTGGGATCCACATCGTGCAGATCCTCAATATTCTTGAAAACTTCGATATGCACAAGTTCGGCTTCGGCAGTGCGGATGCCATGCAGGTGATGGCGGAAGCGGAAAAACGCGCCTACGCCGACCGCTCGGAATATCTCGGCGATCCGGACTTCGTGAAGGTGCCGTGGCAGGCGCTGACCAACAAAGCCTATGCCAAATCCATTGCCGATCAGATCGACATCAACAAGGCTAAGCCGTCGAGCGAGATCCGCCCCGGCAAGCTGGCGCCGTATGAAAGCAACCAGACCACTCACTTCTCGGTGGTGGATAAAGACGGTAACGCGGTGGCGGTGACCTATACGCTCAACACCACCTTCGGCACCGGGATTGTGGCGGGCAACAGCGGCATTCTGCTGAACAACGAGATGGATGACTTCTCTGCCAAACCGGGCGTGCCGAACGTCTACGGGCTGGTCGGCGGCGATGCGAATGCGGTAGGGCCGAAGAAACGTCCGCTGTCGTCCATGTCGCCCACCATCGTGGTGAAAGACGGGAAAACCTGGCTGGTGACCGGCAGCCCTGGCGGCAGCCGGATTATCACCACCGTGCTGCAAATGGTGGTGAACAGCATCGACTTTAGGATGAACGTCGCCGAAGCGACCAACGCCCCGCGTTTCCACCACCAGTGGTTGCCGGACGAGCTGCGCGTGGAGAAGGGTTTTAGCCCGGATACCATCAAGCTGCTGGAGCAGCGCGGTCAAAAGGTGGCGGTGAAAGAGGCGATGGGCAGTACGCAGAGCATTATGGTGGGCCCGGACGGGGCGCTGTTTGGCGCATCGGACCCGCGTTCGGTGGATGATTTGTCGGCGGGGTATTAATTATTCCCCTCACCCTAACCCTCTCCCCATAGGGGAGAGGGGATCGCACGGTGCGGTCTTTTCTCCCTCGCCCTATGGGGAGAGGAGAAAGTGTCACTTCATTCTCGCCATATAATACGCATCCACATACTCGCCGTTGCGCAGGGCAAATTTCTTGCCGGTGCCTTCGATTTCGAAACCAAACTTCCGGTACAGCGCCAGAGCGGCAGGATTATCGGCAAACACCGTTAATTCAATCCGTTCAATACGCATCCAGTTATCGCAAAGGTTTATCATCTCGCGCATTAACGCACTGCCCACGCCGCGCCCCTGTGCATGCGCCGCAACGCTGATACCGAATGTGGCCACATGGCTGCGTCGCGGGCTGGCTTCCACCTGAAGCATCAGATCGCCAACAAGTTGTTCATCAATGCAGGCGACAAGGCGTTTTTGGCCGGGTTTTGCGATAAGACGTTCTTGCCAGTGCTCAAGGGTAGGATGAGGTAGCTGTAGCGTGTCGTGATACACCCCCGGATGCATATAGTTCTGGCGTAAGGCTTCAGCATCTTTCGGTTCCGCGTGGCGTATCACTATCTCACTCATTCCTTGTTCCTCAGTCAGTTAAACGTCCCTTCCAACATCAATGACTTTAAAATTTGAGTCAACCGCTAATTTTTGCAAAAAGTATTGGACAAGTGCGAATGAGAATGATTATTATTGCTTTGCGTTCAGGAAGACCTCTACGGGAACCTGAAAGCACGACATTGCTCACATTGCTTCCAGTATTACTTTAGCCAGCTTTTAGCTGGCTTTTTTTTTGTTATGGTTAGACTCAGTAACCTTCCAAAAGGACTGAGCTATGACACTACATTGCGCATTTATTGGATTTGGTAAAAGTACGACCCGCTATCACCTGCCGTATGTTCTCACCCGTAAAGACAGCTGGCATGTGGCCCATATCTACCGCCGCCGCGCGAAGCCGGAAGAGCAATCCCCGCAGTATTCCCATATTCATTTCACCAGCGATCTGGATGATGTGCTTAACGACCCGCAGGTCAAACTGGTTGTCGTCTGCACCCACGCCGACAGCCATTTTGAGTATGCGAAACGCGCGCTCGAAGCGGGTAAAAACGTGCTGGTGGAAAAGCCGTTCACCCCGACTATCGCCGAAGCGAAAGAGCTGTTCGCGCTGGCGAAAAGCAAAAGCCTGACCGTTACGCCGTATCAGAACCGTCGCTTTGACAGCTGCTTCCTGACGGCGAAAAAAGCGATTGAAAGCGGCAAGCTGGGCGACATCGTGGAAATAGAAAGCCACTTCGATTACTACCGTCCGGTAGCGGAAACGCAACCCGGCCTGCCGCAGGACGGCTCGTTCTATGGTCTGGGCGTGCACACCATGGACCAGATCATCTCCCTGTTTGGCCGACCGGACCACGTGGCGTATGACATCCGCAGCCTGCGTAATAAAGCCAACCCGGACGATACTTTTGAAGCGCAGCTGTTCTACGGCGACCTGAAAGCCATCGTCAAAACCAGCCATCTGGTGAAGATCGACTACCCGAAATTTATCGTTCACGGCACCCGAGGCTCGTTCATTAAGTACGGTATTGACCAGCAGGAGACCAGCCTGAAGGCTAACATCATGCCGGGCGAACCGGGTTTTGCGGCGGATGATTCTGTGGGCGTCCTGGAGTACGTGAACGATGAGGGCGTAACGGTCAGGAAGGAGCTGAAACCGGAAACTGGCGACTATGGCCGCGTCTACGATGCGCTCTATGAAACCCTTACATCCGGCGCGCCGAATTACGTCAAGGAATCTGACGTTCTAACCAACCTCGAAATCCTTGAACGGGCCTTCGAACAGGCTTCTCCTGCCACGATAACCCTCGCGAAATAAGCAAAAACGGCTCCTCTGCGCTTGTTCATAATTTTTGAACAGAGGAGTCAATTTTCACCCTCTATGATCCCAGGCGGTTTGCGTCCACACTTACTCCATCGAAACGAACTGAGGGTGAAAACAATGATCTACTTACGCAAAGCAAACGAACGTGGTCACGCGAATCATGGCTGGCTGGACTCATGGCATTCATTCTCGTTTGCCGACTACTACGACCCGAACTTCATGGGCTTCTCCGCACTGCGCGTGATTAACGATGACGTGATTGATGCGGGCCAGGGCTTTGGTACCCACCCGCACAAAGACATGGAAATCCTGACCTATGTGCTGGAAGGGGCGGTTGAGCACCAGGACAGCATGGGCAACAAAGAGCAGGTTCCGGCGGGCGAGTTCCAGATTATGAGCGCGGGTACCGGGGTGCGTCACTCCGAGTACAACCCGAGCAAAACGGAAAAACTGCACCTGTATCAAATCTGGATCATTCCAGAAGAGACCGGCATCACGCCGCGCTACGAGCAGCGCCGCTTCGACGCGAAACAGGGCAAACAGCTGGTGCTGTCCCCGGATGCGCGTGAAGGTTCCCTGAAAGTGCATCAGGATATGGAGCTGTACCGCTGGGCGCTGGCGAAAGATGAACAGTCCGTGCATCAGATTGCCGCTAACCGCCGCGTCTGGATCCAGGTGGTGAAAGGTGAAGTGTCCATCAACGGCACTAAAGCAACCACCGCCGATGGTCTGGCCATCTGGGATGAGCAGGCGCTCTCCGTGCATGCCGACAGCGAAAGCGAAATTCTGCTGTTTGACCTGCCGCCGGTGTAATAAAACATAAATAAATACCCATCCTTCCCTTTGACAGGGGAAGGATGGGCTTTGTCCGTGATAAACTGAGCAAATCTCTCACTTCAAGATTTCTCAGGACGATGAAAAAGAAACGCCCCGTACTTCAGGATGTCGCCGATCGCGTCGGTGTGACCAAAATGACGGTCAGCCGTTTTTTACGTAACCCGGAACAGGTTTCCGTGGCGTTACGTGGCAAGATTGCCGCTGCCCTTGATGAACTGGGTTATATCCCCAACCGCGCACCCGATATTCTCTCCAATGCGACCAGTCGTGCGGTGGGTGTCCTGCTTCCATCCCTGACCAACCAGGTTTTCGCCGAAGTATTGCGGGGAATCGAAAGCGTCACCGATGCTTTTGGCTACCAGACCATGCTCGCCCACTATGGGTACAAGCCGGAACTGGAAGAGGAACGTCTTGAGTCGATGCTTTCCTGGAACATTGACGGCCTGATTTTAACCGAACGTACCCACACTGCCCGCACGCTCAAAATGATCGAAGTGGCGGGTATCCCTGTGGTGGAGCTGATGGACAGCCAGTCGCCGTGTCTCGATATTGCCGTTGGGTTCGATAACTTTGAAGCGGCGCGCCAGATGACGGCGGCCATTATCGCCCGCGGGCATCGTCATATCGCCTATCTGGGTGCGCGTCTTGATGAACGTACTATCATCAAACAGAAGGGATACGAGCAGGCGATGCTCGACGCAAACTTAACCCCGTACAGCGTGATGGTGGAGCAGTCCTCCTCCTATACGTCGGGTATTGAGCTGATGCGTCAGGCGCGGCGCGAGTATCCGCAACTGGACGGTATTTTCTGTACCAACGATGACCTGGCGGTTGGCGCGGCGTTTGAGTGTCAGCGTCTGGGGTTAAAGATCCCTGATGATATGGCGATCGCCGGTTTCCACGGCCACGACATTGGTCAGGTGATGGAGCCGCGTCTGGCGAGCGTCCTGACCCCGCGTGAACGTATGGGCCGTATTGGCGCAGAACGCCTGCTGGCGCGCATTCGTGGTGAGGCAGTTACCCCGAAAATGTTAGATTTAGGTTTCACCTTGTCACCGGGTGGATCTATTTGAACTGACAAATTTGAAGTAGCTCACACTTATTCACTTCGCGCACGTTTGGATATTGCTTCTCTTTTGCCCCGGCAGGACAATGTTACCGATAACTGTTACCCGTAACAATTGACTGAGGGACACCCTTTGAGCACGACTAATCACGATCACCACGTCTACGTCCTGATGGGCGTTTCCGGTAGCGGGAAATCAGCCGTAGCCAGCGAAGTGGCGCATCAACTCCAGGCTGCGTTCCTTGATGGCGACTTCCTCCATCCGCGCAGCAACATCATGAAAATGGCCTCCGGCGAGCCGCTGAACGACGACGACCGCAAACCGTGGTTGCAGGCGCTGAATGACGCCGCGTTCGCTATGCAGCGTACCAATAAAGTCTCCCTGATCGTCTGCTCTGCGCTGAAAAAAACCTACCGCGACCTGCTGCGCGACGGTAACCCGAACCTCTCTTTCATCTACCTGAAAGGGGATTTCGAGGTGATTGAAAGCCGCCTGAAGGCGCGTAAAGGTCACTTCTTCAAAACCCAGATGCTGGTGACGCAGTTCGAAGCGCTGCAGGAGCCGGGTGAAGACGAGAAAGACGTCTTAGTGGTTGATATCGATCAGTCACTGGAAGGTGTTGTTGCCAGCACCATCGAGGTCATTAATAAAAGGCAGTAAGTTTTGAGTACATTAACGCTAGTTTTGACAGCAGTGGGTTCCGTGTTGCTGCTGCTGTTTTTAGTGATGAAGGCGCGTATGCACGCTTTTGTTGCTTTGATGGTGGTTTCTATAGGTGCAGGTCTCTTTTCCGGTATGCCGCTCGACAAGATCGCCGCGACGATGGAAAAAGGGATGGGCGGTACGCTGGGCTTCCTGGCGATTGTGGTGGCCCTTGGCGCGATGTTTGGCAAGATTTTGCACGAGACGGGCGCGGTCGACCAGATTGCCGTCAAAATGCTGAAATCCTTCGGCCACAGCCGCGCGCACTACGCGATTGGCCTGGCGGGCCTGATTTGCGCGCTGCCGCTGTTCTTTGAAGTGGCCGTTGTGCTGCTGATAAGCGTCGCGTTCTCCATGGCGCGCCATACCGGCACAAACCTTGTGAAGCTGGTTATTCCACTGTTTGCGGGCGTGGCGGCGGCCGCGGCGTTTCTGCTGCCTGGGCCTGCGCCGATGCTGCTGGCGTCCCAGATGCACGCTGACTTTGGCTGGATGATCCTGATTGGCCTGTGCGCGGCAATCCCGGGGATGATTATTGCCGGTCCGCTGTGGGGCAACTTCATCAGCCGTTACGTTGAGCTTCATATCCCGGATGACATCACCGAGCCGCACCTGGGCGAGGGCAAAATGCCGTCCTTCGGCTTCAGCCTGTCGCTGATCCTGCTCCCGCTGGTTCTCGTGGGTTTGAAAACCATCGCCGCGCGCTTTGTGCCGGTGGGCTCCAGCGCCTATGAATGGTTTGAGTTCATCGGTCATCCGTTCACGGCGATCCTGGTGGCCTGTCTGGTGGCGATTTACGGCCTGGCGATGCGTCAGGGAATGCCAAAAGACCGGGTGATGGAGATCTGCGGTGCCGCGCTGCAGCCTGCGGGGATTATCCTGCTGGTGATCGGTGCCGGCGGCGTGTTCAAGCAGGTACTGGTGGATTCCGGCGTGGGCCCGGCTCTGGGCGAAGCGCTGACCGGGATGGGCCTGCCGATTGCGGTAACCTGTTTCGTATTGGCTGCGGCGGTACGTATCATCCAGGGTTCCGCAACCGTGGCGTGTTTAACCGCTGTGGGTCTGGTGATGCCGGTGATTGAACAGCTGAACTACTCCGGTGCGCAGATGGCCGCGCTGTCTATCTGTATCGCGGGCGGTTCGATTGTGGTTTCTCACGTTAACGACGCGGGCTTCTGGCTGTTCGGTAAATTTACCGGCGCCACCGAAGCGCAAACCCTGAAAACCTGGACGCTGATGGAAACCATTCTCGGCACGACGGGTGCAATTGTCGGGATGATTGCCTTTACGCTGCTCAGCTGAGGGCAGTGATTTAACAAGTCTAAAAATAAGGCCCGGTAGCGTCAGCGCTTACCGGGCCTTTTTATTATCCAGGGCGTCAGGCCGGGCCATAACCCGGCATTGCGTTACTCGCCCTGCGTGGCGCTCTCAATCGTCAAACGCACGTCCGAGGTAATCAGCTCTGCCAGCATCTGGTATACCTTCAGCGTCTCTTCCGGCTCGGCATCACCCGTATCGCTGATGAAGCCTTCATCGCGCAGCGTCAGGACCAGGGAACTGAAGACCGCTTTGTCGAAGAATTCAGGAGCGTTAATGCCGTGCAGAACGGACAGGCGCTGGGCCAGCGTCCGGCTCTCTTTCTCCAGCGTACCGCGGTTGATAGACGGGTTCGCACTCAGCAGCCAGAACGTAATGGCGTAGCGCTGCAGCGTTTCGCGCGCACCGGCCGCCAGCAGCTGCAGGGTGCGGGAGCGTGACGGGTTGATGTGCAGCTCGTCGTTCGTGACGGTGATCAGCCCCTGACGACGCAGCTCTTCCGTCAGTTTATCCAGCTCGCCCGCCAGCTCATCCTTGCTCCAGCGCAGGAACAGCTCCGCTTTCAGCATCGGATAGAGCGTCTCAACGTGACGCAAGAGTTCCTGACGCGAGATACGGCGATGCTGGGTGATGATAGCCGCCATGAGCGACGGCAGCATCAGCATATGGGTGATGTTGTTTCGGTAGTAGGTCATCAGCACTGCCTGCTCGCGCGGCAGAATGATGATGTCGCCGATCGTGTCCTTTTCGACTTCAAACTTGTTCATCTGCAGCGCGTGATCGATAAGTTCACTGGCGGTTGCAGAAGGCACGGTCGAATCAACCGAGTACGGCACGTTACGCATCATATCCAGATAGCAATCCAGCTGCTCCGTGAGCTGTTCACGGGTCAGCGAGCGCTGACGCGAAGCCAGAAGTGCCGTACAGCACAGGTTCATGGCGTTAGCCGCACCGGCGTTGTTAATGCGCACCATCAGCTCGGACGCGATGCCGTTGACCGTTGGCGTCAGCCAGGCTGGACGAATCGCTTCGATAGGATCGATGGATTCGCGCCACTCGGGAACGTGATGGTTCAGGTACGTCATCAACGGCATCGGTTCGCCGAAGTTCACGTAGCCCTGACCGAGATTACGCAGCTTGCTCAGGCCGCGCAGCATCTGCGGCAGGCTCTCTTTCTCTTTGGTTGCACCACGCAGCTCTTTCGCGTACGTGCCCACTTCCATCACGTGCTCGTAGCCAATGTAGATTGGCACCAGCGTGATGGGACGGGTTCCTCCGCGCAGCATCGCCTGAATGGTCATCGACAGCGTGCCGGTTTTCGGATCGAGAAGACGTCCGGTACGGGAACGACCGCCCTCCACGAAGTACTCCACGGAATAGCCGCGGCTGAACAGCTCGCCCAGATACTCGCGGAACACGGTGGAGTAGAGCTTGTTGCCCTTGAAGGTACGACGGATAAAGAATGCGCCCAGGCGGCGGAAAATTGGACCTGCTGGCCAGAAGTTCAGGTTGATACCGGCAGCAATGTGCGGTGGTACCAGCCCCTGATGATAGAGCACGTAGGAAAGAAGCAGGTAGTCCATATGGCTGCGGTGGCAGGGAACATAGACAATCTCATGGCCATCATGCGCCAGCTGACGTACACGCTCGGCGTTATGAACGTTGATGCCCTGGTAGAGACGGTTCCAGGTAAAGCCGAGAATACGATCGGACAGGCGAATCATCTCGTAAGAGAAGTTCGCTGCAATCTCTTCCATCAGCGCAATGGCGTTCTGCTGGGCTTTCTCATGCGATATTTTCTTGCTGCGCGCTTCGTCTTCAACGGCGCGGGCAATCGCTTTGGAGGCCAACAGCTTGTTGAACAGATCCTGACGCGCCGGGAGACGCGGCCCAACGGCAGCAAGGCGCTGACGGGCGAAGTGCATACGCGCCACGCGCGCCAGTTTTTGCGCGATGATCTTGTCGGTGCCGTGCTCGTCCGCCATGCGACGCAGCGAAACGGAAGGGGAGAAACGCACAAAGCTGTCGCGCCCCAGCCAGGAGACCGCAAAGAACTTCTGGATGCCGTTAAGCATGCGCAGCGGCGGGTTCTCTTCACCTTTTTCACGGCCCGGACGACGACCAAACATCACCGATACCGGCACCATCTGCACATCCAGATCGGGGTTGCTGCGGTGCAGGTCGAGATAGTCATGGAACAGCTTGATGGACTCTTCTTTTGGCGTGTAGTAGGTAAACACGCGCGGTCCACCGTGAATGAACACATAGCGCGGCAGCAGCGTACCGTCAACTTCAAGCGGTTCAAGCGGGTCAGGTAAGTCATGCGCCAGACACTGGGCGCGAAGCGTCAGTAAGTCTGCCTTCGAGTTATAAGGCAAAACGTACATAATAGGACGTGACGTATCGAGCCCCAATTCCAGCGCGGGTTCTGCTGGGATAGACTTGCTTTTTACCAGGATGCTTAATGGTAAATTAAGTAATTTGTAGTAAATTCGTGGCCAGCCGGACATAAACGATGTAAAGCCTCTGGTTAATAATGCAATTGCGGCGCAAGGATAACAGAAAGCGCGCAAAATTTCTGTTGTTACCCGTCATACTTCAGGCTGTAGCGAAACGCGCTACAGTTCCTGTTACTGACGCTTTTTTTCATAAAAGGTTCTTTTAATGGCCAATAATACCACTGGGTTAACGCGTATCATCAAAGCCGCCGGCTATTCATGGAAAGGTTTCCGTGCCGCGTGGATCAACGAAGCCGCCTTTCGCCAGGAGGGCATCGCCGCTATCATCGCGGTGATCGTCGCCTGTTTCCTTGATGTTGATGCGATTACCCGCGTACTTCTTATAGGTTCCGTGCTTCTGGTGATGATAGTGGAAATTCTTAATAGCGCTATTGAGGCCGTGGTTGATCGCATTGGTTCAGATTTCCATGAACTTTCTGGCCGCGCAAAAGACATGGGCTCTGCTGCCGTGTTGCTGGCGATTATCACTGCCGCTATCACCTGGGTCACGCTGCTTTGGTCACATTTCCGATGAGCCTCGAGGAATAATTAAGTCCCTGGTTTTTTGTGCAGTTTTTGGTTCCAAAATCGCCTTTGACTGTATATACTCACAGCATAACTGTATATACACCCAGGGGGCGGAATGAAAGCATTAACGACCAGGCAGCAAGAGGTGTTTGATCTCATCCGGGATCATATCGGCCAGACGGGTATGCCACCCACGCGTGCGGAAATCGCGCAGCGTCTGGGCTTCCGTTCTCCGAATGCTGCCGAAGAACACCTGAAAGCGCTGGCGCGTAAGGGCGTGATTGAGATTGTCTCGGGCGCGTCACGTGGTATCCGCCTGCTGGTGGAAGAAGAGACGGGCATTCCGCTGGTGGGGCGTGTTGCTGCCGGTGAGCCTTTACTGGCACAGCAGCATATTGAAGGCCATTACCAGGTCGATCCAGCCATGTTCAAACCGAGCGCTGATTTCCTGCTGCGCGTCAGCGGTATGTCGATGAAAGACATCGGTATTCTTGACGGCGATCTGCTTGCGGTGCACAAAACGCAGGATGTGCGTAACGGCCAGGTGGTGGTCGCGCGCATTGACGACGAAGTGACCGTCAAGCGTCTGAAAAAACAGGGGAACACCGTTCAGCTACTGCCTGAAAACAACGAGTTCTCCCCGATTGTGGTCGATCTGCGCGAACACAACTTCTCTATCGAAGGGCTGGCGGTTGGGGTCATTCGCAACGGCGAATGGCTGTAACCTCTTCCTGACAGGCTATGGCGCCGCTGTAGCCTGCTTCATTCTCCACACCCGGTATTTTTCATGTCACTGCTGACGGCATCCGATAAGGCATTGTGGCGTCTTGCTCTGCCGATGATCTTCTCCAATATTACCGTTCCCTTGCTGGGTCTGGTCGATACTGCCGTTATTGGCCATCTTGATTCGCCTGTTTATCTTGGCGGCGTGGCGATTGGCGCGACGGCAACCAGCTTCCTGTTTATGCTGCTGCTCTTTTTGCGTATGAGCACCACCGGGCTCACGGCACAGGCTTATGGTGCAAAAGATCCGCTGCGTCTGGCGCGAGCGCTGGTCCAGCCGCTGATCCTCGCGCTTGGCGCGGGGGCGTTAATCGTTTTATTGCGTGCGCCCCTGATCGACCTTGCGCTTCATGTTGTTGGCGGTAGCGAGGCGGTACTCGCGCAGGCGCGACGGTTCCTTGAAATCCGCTGGCTCAGCGCGCCCGCGTCGCTGGCTAACCTGGTTCTGCTGGGGTGGCTACTGGGCGTGCAGTACGCCCGTGCACCAGTGATTTTGCTGGTGGTGGGTAACCTGCTCAATATCGTTTTGGATGTCTGGCTGGTGATGGGCCAGCATATGAACGTGCAGGGCGCAGCGCTGGCGACGGCGATTGCCGAATACGGGACCTTTATCATTGGCCTGTGGATGGTCTGGCGCGTGCTGGCGATGCGCGGCATCTCCCTGGCGCTGCTCAAAACCGCATGGCGCGGCAATATCCGTAAGCTGCTGGCGCTTAACCGAGACATCATGCTGCGCTCGCTGCTGCTTCAGCTCTGCTTCGGCGCGCTGACGGTCTTCGGGGCTCGACTGGGGCCAGAAATCGTTGCGGTCAACGCGGTATTGATGACGCTACTGACCTTTACCGCCTACGCGCTGGACGGTTTTGCCTATGCGGTAGAAGCGCATTCCGGGCAGGCGTACGGTGCGCGTGAAAGCGGGCAACTACGGGATGTCTGGCGGGCAGCCTGCCGTCAGTCGGGACTGGTGGCGCTGGCGTTTGGCCTGGTTTACGCCTGCTTTGGTGAGCAGATCGTTGCATTGCTGACGTCTATCCCTGCGCTGCGCGAGCTGGCGAGTCACTATCTCATCTGGCAAGTCGTCTTACCGGTGGTCGGCGTCTGGTGTTATCTGCTGGACGGCATGTTTATTGGTGCGACGCGCGGAGCGGAAATGCGTAACAGTATGGCGGTTGCAGCGGCCGGGTTTGGTCTGACGCTGCTGACGCTCCCCTGGCTGGGTAATCACGGTTTGTGGCTGGCCCTGGCCGTTTTCCTCTCGCTGCGAGGGTTGTCGCTGGCGTTTATCTGGCACCGCCACTGGCAAAACAATACCTGGTTCTCTTCACGTCACGATATATCGTGACGGTTAAAGATTCCGAATGTGAAACCAACTGCCGAATCCTTAACTACAATAATTATCACGTCCAGCAGAAAAGAACGTAACGGACGTTACGACCCGACGCTTAACTAAGAGGACACGATGATGAATAAAGACGAAATCGGCGGCAACTGGAAGCAGTTCAAAGGTAAAGCGAAAGAAAAGTGGGGTAAGCTGACGGATGACGATATGACCGTCATTGAAGGTAAACGCGATCAGCTTGTCGGTAAAATTCAGGAACGTTACGGCTACGCGAAAGATCAGGCGGAAAACGAAGTCAAAGACTGGGAAACCCGTAACGACTACCGCTGGTAACGCTGAATAACCCACAGGGCGGCTCTAAGCCGCCTTTTCTTTTGCCGTTAACGCGGCTTTTTCTTCACAAGAATTGAGTGGTCGTGCTGGCACGCGTCCTGATGACGACAGGCTTCCACCTCCACGCACGCGGAACAGAGCCCGTGCGCCTCAATCACGTTATGACGCAGGGCAAACCCCATTTTCGCTGCCAGCGTATGCATAATGTCTTCCACGCCTTCCGCAGCCTCTTCTTTCACCACGCCGCAGCGGTCACAGATAAACATCGCCGATGTGTGGGTGGGCTGATCGAACAGATGGCACAGCACATAGCTGTTGGTGGATTCCACCTTGTGCACGAACCCTTGTTCAAGCAGGAAATCCAGGGCGCGATACACCGTTGGCGGCTTTGCCTGCGGCTCGCTTTCGCGGAGAAGATCGAGCAGATCGTAGGCGCTGATGGCACCCTGCTGCAGGCTCATCAGACGTAATACTTCAAGGCGCTGCGGAGTCAGGCGCACATTGCGTTGCGCACACAGCTTTTCGGCCTGCGCTAACAGCTCTTTTGTGGACTTATCCATGTAGCACCCCGGATGTTATAGGACGGAAAACCCCCACTTTATCATGTTCTGGTAAAAACACCGAGATCCGCCAGTCTGTGCTATACCTGACCCATTACAAACCGGGAAATAAACAATGAAAAAACCTGACTGTATTCGGCACTGGCGCGACGTAGAAGGTGCGGATGATTCGACCTATCCAGATAGCGATGAGCTTTTTTCTATCGGCGCCCCGTTGGCTCGTAAGCTTGGACTCAGGCGCATTGGTATCCATCATGAGCGTTTGCCGCCAGGGCGCAGAACGTCCTATCCGCATGCGGAAAGCGATGAAGAAGAGTTCATTTATGTGCTCGAAGGTTATCCAGAAGCGTGGATAAATGGCTATCTGTGGAAACTTGAACCGGGCGACAGCGTGGGGTTTCCTGCCGGAACCGGTATCTGCCACACCTTTATTAACAACACGGAGGAAGAGGTGCGGTTGCTGGTCGTAGGCGAGGCCAACAAGAAGCACAATCGCATCTACTATCCCCTCAATCCGGTGTATGCCGCTACCCGTGAGGATCGCTGGGTAGACCACCCACCCCAGTTTTTTGGACCGCATGATGGAAAACCTGGGAAAAAATAATTTCCTCATCTATAAATATTGAGGGCCGTCACAAAATATAACAGGCCGTAAGGGAGTTTTACTTAGGGACAGAAATAGCGGGTCTTTTACTACTTATTCACAGCAATAGTTCGTTCCTGTTTGGGTGATAACAGACAGGGGTTATTTCATAACAGACTATAACGGGCATACTGTGAAAAAAAATTTTAAATTTTCGGTGGTTAGCATTGCTGTCTCCTTGTTTATGGCAAATCAGGCGGGAGCAGCCAATACCTGGACAGAATCACGGAGTGACGCCATGGGCGGGACGGGCGTTGCCTCCGGGAGCTATGGCAGTGGGGCGTTAATTAACCCGGCGCTGCTGGCAAAGGCAAAACCAGACGATGATGTGACGGTCATCTTGCCAGCCGTTGGGGTGCAGGTGACGGATGAAGACAATCTTCAGGACGAGATTGATACCATCAACGACAAAATTAATCACTACAAGGATGTGGTTGATGACCTCACGCCAAGGGAGATTATCACTAATCCGTTAGGTTCCATTAATCAATTCCAGGGCGCGGCCAAAGATCTCGCCGATGAGCTGGACTATCTCAAAGGCAAAACCGCACGCGCGACGGCAGGAGCAGGGCTTGCGGTGAGTATCCCTAACGATGTGCTTTCCGTGGCCTTTATGGCGAAAGGCTATGCTCATGGCCGGGTTAGCTCGTCTATCGATCAGCAAGATATTGATTATCTGCGCGGTATTCAAAGAAGCAAAGTGGTGGCTGCCGGTGTTGCCCTGGACGCTGCGCTGAACGGCACGGATCAGATCACTAAAAACCTCAACTCAACAGCGTCTGGCCGGGCGGCGATTGTGTCTGACTACGGCGTTGCCGTTGCCCGTCAGTTTGACCTCGGCGGCGTCCCGGTTTCCGTAGGCGTGACGCCAAAACTGCAAAAAACCTGGGTCTATAACTACACCACCTCAATCTACGATTACGACAGTAACAAGTGGAACGACAGCCGCTACCGCACAGACGATACGGGCTTTAACGTCGATGCCGGTATTGCGGCTGATTTCGGCGAGAACTGGACGGTCGGCGTGAGCGGCCAAAACCTGATGTCGCGCGATATCGACACCAAAGATATCCGTATCCGCAACGGGCGGACGGGAGAAGTGGTGAGCTATAAAGATACCTACCAGATCCGTCCGCTGGTGACCGCCGGAGCCGCCTGGCACAACGATCTGGTGACGCTGACCGCCGATGGCGATTTGACGGAAACCAAAGGATTTAAGAGCGAAGATACGTCGCAGTATGTTGGCGTGGGTGCCGAGGTGACGCCGCTCAGCTGGCTGGCGGTGCGTGCGGGTTATCGCGCGGACGTGAAGGGTAACGACAGCAATGTCTTTACCGGCGGTGTCGGTTTCGCGCCATTCAGTACCGTTCATGTTGACCTGATGGGCCTGTACGGTGAAGACGAAACCTGGGGCGCAGGGGCTCAGCTGAGCATGACGTTCTAAAGTCCACCGGAGGCGCTGCGCCTCCGGCTTTTCTTTGTGCTATAGTAGCGCCCCTTTTCCACCAGATGCTTAAAACTTCGCCATGTCGTCAGAATCACAGACCGCTTTCCCTGCACACCGTTTCTCCATTGCGCCGATGCTCGACTGGACGGACAGACACTGCCGCTATTTCCTGCGCCAGCTCTCCCGCCATACGCTGCTGTACACCGAAATGGTGACTACGGGCGCAATCATCCACGGGAAGGGCGATTACCTGGCCTATAGCGAAGAAGAGCATCCGGTTGCCCTGCAGCTGGGCGGCAGCGATCCGGCCGCGCTGGCGCAGTGCGCGAAGCTGGCGGAAGCGCGCGGCTACGACGAGATCAACCTGAACGTTGGCTGCCCGTCCGACCGCGTGCAAAACGGCATGTTCGGTGCCTGCCTGATGGGGAATGCCCAGCTGGTGGCGGACTGTATCAAGGCGATGCGCGATGTGGTTTCCATTCCGGTGACGGTCAAAACCCGTATCGGCATTGACGACCAGGACAGCTACGAATTCCTGTGCGACTTCATCAATACGGTCTCCGGAAAGGGCGAATGCGAGACGTTCATCATCCACGCGCGAAAAGCCTGGCTCTCCGGCCTGAGCCCCAAAGAGAACCGTGAGATCCCGCCGCTGGACTATCCGCGCGTTTATCAGCTGAAGCGTGACTTCCCGCACCTGACCATGTCGATTAACGGCGGCATCAAGTCTCTGGAAGAGGCCAAAGCGCACCTTGAACATATGGATGGGGTGATGGTTGGGCGCGAGGCGTATCAGAACCCGGGCATTCTGGCGACGGTCGATCGCGAAATCTTTGGCATCGAAGGCGCAGACACCGATCCGGTTGCCGTCGTGCGTGCGATGTATCCTTACATTGAGCGCGAGCTGAGCAACGGTACGTATCTCGGCCATATCACCCGCCATATGCTTGGCCTGTTCCAGGGCATTCCGGGCGCGCGTCAGTGGCGTCGTTACCTGAGCGAAAACGCACATAAAGCCGGCGCCGATATTGAGGTGCTGGAACATGCGCTGCGCCTGGTGGCAGACAAGCGATAACTTTCGCTAAAAGTTCGTCAAATTCACCACGCCCTGCGAATTCTCGCGGGGCGTTTTGCTTTAATAACAACAGGTTAATGCTGGCACGATTCTTGTAATGTTAACTGCATTACTCGGGAACTCGTGGGAGAGCACCATGCTGGAACTACTTTTTGTGATTGGCTTTTTTGTCATGCTGTTAGCGACAGGCGTTTCGCTGCTCGGCATTCTGGCGGCTATCGTGGTGGCGACGGTGGTCATGTTTATTGGCGGACTGTTTGCCCTGACGATCAAATTGCTGCCGTGGCTACTGCTGGCCATCGCGGTCGTGTGGGTGATTCGGGCGATTAAAGCTCCAAAAGTGCCCAGTTATCAGCGCAATAACCGCTTCCGTTACTAAGGTATTGAGGGGTTCGTCACATACTTGTAACTTTTCCGGCAGTATGGCTTAGAACAGAATAGGATTTACTTATCGAATCTGTCACTATGACTGCCGATAACGAATTCATCGAGCTGTACCCTACATACAGCCGAACTAAAAAAAGAAAGGGCTTCCCACGGGAAGCCCAATTTCTTTTTGGGGCTCAGGGAATCAACAAACTCGACCCCTGCGTCGCCCGGCTCTCAAGCACCTCATGCGCGCGCTGCGCATCGGTTAGCGGGTATTTCTGCGCCTCTGCCACATCCACCTTAATGACGCCGCTGGCGATCAGCGAGAACAGCTCGTTGCTGGCTTCCTCAAGTTCTTCCCGGTTGGTGATGTATCCTTGCAGGGAAGGGCGAGTCACATACAGAGAACCTTTCTGGTTCAGGATGCCCAGGTTAACGCCGGTCACCGCGCCTGACGCATTCCCGAAGCTTACCATCAGACCACGACGCTGCAGGCAGTCCAGCGACGCTTCCCAGGTATCTTTCCCTACCGAGTCATACACCACGCGCACTTTTTTGCCGCTGGTGATCTCCTTCAGCCGCTCAACAATGCTCTCTTCACGGTAGTTAATCACCTGCCAGGCTCCCGCCTGCAGCGCGCGCTGCGCTTTTTGTGCATTTCCGACGGTGCCGATCAGCTTCGCTCCCAGTGCTTTTGCCCACTGACAGGCGATGAGCCCGACGCCACCCGCTGCGGCATGAAACAGGAACTGCTCGTCGGGTTTAATTTCATAGGTTTTGCGCAGCAGGTAGTAAACCGTCAAACCTTTCAGGAACGAGGCTGCTGCCTGCTCAAAGGAGATGGCGTTAGGCAGCAGGGCGGCTTTATCCGCCGGAACGTTGTGGACGGAGCTGTAAGCGCCCAGCGCAGACTGAGCATATACCACGCGGTCACCCTCTTTAATATGCTTAACCGCGCTGCCCACTTTGATGACGACACCGGCTGCCTCGGTGCCCAGTCCGCTCGGCATCGACGGAGGCGGGTAGAGCCCGCCGCGAATATAGGTGTCGATATAGTTTATGCCGATGGCTTTGTTTTCAACCTGCACTTCGTTTTCGCCAGGCGCGGTGGGGGTGAACTCCACCGCTTTGAGTACGTCAGGGCCACCATGCTTGTGAAATTCAATACGTGTTGCCATGCTTCCTCCAGAATGTGGTAATCTTTCGACCCACTCTTTATCTCGGTAACTCCATTCACTATGGCAGGAAACAAACCCTTCAACAAACAGACTGAACCTCGCGAGCGTGATTTCCAGGTCGCAGGGTTAAAAGTCCCGCCGCACTCGATTGAAGCGGAACAGTCGGTGTTGGGCGGTTTAATGCTGGATAACGAACGCTGGGACGACGTCGCCGAGCGCGTCGTGGCGGAAGATTTCTACACCCGTCCGCACCGCCACATCTTTACCGAAATGGCGCGTCTGCAGGAGTCGGGCAGCCCGATCGACCTGATTACGCTCGCGGAATCGCTGGAGCGTCTTGGGCAGCTCGACAGCTGCGGCGGATTTGCCTATCTGGCGGAACTGTCAAAAAACACGCCTAGTGCGGCGAACATCAGCGCTTATGCCGATATCGTGCGCGAACGTGCCGTCGTCCGCGAGATGATATCGGTGGCGAACGAGATCGCCGAAGCCGGTTTTGATCCGCAGGGCCGCACCAGCGAAGACCTGCTCGACCTTGCTGAGTCCCGCGTCTTTAAAATCGCCGAAAGCCGCGCCAATAAAGACGAAGGCCCGAAAAACATCGCCGATGTCCTCGATGCCACCGTGGCCCGTATCGAACAGCTGTTCCAGCAGCCGCACGATGGCGTCACCGGCGTGAACACCGGCTATGACGATTTGAACAAGAAAACCGCCGGCCTGCAGCCGTCGGATTTGATTATCGTCGCCGCGCGTCCGTCGATGGGTAAAACCACTTTTGCGATGAACCTCGTCGAAAACGCGGCAATGTTGCAGGATAAACCGGTACTGATCTTCAGTCTTGAGATGCCCTCCGAGCAGATCATGATGCGTTCACTGGCATCGCTGTCGCGCGTGGATCAGACCCGCATCCGTACCGGTCAGCTCGACGATGAGGACTGGGCGCGCATCTCCGGCACCATGGGCATTCTGCTGGAAAAACGTAACATCTATATCGATGACTCCTCCGGCCTGACGCCGACGGAAGTTCGCTCCCGCGCGCGCCGTATCGCCCGTGAACATGGCGGTATCGGCCTTATCATGATCGACTACCTTCAGCTGATGCGCGTCCCGTCGCTCTCCGACAACCGTACGCTGGAAATTGCGGAGATTTCCCGCTCTCTCAAGGCGTTAGCCAAAGAGCTGCACGTGCCGGTCGTGGCGCTGTCGCAGCTGAACCGCTCCCTGGAACAACGTGCCGACAAGCGTCCGGTCAACTCCGACCTGCGTGAATCCGGCTCCATCGAGCAGGATGCCGACTTAATCATGTTCATCTACCGTGATGAGGTTTATCACGAGAACAGCGACCTGAAAGGGATCGCCGAAATTATTATCGGTAAACAGCGTAACGGCCCGATCGGGACGGTACGTCTGACCTTTAACGGACAGTGGTCGCGTTTCGACAACTATGCCGGTCCTCAATATGATGATGAGTAATTTCTAAGGAATTCAAATGCAAGCGGCAACTGTTGTGATTAACCGCCGCGCTCTGCGACACAACCTGCAACGTCTGCGTGAACTGGCACCCGCCAGCAAGCTCGTTGCAGTCGTGAAAGCGAACGCTTACGGACACGGTCTTCTTGAGACCGCGCGAACGCTCCCCGATGCCGACGCCTTTGGCGTCGCCCGTCTTGAAGAAGCTCTTCGCCTGCGCGCGGGGGGGATTACTCAACCGATTCTGCTCCTCGAAGGCTTTTTCGAAGCCACAGATTTGCCGACCATTGCTGACCAGCATCTGCATACGGCAGTGCACAACGAAGAACAGCTGGCCGCACTTGAAACCGCCGAGCTGAGCGAGCCGGTGACCGTGTGGATGAAGCTCGACACGGGCATGCACCGTCTTGGCGTGCGTCCGGAGAGCGCGGAAGCGTTCTATCAGCGTTTATGCCGGTGCAAAAACGTGCGCCAGCCGGTGAATATCGTCAGCCATTTCGCCCGCGCCGATGAGCCCGAGTGCGGTGCGACCGAGCAGCAGCTGGATATCTTTAATACCTTCTGCGAAGGCAAGCCGGGGATGCGCTCGATTGCGGCATCCGGCGGTATTCTGCTGTGGCCGCAGTCGCATTTCGACTGGGCGCGACCGGGCATCATTCTCTACGGCGTGTCGCCGCTGGAGAACAAACCCTGGGGGCCGGACTTTGGCTTCCGGTCGGTTATGTCGCTGGTCTCTAACCTGATTGCCGTGCGAGACCATAAAGCGGGTGAGCCGGTGGGCTACGGCGGTACCTGGACCAGCGAGCGTGATACCCGTCTTGGCGTGGTGGCGATGGGCTATGGTGATGGCTATCCCCGCGCAGCTCCAACGGGTACGCCGGTTCTGGTCAACGGTCGCGAAGTGAAGATTGTCGGCCGCGTGGCGATGGATATGATTTGTGTTGATCTGGGGCCTGAAGCCCAGGATAAGCCTGGTGATGATGTCGTGATGTGGGGTGAGGGACTGCCTGTTGAACGCATTGCTGAAATCACGAAAGTAAGTGCTTACGAACTTATCACGCGCCTGACCTCGCGGGTAGCGATGAAGTACATTGATTGAACCGCCAATGGAGTGAGGTTTTTATCCTCGCTCCAACTTTATTAACATCCTCTCGACCTTCTCCCACTTCCGGTTTATTGTTGAAATCCCTGCCTCATCGAATTCCGGAGAATCATCGCGTGTTTCAGAAAGTTGACGCCTATGCCGGCGACCCAATTCTCTCCTTAATGGAGCGTTTCAAAGAAGATCCTCGCAGCGACAAGGTGAACCTTAGCATCGGTTTGTATTACAACCACGAGGGTTTTATTCCTCAGCTGCAGGCCGTTGCCGAAGCCGAAGCGCGTCTGAACGCGGTTCCACACGGCGCGTCGCTCTATCTGCCGATGGAAGGGTTAAATACCTACCGCAGCACCATTGCGCCGCTGCTTTTTGGTGCCGATCACGCGGTGCTCGCGCAAAAACGCGTGGCGACCATCCAGACGCTGGGCGGCTCGGGTGCGCTGAAAGTGGGTGCAGACTTCCTGAAAAAATACTTCCCGGATTCAGGCGTGTGGGTCAGTGACCCGACGTGGGAAAACCACGTTGCGATCTTCGAGGGCGCAGGCTTCAAAGTGGCGACCTATCCATGGTTTGACAGCGAAACTAACGGCGTGCGCGTTGAAGCGCTGCTGGAAAAACTGAACACCCTGCCGGAGCGCAGCATTGTGCTGCTGCATCCGTGCTGCCATAACCCGACCGGTGCGGATCTCACCAACGCCCAATGGGATGCGGTGATTGAGGTACTGAAGGCCCGTAACCTGATCCCATTCCTCGATATTGCCTACCAGGGCTTTGGCGCGGGTATGGAAGAAGACGCCTATGCCATCCGCGCCGCTGCCAGCGCCGGGCTGCCTGTTCTGGTGAGTAACTCCTTCTCTAAAATCTTCTCCCTGTACGGTGAACGCGTTGGCGGTCTGTCCGTGGTGTGTGAAGACGCCGAAGCGGCAGGTCGCGTGCTCGGCCAGCTTAAGGCGACGGTGCGTCGCATTTACTCCAGCCCGCCGAACTTTGGTGCGCAGGTGGTGGCGACGGTTCTCGGTGACGAAAAGCTAAAAGCGTCCTGGCTTGCGGAAGTGGAAGCGATGCGCCAGCGCATTCAGACGATGCGTCAGGAGCTGGTTAACGTCCTGAAAGAGGCCGTGCCGGGACATAACTTCGACTATCTGCTCAAGCAGCGCGGGATGTTCAGCTATACCGGACTGAGTGCGGCCCAGGTCGATCGTCTGCGCGAAGAGTTCGGCGTCTACCTGATTGCCAGCGGCCGTATGTGCGTGGCGGGCCTGAATGCCAGCAACGTTCATCGCGTGGCGCAGGCGTTTGCTGCTGTAATGTAAGTACTTACCAACTCACCCTCTCCCCGTGGGAGAGGGTCGGGGTGAGGGCATCAGGCCGCACAAAAACGTTGCCCGGCTTTTGTGATCGTCTTCTTTTTATTCCCCTTCATAAGCAAAAACTCCTTCCCTTCACCTCCCGCTGGGGTTATGGTCGGATAGTTTTTTGACCATCCGCTCAAATTAAAACGATAACAAACTGAATATTCAGGGGAAAATATGCGCAAGATCACACTGGCGCTCAGCGCCGCCTGCTTATTGTTCTCGCTTAATAGCGCCGTCGTCGCGCGAGCTTCTGCCCCGACGCCGCTTTATACCGGCACCACCGCCGCCATTCTTGCCGAGCAGGCGCCCATTCACTGGGTTTCCGTGGCCCAAATCGAAAACAGCCTAATGGGCCGTGCGCCAATGGCCGTGGGTTTTGACATTGACGATACCGTGCTGTTCTCAAGCCCCGGCTTCTGGCGCGGTAAGAAAACGTATTCACCCGACAGCGAAGCGTATCTGAAGAACCCGGAATTCTGGGAAAAAATGAACAACGGCTGGGACGAATTCAGCATCCCGAAAGAGGTTGCCCGTGCGCTTATTGCCATGCACGTGAAGCGCGGTGACAGCATTTATTTTGTAACCGGCCGCAGTCAAACCAAAACGGAAACCGTCTCTAAAACGCTGCAGGATGATTTCCAGATCCCGGCGACCAGCATGAACCCGGTCATTTTTGCGGGTGACAAAGAGGGGCAAAACACCAAAACCCAGTGGCTGGAAAAGAAAAACATCAAAGTGTTTTATGGCGATTCGGATAACGACATCACCGCCGCACAGGATGTGGGTGCCAGAGGGATCAGGGTGTTACGCGCGTCTAACTCAACCTATCGCCCGCTGCCGATGGCCGGAAAGTTTGGCGAAGAGGTGATCGTCAACTCGGAGTATTGAGCCCCTGGCAGCGAGCTTGACTCTTTTTTAATCAAATCTCGCTGCTGCGGGTTTTACCTTTCGTCTTCTTGCTGCACACTTAGAAAGATTCATCTTTCATCACGGAGCAGCCTATGTGGTACCAACAGACCCTGACCTTAAGCGCGAAGCCACGCGGATTTCACCTGGTGACGGATGAAGTCATCGGGCAACTCCGCGACCTGTCGCGCGTCAGAACGGGTTTGCTGCATCTGCTGCTTCAGCACACGTCCGCCTCTCTGACGCTGAATGAAAATTGCGATCCCACCGTCCGGTCCGACATGGAACACCATTTTCTGAAGAGCGTCCCGGACAACGCGCCTTACGAGCATGACTATGAGGGGGCGGACGATATGCCTTCGCATATTAAATCCTCTTTGCTGGGCGTATCGCTGATGCTGCCGGTCCACAACGGGCGGCTGCTGTTGGGAACGTGGCAGGGGATCTGGCTGGGTGAGCATCGTATTCACGGTGGTTCGCGTAAAATTATCGCCACGCTACAAGGGGAATAAAGATGACAATTTCGGATATACTTCAGTACTGCATGAGCAAGCCCGGCGCGGAGCAGAGCGTCCACAGCGACTGGAAAGCCACGCAGATTAAGGTAGGTGATGTGCTGTTTGCGATGGTGAAAGAGGTAGAAGGCCGTCCGGCGGCGTCGCTGAAAACCAGCCCTGAACTGGCGGATTTGCTGCGTCAGCAGCATGATGACGTGAGGCCGAGCAAGCACCTCAATAAGGCGCACTGGAGCACCGTCTATCTGGATGGATCGATTCCAGGATCACAGATTTACTACCTGGTGGATGCGTCCTATCAGCAGGCGGTTGAGCTGCTGCCGGAAACCACCCGACAGCAACTCTCCGTGTGACAACTACAGCAACGGTTTAAGGAAGCGCGCGGTGTGCGAGGCTTCGCACTCTGCAACGGTCTCTGGCGTACCGGAGACAAGAATTTCACCGCCGCCGCTGCCGCCTTCCGGGCCGAGATCGACAATCCAGTCCGCGGTTTTAATCACGTCCAGGTTATGTTCGATGACCACGATGGTGTTGCCCTGATCGCGCAGCTGATGCAGAACCTCGAGCAGCTGCTGGATGTCAGCAAAGTGCAGGCCGGTGGTTGGCTCATCCAGAATGTAGAGCGTCTGACCGGTACCGCGTTTTGACAGCTCGCGCGCCAGCTTCACGCGCTGCGCTTCACCACCGGACAGCGTAGTGGCGGACTGTCCCAGACGAATGTAGGTCAGGCCGACGTCCATCAGCGTCTGCAGCTTACGCGCCAGCGCAGGGACGGCGTCGAAGAATTCGCGCGCCTCTTCGATGGTCATATCCAGCACTTCGTGGATGGTCTTGCCCTTGTACTTAATCTCCAGCGTTTCGCGGTTATAGCGTTTGCCTTTGCACTGGTCGCACGGCACGTAGATATCCGGCAGGAAGTGCATCTCAACCTTGATCACGCCATCGCCCTGGCACGCTTCGCAGCGGCCGCCGCGCACGTTAAAGCTGAAACGTCCTGGCGTATAGCCGCGGGAGCGTGCTTCAGGCACACCGGCAAACAGTTCACGTACGGGCGTGAAGACGCCGGTATAGGTCGCCGGGTTAGAGCGCGGGGTACGGCCAATCGGGCTCTGGTCGATATCGATAACCTTATCGAAATGCTCCAGCCCCTGGATGTCGCGGTACGGTGCAGGCTCGGCCAGCGTCGCGCCGTTCAGCGCCGTCTGCGCAATCGGGAACAGCGTATCGTTGATCAGCGTCGATTTACCGGAACCGGACACGCCGGTGATACAGGTAAACAGGCCAACCGGCAGCGTCAGGGTGACGTCTTTCAGGTTGTTGCCGCGCGCGCCGGTCAGCTTCAGCACTTTTTCCGGATCTGCCGCTACGCGCTGTTTTGGCACTTCAATCTTGCGCTTGCCGCTCATGTACTGACCGGTCAGCGACTCGGGTACCGCCATAATGTCCTTCAGCGTCCCTTCTGCAACGACCTGACCGCCGTGCACGCCTGCGCCCGGACCAATATCGATCACGTGGTCTGCGGCGCGGATGGCATCTTCGTCGTGCTCCACCACGATCACCGTGTTGCCGAGATTGCGCAGGTGGATCAGGGTGCCGAGCAGGCGCTCGTTGTCGCGCTGGTGCAGGCCGATGGACGGCTCGTCCAGTACGTACATCACGCCGACTAAGCCCGCGCCAATCTGGCTGGCCAGACGGATACGCTGAGCCTCACCGCCGGAGAGCGTTTCCGCCGAGCGGGAAAGCGTCAGGTAGTTCAGGCCGACGTTCACCAGGAACTTCAGGCGATCGCCGATCTCTTTCAGCACTTTTTCGGCGATTTTCGCACGCTGGCCGGAGAGCTTCAGGTTATTGAAGAAGTCCATCGCGTGGCCGATGCTCATGTCTGAGATGGTCGGCAGCGCCGTGTTTTCCACAAACACGTGGCGCGCTTCACGACGCAGGCGCGTGCCCTCGCAGGTGGCGCAGGAGCGGTTGCTGATGAACTTCGCCAGCTCTTCGCGCACCGCGCTGGATTCGGTCTCTTTGTAGCGTCGCTCCATATTGTGCAGCACCCCTTCGAACGGGTGACGACGCACGGAGGTATCGCCGCGATCGTTCATGTACTTGAACTCAATGTTCTCTTTGCCGGAACCGAACAGAATCACTTTGTGCACGTTCGGGCTCAGGCTGGCCCACGGCGCTTCGACGTCGAACTTGTAGTGCTCTGCCAGCGATTTCAGCATCTGGAAGTAGTAGAAGTTACGCTTGTCCCAGCCGCGAATGGCCCCGCCCGCCAGCGACAGCTCCGGGTTCTGGATCACGCGGTCCGGGTCGAAATATTGCTGGACGCCCAGGCCGTCACACGTCGGGCACGCGCCCGCCGGGTTGTTAAAGGAGAACAGGCGCGGTTCAAGCTCGCGCATGCTGTAACCGCAAATCGGGCAGGCAAAGTTGGCGGAGAAGAGCAGCTCTTCCGCTTTCGGGTCGTCCATGTCGGAGACCACGGCCGTGCCGCCAGAGAGTTCCAGCGCCGTTTCAAAGGATTCCGCCAGACGCGTGGCGAGATCGTCACGCACCTTGAAGCGGTCAATCACCACTTCGATGGTGTGCTTCTTCTGCAGCTCCAGCTTGGGCGGATCGGACAGGTCGCACACTTCACCGTCGATACGGGCGCGGATATAGCCCTGGCTTGCCAGGTTTTCCAGCGTCTTGGTGTGTTCGCCCTTACGCTCTTTGATGATTGGAGCCAGCAGCATCAGGCGTTTGCCTTCCGGCTGCGACAGCACGTTATCCACCATCTGGCTGACGGTCTGGGCCGCCAGCGGGACGTCGTGGTCCGGGCAGCGCGGCTCACCCACGCGGGCATACAGCAGACGCAGGTAGTCATGAATTTCGGTAATGGTACCGACCGTTGAACGCGGGTTATGCGAGGTGGACTTCTGCTCAATAGAGATAGCAGGGGACAACCCTTCAATATGGTCAACATCCGGTTTTTCCATCAGCGACAGGAACTGACGCGCGTACGCAGAGAGTGATTCAACGTAACGACGCTGTCCTTCGGCATACAGGGTGTCGAAAGCCAGTGAGGATTTGCCAGACCCCGAAAGCCCGGTCACGACAATGAGTTTGTCGCGAGGGATTATGAGGTTGATATTCTTGAGATTGTGGGTGCGGGCGCCCCGAACTTCGATCTTATCCATTCACCTTTCCCGGTTGGAACACGGATTGCCTGATTTGTTTGAAGGACAAACGGCTGTCAGAAACGGCTAATTATGACACAATTTAACCTGTTTGAATATACAGTATTGGAATGCATTTTCTGATTCTCTGTGTAACAATGACACGTTCGCGAGAGATTTCTGAACCGACTACGCAACTATGCAAATTGCCGCGTGGAAATGGTACACTCGCGCGTTTACACTATTAAGAAACGTATTCAGGAGACACGAACATGGCCAGCAGAGGCGTAAACAAGGTGATTCTCGTCGGTAATCTGGGCCAGGACCCGGAAGTACGCTACATGCCGAGTGGTGGCGCAGTTGCCAACATTACGCTGGCTACTTCCGAATCCTGGCGTGATAAAGCGACCGGTGAGATGAAAGAGCAGACCGAATGGCACCGCGTTGTGCTGTTTGGCAAACTGGCCGAAGTGGCCGGTGAGTATCTGCGTAAAGGTTCTCAGGTCTATATCGAAGGCCAACTGCGTACCCGCAAATGGACCGATCAGTCCGGTGCTGAGAAGTACACCACTGAAGTCGTGGTTAACGTGGGCGGTACCATGCAGATGCTCGGTGGCCGTCAGGGCGGCGGTGCACCGGCAGGTGGCGGTCAGAGCCAGCAGCAGGGCGGTTGGGGTCAGCCTCAGCAGCCGCAGGGCGGCAACCAGTTCAGCGGTGGCGCGCAGTCTCGCCCGCAGCAGCAGTCTGCTCCGGCACCGTCTAACGAACCGCCAATGGATTTCGACGACGACATTCCGTTCTGATTTCCGAGTACTTAAAACAAAAAACCCAGACCATCGTCTGGGTTTTTTATTGATGAAGGGATCAGGTAATGACCATCGGCCAGTCTGGCGGTGTGTGGCTCATCGCCTCAACCATCACCACTTTAATATTTTCCCAGACGGCGGCGATATCCAGCAGAGTGATGCCAAGCAGACCCGTTGCAAACCAGCAGGCTGCACCCAGCCCCAGCAGGGTGCTGATGACAGCGAGACCCGCGTAGTCAGATTTACGAAACTGAATGTTCAGCGTGCTGGCCAAAAACATCAGTACCGCACTCAACAAAGGCCAGCGCAGGAGAACCATGCTGGTAGTAATGGTTGCCATAAAACCCATCCTCAACAAAACAGACGAACTGAATGAAACAGATTTTTTCGTTACACTATATGTGTGAACTATATCACGTTTGCTGCTTTATTCGCCAGTCCCGGGGTGATGAAAAACGGGTGATTCATAGTTGCCGAGAATCAGTGGGTGTCTGAGTGAAAATATATCTTTGCTGGCTAAGTTCTCCAGTTCCCGCACTCTTTATAATGAATTCATTAAGATAGCAAAACTGATGCAAAAGGATGCTCACTGTACAATGTTTACAGCAATAACCCTATGGCTTATGCTTGAGTGGACAATTAATTTTACTCGCAGCTAACCTTTCAGGTTTTTGAATTTAATTATTTTTTTATTTCTTTGTACGTTTTTAATTACACACAACGTTGTTTTTAATTCGCTACGCTGAGATTCAGCCTGTGCGTTGGTTTGTCGATTTTTCGAATCTGAAGAAAGTTGCGTCCGGTTTATCGCCTGATAATCAGCGAAAAAAATGAAAGAAAACCGACGTGAGATTGTTAATGACAGCATGCAAGCGTTGCATGCGCTGGCTAAGCTGATGCCTCAGCTTCATGCTCAATGTTCTCTGACCGACATGCTGACGACCATCAGTCGCGCGCTGGGCGCAAGTCTTGCCTGGGTAAGCGTTAATGGTGATGACGGGCTACAGCGCGTGGTATGCGCCGGGGAGATGACCTGCCATCCCTTCGAAGTGGCCGATTTCCTGGCGGACACCCTGCTCCAGCGGCATCATCGTTCATGGCGGGTGGTCTACTGGAAAGAGAATATTGGCCGTGCGTTATTTCCTCCTCAGCACCCGGGCTATGCGCAGTTGCATAGCGGTGTCTTGTGCAAACTTTCAACCCATAACTGGCACTGCAGTGGCTATTTCTTTTTAGCGTTTGATGAACGACTCTCTTCTCTGCCAATTCTGAAAAATATCGTCGTGGTGCTGGTCGAAAAATTAAAAGACTATTTCGCGGAAATTATTGCCCGGGAGAAAACTGCCCAGGAAATGCAGCGTGTCGTGACGCAATATAAGACGCTTTTTGAACGCGCCCCGGTTTTAATGAACTCTTTCGACAAATTTAACCGCTGCGTGCTGTGGAATGCCGAATGTGAAAAAGTATTCGGCTGGACGATGGCGGAGATCGCGGAACATGCCGATCCGCTTTCGCTGTTTTATCCTGACCCTGAAGAGCGGCGGCGGGTAAGAGAGTCGGTCAATGTCTCGCCGCTGAAGGATATGTATGAGTGGCATCCGCTACGCAAAGACGGGACCCCGCTGACGGTGCTGTGGTCCAACATTCTGTTGCCGGACAACTCTATCCTCAATATTGGGCTGGATATCACCGAGCGGAAAAAAGCCGAGCAGCAGCTGCAGGTAAAAGCCACTACTGACGATCTCACCGGCTGCTTTAACCGTTCGGCGATTTTGCAGCAGCTTGAGCTTGCGCTGGCGGCCAGTGCCCGGCATGAGGTTAACAGCCATTTTTGCGTCCTGATGTTTGACCTGGATTTCTTCAAACAGATCAACGATGAGTGGGGGCACCCGGTGGGTGATGCGGCGCTCCTTCACTTTTGTAACGCGATCCGTGAGTTATCACCTTCAGATTCGGCATTAGGCCGCGTGGGAGGAGAAGAGTTTTTGCTCTTGCTGGCGCAAACAAACGGCAATGGCGCTGCGCAGTTATCCGCCAGGTTGCGCACCTTTCTGCAAACCAACCCGCTGGCCGTGGGGGAGAGAAAACTGTCGCTGTCATTTAGTGCCGGGGTTGTGGAAGTAAGCGGAGGACAGCGGGATACTTCAGTCCTGCTGAGGCGTGCCGATAAAGCATTATATGAGGCCAAGCATTCGGGACGAGGAAAAACGGTGGTGGCAGCTGATTATTTATAAATCAACGAACAAAATACGCCCGAACAAATAGCATGAAATGCCATGTCGAGGTTATGATTTTTCGAGCTGTTACAAGTTTGGCTTAATCAACAATCGTCTGTTGTGTTATCTTCCCACCGCCCTTGCGGGCTGGATAATTATTTTCCTTAATTGAAACGGAACGAATACTTACAGTTTAGCTTACGGGAAAATATTATCGTCATAACGAAATTTAAGATTTTTAATACGAAAAGTCAGTTGCTAACTTCGCATGATTCATGCAACGTAATCACCTGTTTAACAAAGCATCCGGCCTTCATTACTACAGGCGTACAACATGCAGGGATATAGGGCGGGAAATGAATCGTAGCGCGCGGCGCAAAATGCTCAGGGTGGTAGGGATCATCATGGTAGTTATGCTGCCTGTGATGCTTGCGCTATGGTTTGCCCAGCTACGCGCCGTATCTGAAACAAGCGCCCAGCTACGGACATTTGCTGAACTGGCTTTAGACAAAACAGAACTGGTTATTCAACAGGTTGATCTGGCCCGGGACGAGGCTGAAAAATATCAGGGTGAGCTTTGCACGCCGGGACATCGTCAATATATGCTGAACGTTGTTCGTGGCCGGCTGTTTGTCGCCGATTTAATTTACGCTCAAGGTCAGAATTTTCTTTGTTCGACCGTTTTTACACCGGATCATCCCTACGCTATTCCTGTCGCTAATTACACGCGTAAACCTGACGTCGCTATCTATTATTATCGCGATACCCCATTTTATACTGGTTATAAAATGACATATATGCAGCGCGGAAATTATGTGGTGGTCGTCAATCCACTTTCATACAGCGAAGTCATGTCCGCGGATCATTCTCTCTCATGGGGAGTGTACGACACGGTAACCAATGCTTTCTTTTCCGTCAGCCAGAAAGCCAATGTTTCTTTATTAAATTCGATGATTCGGGATAAGGAATCGGTATTTCAAAAAGATAACCGCTTTTATACGATCGTAAGTTCCCCCAAAAGACCGATTGCGGCCATTGTATCGACATCGAATAAACGCTTTTATGAAACGCTTTATCACCAGGCGACGTTGACGCTGCCGCTGGGCATGATCTGCAGCATTATTATTTTGCTGGTATGGTCCCGTACACATCGTGAGCTCAATTCGCCGGGGCGCTTACTGCACCGGGCACTGACCAAACGACAGCTTTGCGTACACTATCAGCCGATTATTGATATCAAGAACAACCGGTGCGTGGGCGCGGAGGCGTTATTACGCTGGCCTGGTTTTAACGGGCAGGTGATGAGTCCGGCGGAGTTTATTCCGCTGGCAGAAAATGAGGGGATGAGCGAGCGGATCACAGACTATGTCGTTGAAGAGGTGTTCAGCGATCTGGGTCATTTCCTGGCCGAGCATCCCCATCTCTATATTTCGATTAACCTGTCGGCCACGGATTTCCACTCCTCGCGGCTGATCGCCATGATTTCCGAGAAGGCTCGCCACTACGCCGTCCGTGCGCAGCAAATCAAAATAGAAGTGACGGAACGCGGTTTTATCGATGTGCCAAAAACCACGCCGGTGATACAGGCTTTCCGTCAGGCGGGTTATGAAGTCGCGATTGATGATTTTGGTACCGGTTACTCGAACCTGCACAACCTCTACTCGCTGAACGTGGATATCCTGAAAATCGATAAATCGTTTATCGATACCTTAACGACCAACAGCACCAGCCACCTGATCGCCGAGCATATTATCGAGATGGCGCAAAGCCTGCGGCTGAAAACCATTGCGGAAGGGGTAGAGACGGCAGAGCAGGTGAGCTGGCTGTTGAAGCGCGGCGTCCAGTTTTGTCAGGGATGGCACTTCGCGAAAGCGATGCCGCCCCAGGAATTTATGACCTGGCAGCAGCAACCTTTGCACTGATATTCATTAATTCAACTGGTGGCGATAGTCGCTCGGCGTGCGGTCAAACTCGCGGCGAAACACGCGGGAAAAGGTTTGTTGCGACACATAGCCAAGATCCATCGCGATATCAAAAATTGGCCGCTGCGTTGAGCGTAGCGCCTGCGCCGCCAGCAGCAGTCTGCGCTGGCGAATGTACTCACCCAGGGTCTGATGCATGACCGTGCGGAACATTCTCTGTAAATACCATTTCGAATAGCCCGACTTTTTAGCGACCACATCAATGTTCAACGGTTGGTCGATATGGTCATCAATCCATTCAATAAGCGTCTGAATAATCTGCTGATGCGACATAAGGTTGCCCCTCTGTAGATACAACTATCTCGGTTAATTCGTCGTTTTCTCTGCGGGGGAGTATAATTCCTCAAGTTAACTTGAGGTAAAGAGGTTTTATGGAAAAGAGATTGCCGCGAATTAAAGCGCTTTTAACCCCCGGCGAAGTGGCAAAGCGAAGCGGCGTTGCCGTGTCGGCGCTCCACTTCTATGAAAGCAAAGGGTTAATCAAGAGTATCCGTAACGGAGGAAACCAGCGTCGCTATACCCGCGACGTGCTCCGCTACGTGGCGATTATCAAAATTGCGCAACGAATCGGAATTCCCCTGGCCACGATCGGCGAGGCCTTTGGCGTGCTGCCGGAAGGGCACACGCTGAGCCCGAAAGAGTGGAAAGAGCTGTCATCCCAGTGGCGCGAAGAGCTGGACAGGCGTATCCATACGCTGGTCGCGCTGCGTGACGAACTGGATGGCTGCATTGGCTGCGGCTGCCTGTCGCGGAGCGATTGTCCGTTGCGTAACCCCGGGGACAAGCTGGGCGAGCAGGGGACGGGGGCACGGTTGCTGGAAGAGGACTGAGATTGCGCGGCAAAAAGCACATAAAGAACTAAAGCGCCACATAAGGGCGCTTTAGTTTTTCCCGGTCTTTGTCTTTCACTCTATCCCGCTGGTTCACGGGAGGGTTTCCCCCGACGTCAGCACCCCTCGTGTCGAGCTGGTTGGGGAGGTTCCGGATTGTGCTGACACTTTAATTCTATGCAAGACCCGTTTTTTCGCCAGCCTCGCTGACCGGTTTTTAGCCGAATTTTTTTCGCGGTGTTGTTCAATTTTCTATAGTTAAAAAGTATGAATAACCAGGAGAAAACCATGCTCACGGTACATCACCTAAACCAGTCGCGCTCGCATCGCGTGATCTGGGCGCTGGAAGAACTCGGCCTGCCTTATGAGATCGTTCACTATCAGCGTGAAAAGAACATGCTGGCACCTGAGGCTCTCAAAAAAGTGCATCCGTTGGGCAAATCACCGGTCATCGAAGATAACGGACTGATCCTCGCAGAGTCAGGCGCCATTCTGGAGTATCTGCAGGAAACGTACGATCCTGAGTCGCGGCTTAAGCCTTTAGATCCGGCGCATAAGGTGCAGTACCGCTTCTGGCTGCACTACGCGGAAGGATCCCTGATGCCGCTGCTGTTAATGAAGCTGGTCTTCAACAGCCTCGGCAAGCCGCCGGTGCCGTTTGGTATCAGAACTTTGGGCAAAGCGCTGGGGCAGGGGGTGCAGAAAGCGTACCTCAACCGTCAGCTGGAAACCCATGCGCGCTTTATTGAGTCGCACCTTGCCAAAAACAGCTGGTTTGCCGGGGATGCGCTCAGCATGGCCGATATTCAGATGAGCTTTCCGATCTTTGCCCTGCTGGCGCGCGGCGGTATCGCTAATCTGCCGCATATTCAGGCCTGGAAGACAAAAGTTGAGAGCAGCCCTGGCTGGCAAAGAACCCTGGAGCAAGGGGGGCCGTTATCTATCCCGGGCGAGGACTGAAATGTAAACAAATTGCGCATAGACGATAACGTTTGCGCATCCTCTGTTTATTTCTTCAGCATCATAAGTGAATTTTAGCGAAAAACGATAAAGTTCAGTTGAAAAGGGCGGGGATTACGCTAGATAATCGTTTGCCTTAATTTGACCACCCGTTTGTAAGCGCGGAGCTAAACGTTTGCTTTTTTTGTGACGCCCTTTCGTCGCAAACGCAACACAAGGATTTGACGTTTAGCTGGCAGCGGCGTCTCCACCTCGCTTACGGACTTCCTAAAAAACTCTCAGGGGATGTTTTCTATGTCTACGCCATCTGCGCGTACTGGCGGTTCACTTGACGCCATGTTTAAAATTTCGGCTCGCGGCAGCACCGTGCGCCAGGAGATCGTTGCCGGTTTGACAACGTTTCTGGCGATGGTTTACTCCGTCATCGTTGTGCCGGGCATGCTGGGCAAAGCGGGCTTCCCGCCAGCGGCTGTCTTTGTGGCAACCTGCCTTGTGGCCGGCGTAGGCTCCATCGTGATGGGCCTGTGGGCGAACCTGCCGCTGGCGATTGGTTGCGCCATCTCTCTGACCGCGTTTACCGCGTTCAGCCTGGTGCTGGGTCAGCACATCAGCGTACCGGTTGCGCTGGGTGCCGTGTTCCTGATGGGTGTCCTATTTACCGTGATTTCAGCGACCGGCATCCGTAGCTGGATTTTGCGCAACCTGCCGCAGGGCGTGGCGCACGGTACCGGTATCGGCATCGGCCTGTTCCTGCTGCTGATCGCCGCCAACGGCGTCGGTCTGGTCATCAAGAACCCGCTGGACGGTCTGCCGGTGGCGCTGGGCCACTTTGCCAGCTTCCCGGTGATTATGTCGCTGATCGGCCTGGCGGTGATTATCGGTCTGGAAAAACTGAAAGTGCCGGGCGGCATTCTGCTGACCATTATCGGCGTTTCCATTGTCGGCCTGATTTTCGATCCGAACGTCCATTTCTCCGGCATTTTCGCCATGCCGTCGCTGAGCGATGACAAAGGCAACTCCCTGATTGGCAGCCTGGATATCGTCGGTGCGCTGAACCCGGTGATCCTGCCAAGCGTGCTGGCGCTGGTGATGACCGCGGTGTTTGACGCGACCGGTACCATCCGCGCGGTGGCCGGTCAGGCGAACCTGCTGGATAAAGACGGTCAGATTATTGATGGCGGCAAAGCGCTGACCACTGACTCCCTGAGCAGCGTCTTCTCTGGCCTGGTGGGTGCGGCGCCTGCGGCGGTGTACATCGAATCCGCAGCGGGTACGGCGGCAGGCGGTAAAACCGGCCTGACGGCGATCACCGTCGGCGTGCTGTTCATGCTGATCCTGTTCCTCTCTCCGCTCTCCTATCTGGTTCCGGCGTATGCGACCGCGCCAGCGCTGATGTACGTTGGCCTGCTGATGCTGAGCAACGTGGCGAAAATCGACTTTGCAGATTTCGTGGACGCCATGTCTGGCCTGATTACCGCGGTCTTCATCGTGCTGACCTGTAACATCGTGACCGGCATTATGATCGGCTTCGCGTCGCTGGTGATTGGTCGTCTGGTCTCCGGTGAGTGGCGCAAGCTGAATATCGGCACCGTGATTATCGCCGTTGCGCTGGTGGCGTTCTACGCGGGCGGCTGGGCAATCTAAGTTGTCCTTTGATGCGAAAACGGGTGGCTCAGGCCGCCCGTTTTTATTTTCAGGACTCATCCTGTTGCCTTTTGCGTTACTCTGGGGAAGATAGAATAAAAGGCACGACGCCTTCCGGAGTACATAAGCAACACAGCAAACAGGGAACGCATGGAAATCTTCTTCACAATACTCATCATGACCCTTGTGGTCTCGCTATCCGGGGTGGTTACACGCGTACTGCCCTTTCAGGTCCCCCTGCCATTAATGCAAATTGCCATCGGCGCGCTGCTGGCGTGGCCGACGTTTGGCCTGCACGTGGAATTTGACCCCGAACTGTTCCTCGTGCTGTTTATCCCACCACTGCTGTTTGCCGATGGCTGGAAAACGCCCACGCGCGAATTCCTTGAGCACGGGCGAGAGATCTTCGGCCTGGCGCTGGCGCTGGTGGTGGTCACCGTCGTCGGGATTGGTTTTCTGATCTACTGGGCGGTACCGGGCATTCCGTTAATACCGGCTTTTGCGCTGGCCGCCGTGCTGTCGCCAACCGATGCCGTGGCGCTGTCCGGCATTGTGGGTGAAGGCCGTATTCCGAAGAAAATTATGGGAATTTTACAGGGGGAGGCGCTGATGAACGACGCCTCCGGCCTGGTTGCCCTGAAGTTTGCCGTGGCCGTTGCGATGGGCACGATGGTCTTTACCGTCGGCGGCGCGACGCTGGAGTTCTTCAAGGTGGCGATTGGCGGTATTCTCGCGGGCTTCGTGGTGAGCTGGCTGTACGGCCGCTCGCTGCGCTTCCTCAGCCGCTGGGGCGGCGATGAACCCGCTACGCAGATCGTACTGCTGTTCCTGCTGCCGTTTGCCTCTTATCTGATTGCCGAACATATCGGCGTGTCGGGCATTCTGGCGGCAGTGGCGGCAGGGATGACCATTACCCGCTCCGGTGTGATGCGCCGCGCGCCGCTGGCCATGCGTCTGCGTGCCAACAGCACCTGGGCCATGCTGGAGTTTGTCTTTAACGGCATGGTGTTCCTGCTGTTGGGTCTGCAGCTGCCGGGCATTATGGAATCCTCGCTGGTGGCGGCCGAAGCCGACCCGAACGTTGAGGTCTGGATGCTGTTTACCGACATCGTGCTGATCTACCTGGCGCTGATGCTGGTGCGTTTCGGCTGGCTGTGGACGATGAAAAACTTCAGCGTCCGTTTCCTGAAGAAAAAGCCGATGGAGTTCGGCTCGTGGACAACGCGTGAACTGCTGATTGCTTCTTTTGCGGGCGTACGCGGGGCGATCACCCTTGCCGGTGTCCTCTCCATTCCGCTGCTGCTGCCGACGGGCGACGTCTTCCCGGCGCGCTACGAGCTGGTCTTCCTGGCGGCGGGCGTGATTCTGTTCTCACTGTTTGTCGGCGTGATTATGCTGCCGATTTTACTCCAGCATATTGATGCCGGTGATTCGACCCAGCAGCATAAAGAGGAGCGTATTGCGCGGGCGGCTACCGCCGAAGTGGCGATTGTCGCTATCCAGAAAATGGAAGAACGTCTGGCCGCGGATGCGGAAGAGAACATCGACAATCAGCTGCTGACGGAAGTGAGTTCCCGCGTGATTGGTAACTTGCGCCGTCGCGCGGACGGGCGTAACGACGTGGAAAGCTCGCTGCAGGAGGAGAACCTTGAGCGTCGGTTCCGTCTGGCGGCGCTGCGCTCCGAGCGTGCCGAGCTGTATCACCTGCGCGCCACGCGCCAGATCAGCAACGAGACGCTGCAAAAGCTGCTGCACGATCTGGACCTGCTGGAAGCGCTGTTGATAGAGAATCAGTAGCGCTGTTTTGCCGGGTGGCGGCTTCGCCTTACCCGGCCTACGGTTCGAACGTAGGCCCGGTAAGCGCAGCGCCACCGGGCACTATTCAGACCGCACCCAAAAACCCTCACAACACTGCAGCCACGCCTGCGCGCTCTGCGACAAATACACCCCTTCACGCCAGATCATCCCCAACTGCCAGTGTAGATCGCTCTCCAGCGGGATCCAGCGCAGCGTGTTTTTATCCAGACGCTCGCAAATCGGCTGCGGCAGAATGGCAATCCCCACGCCGGCCTGCACCATCGCCGCCAGGAAATCCCACTGCCCGCTGCGCACCGCAATGCGTGGCTTCACGTTATGCTGGTTAAACAGCGTCATCAGCTGGCGGCTGAGGGCGAAGTCTTCGTTGTAGATCAGCAGAGGGTGCTCGCCGAGCAGTTCAGGCTTCACCGACTCCCTCTTCAGCCAGTCGCCGGAGCGGGGCACCAGCACGCACAGCGGGTGGCTAAAGAGCGGAAGCGTCGCCAGGCCGCTCTCTTCCTCAACGGGGAGGGCGGTCATTGCTACGTCGAGCTCGCCGTTGGTGACGGCCTGCTGGACGGTTAACCCACCAAACTCCGAAATCTTCAGCTCTACGCCGGGATAACGCTGGCGAAACAGGCTGATCGGCCCGGCCATCATCATGCCGACCATCGGGGGAATGCCGAGGCGAAGCACCCCTTTGGTCAAATGGTTTATATCGTCCAGCTCCGCTTCCAGCTGGCGGAACTCCGCCAGAATCGCCAGCCCGCGTTCGAACACCACGCGTCCGGTGTCGGTCAGCAGCAGCTTGCGCCCGTCGCGGATCAGCAGGGTACAGTTCAGTTCATCTTCGAGGTTTTTCAGCATCTTGCTGATAGTGGGTTGGGTGACAAACAACTTCTCCGCTGCGCGGGTAAAACTTTGCTGACGAACCACTTCGACAAAATAGCGCAGCGTTCTTATGTCCATGATTATTCCTCGAAACTATACCTTTGATGATTTTAATTCATTTCAGTCCATACCGTGCGCTCACTATACTGGCGCCTCGTCTCATTTTTGAGGAAAACCCCCATGGCCGTGGCGTTAAGCCGTGTTACGCCTGCCGTTGTTCAACGACTCCAGGTCCCGCTTCAGGTACTGCTCTACGCGGGGCTGTTTGTTTTTGCCGAATATCTTGTCGGTTGGCTCCACCTGCCGCTGCCTGCCAACCTGGTGGGGATGCTGCTGATGCTGACGCTTATTCTGTGTCGCGTGATCCCCCTTAACTGGGTGCGCGCCGGGGCGCGCTGGCTGTTGGCGGAAATGCTGCTGTTCTTTGTCCCCGCCGTGGTGGCGGTGGTGAACTATGCGCAGCTGCTGATGGTAGACGGCTGGCGAATCTTTGCGGTGATCGCGCTGAGTACGTTGATGGTGCTGGGGACGACCGCCTGGGTGGTGGATAAAGTCTACCGCTTTGAAATCAGCAGGCACAAACATGACTAACTTTCAGATCAGCGTCTTGTGCCTGATTGCGACGCTCGGGATCTACTTTGCCAACAAGCGGCTGTATCGTCGTTTTCACGCCCTGCCGCTGATGCCGCTGGTCTTCACGCCGATCCTGCTGGTGCTGATGCTGGTCTTTGGCCACATTTCCTGGCAGAACTACATTGGCGAATCCCACTGGCTGCTGTGGCTGCTCGGCCCGGCGACCATCGCCTTTGCCGTGCCCGTTTACGACAACCTGGCGATTATCAAACGCCACTGGATGTCGCTCAGCGCAGGGGTGATCACCGCCACGGTGGTCGCGGTCTGTAGCTCCGTCTGGCTGGCGAGACTGTTTACGCTGCCCGATGAAATTCAGCGCAGCCTGGCCGTGCGCTCGGTGACCACGCCGTTTGCGCTGGCGGCGGCAAAACCGCTCGGCGGGCAGCCGGACCTGGTGGCGCTGTTTGTGGTGGTGACGGGCGTCTTTGGGATGGCGGTGGGCGATATGCTGTTCCTGCGGCTTTCCATTCGCGAAGGCATGGCGAAAGGGGCAGGGTTCGGCGCGGCGTCGCACGGCGCGGGCACGGCACGGTCCTATGAGCTGGGGCAGCAGGAGGGCGTTGTCGCGAGCCTGGTGATGATGCTGTCGGGCGTGGTGATGGTGCTGGTTGCACCGCTGGTGGCGTGGGTGATGTTTTAAGCTCCCCGGCCAGAATGGCCGGGGAGAAAGGCTTAGTGCGCGCGGCCCTGCTCGACGCCGAGACCGGTTTGTGAACGAATAAACTGGGCGCGGAATTTTTCGCGCTCCAGATTACCCTCCGGCGAATTGTCGGTGGCCGAGAAGAGCCAGATGCCGATAAACGCCACGGCAATGGAGAACAGTGCCGGGTATTCATACGGGAAGATGGCGCTTGCGTGACCGAGGATCTGCACCCAGATCGTCGGGCCCAGAATCATCAGGATTACCGCCGTCAGCAGCCCCAGCCAGCCGCCAATCATCGCGCCACGGGTGGTCAGTTTCGACCAGTACATGGAGAGCAGGATGATCGGGAAGTTACAGCTTGCCGCAATGGAGAAGGCCAGCCCCACCATAAAGGCGATGTTTTGCTTCTCGAACAGAATGCCTAACAGAATCGCCACCACGCCCAGCACCAGCACGGTGATTTTGGAGACCTTCAGCTCATCGCGCTCGCTCGCGCCTTTGCGGAAGACGTTGGCGTAGAGGTCATGCGAGACCGCCGACGCGCCGGCCAGCGTCAGACCCGCAACCACAGCAAGAATGGTGGCGAAAGCCACGGCAGAGATAAAGCCGAGGAACAGGTTACCGCCCACCGCGTCCGCCAGGTGCACCGCCGCCATGTTGTTACCGCCAATCAGCGCGCCTGCGGCATCTTTAAATGCCGGGTTCGCCCCCACCAGCATGATCGCGCCAAAGCCGATGATAAAGGTCAGAATATAGAAGTAACCCATGAAGCCGGTGGCGTAGAAGACGCTCTTGCGCGCTTCACGCGCGTCGCTCACGGTGAAGAAGCGCATCAGAATATGCGGCAGACCCGCGGTACCGAACATCAGTCCGAGACCCAGTGAAAGCGCCGATATCGGGTCTTTCACCAGCCCGCCCGGGCTCATGATTGCTTCCCCTTTCGGGTGGACCGCCATGGCTTCGGTAAACAGGTTATTGAAGCTGAACCCGACGTGCTTCATCACCATAAAGGCCATAAAGCTGGCGCCGAACAGCAGCAGCACGGCTTTGATGATCTGCACCCAGGTCGTCGCCAGCATGCCGCCGAACAGCACGTACATCACCATCAGTACGCCCACCAGTACTACCGCGATGTGGTAGTTCAGGCCGAACAGCAGTTGGATCAATTTACCCGCGCCCACCATCTGCGCAATCAGGTACAGCGCCACTACCACCAGCGAGCCGCAGGCGGAGAGGGTGCGAATCGGCCCCTGTTTCAGGCGATACGAGGCCACGTCGGCGAAGGTATAGCGGCCCAGGTTGCGCAGGCGCTCGGCAATCAGGAACAGGATGATCGGCCAGCCGACGAGGAAGCCGAGAGAGTAAATCAGGCCGTCATAGCCGGAGGTGTAGACCAGCGCAGAGATGCCAAGGAAGGAGGCGGCGGACATAAAGTCACCCGCAATCGCCAGCCCGTTCTGGAAGCCGGTAATGTTGCCGCCTGCGGTGTAGTAATCGTTACGGGAGCGCACGCGTTTCGACGCCCAGTAAGTGATATACAGCGTCAGCACAACGAAAATCAGGAACATCACAATCGCCTGCCAGTTGGTCGGCTGGCGCTGTACCTCGCCGGTAATGGCATCCGCCGCGTGGGCGGCAAAGGGAAGTGTGGCGGCGAGCGCCGTCAGAACTCGCTTCATGATGCTTTTACCTCTTGCAGTACCGCTTTATTAAGACGATCGAATTCACCGTTCGCGCGCCAGACGTAGACGCCGGTCAGCAAGAATGAAATCACAATCACGCCAATGCCAATCGGAATACCGCGCGTCACGCTGGTCCCCTCGTGCAACGGGGTGCCCAGCCAGTGTGGGGCAAAGGCGATCAGCAGAATAAAGCCGACATAGATAATCAGCATGATGATGGAAAGGATGAAGGCAAACCGTTGCCGCTTATCGACGAGCTCCCTGTAGTGCGCACTATTCTCTATCTGCTGACAAATATCGTTATTCATCACAGAGTTCTCCAGAGGTAAGGTTGGTTTGTTTTATCCCCTCTCCCCTATGGGGAGAGGGTGAGGGTAGGAAGGTGCGGTCTGATGCCCTCACCCCGGCCCTCTCCCACGGGGAGAGGGAGAAAAGATTACGATGGCATTGCGATGGCCTGCTTCTCTTCGAGCAGTTTTTCCACCACGCCAGGATCCGCGAGCGTTGAGGTATCACCGAGGTTGCTGGTGTCCCCTGCCGCGATTTTGCGCAAGATACGACGCATAATTTTGCCGGAGCGGGTTTTCGGCAGCGAGTCGGTCCAGTGCAGCACGTCCGGAGTTGCCAGCGGGCCAATCTCTTTACGCACCCAGTTGCGCACCTCAGCGTAGAGCTCTGGCGATGGCTCTTCCCCGTGGTTCAGGGTGACATAGGCGTAAATCGCCTGGCCTTTGATGTTGTGCGGAATACCGACAACGGCGGCTTCGGCAATCTTCGGATGCGACACCAGCGCTGATTCAATCTCCGCGGTACCCAGACGGTGGCCGGAGACGTTCAGCACGTCGTCCACGCGCCCGGTTATCCAGTAATAGCCATCTTCGTCACGACGCGCGCCGTCGCCGCTGAAGTACATGTTTTTAAAGGTCGAGAAGTAAGTCTGCTCGAAGCGATCGTGATCGCCGAACAGGGTACGCGCCTGACCCGGCCAGGAGTCTGTGATCACCAGGTTGCCTTCGGTGGCGCCTTCCAGCGGGTTGCCTTCATTATCCACCAGCGCAGGCTGCACGCCGAAGAACGGACGGGTCGCGGAACCGGCCTTCAGTTGCGTGGCGCCCGGCATCGGGGTGATCATAAAGCCGCCGGTTTCGGTCTGCCACCAGGTGTCCATCACCGGGCATTTCTCGTTGCCGATTTTCTTCCAGTACCACTCCCAGGCTTCCGGGTTAATGGGCTCGCCCACGGAACCGAGGATGCGCAATGAAGAGCGGTCGGTGCCTTCGATGGCTTTGTCGCCTTCCGCCATTAATGCGCGGATCGCCGTTGGCGCGGTGTAGAGAATATTGACCTGGTGCTTATCGACCACCTGGCACATACGCGCCGGGGTCGGCCAGTTGGGTACGCCCTCAAACATCAGCGTTGTTGCGCCACAGGCCAGCGGGCCGTACAGCAGGTAGCTGTGTCCGGTGACCCAGCCCACGTCGGCGGTACACCAGTAGATGTCGCCCGGATGGTAGTCGAAGACGTATTTGAAGGTGGTGGCCGCATAGACCAGATAGCCGCCGGTGGTGTGCAGTACGCCTTTTGGCTTACCGGTGGAGCCGGAGGTATAAAGAATGAACAGCGGATCTTCTGCGTTCATCTCTTCCGGCTGATGCTGGTCGCTCGCTTTTTCAATCAGGTCGCTCCACCACAGGTCGCGCCCCTCGTGCCAGTCGATTTTGCCGCCGGTACGCTTAAGGACGATGACGTTGCTGACCGTTTTGACGTTCGGGTTTTTCAGCGCTTCGTCGACGTTTTTCTTAAGTGGGATGCCGCGTCCGGCGCGCACGCCTTCATCGGCGGTGATCACCAGTTTTGAACTTGAATCGACAATACGACCCGCAACCGCCTCTGGTGAGAACCCGCCAAAAATCACTGAGTGAATTGCACCGATGCGCGCGCAGGCCAGCATGGCCACCGCCGCTTCCGGCACCATCGGCATATAGATAGCGACCACGTCGCCTTTTTGAATGCCTTTTTCCAGCAGAACGTTGGCGAAGCGGCACACGTCACGGTGCAGCTCTTTATAGGTAATATGTTTGCTCTGCGAGGCGTCATCGCCTTCCCAGATAATCGCCGTCTCATTCCCACGCTCGGCAAGGTGACGATCAAGGCAGTTCGCCGCCAGGTTCAGGGTGCCATCTTCATACCATTTAATGGAGACATTGCCGGGCGCAAAGGAGGTGTTCTTCACCTTCTGATAAGGTTTGATCCAGTCAAGGATATGGCCCTGCTCACCCCAGAAGGTGTCCGGGGCGGTGATAGATTGCTGATATTTCTCGTGGTACTGCTCCGGGGTGATCAGGCAACGGTCCGCAATATTTGCGGGAATGTCATGTTTGTGGATTTGGCTCATGGCTTTTTTTCTCCTTGTAAGATGTTAATAATATGTCGCAAAAACGTTAATTGTAGGGGCTTTACAAGCTTTGTTTAGTATTTGGGCTACAGATCACGCATTGTTTGAAGAGTATGAAAAATGAGCGAATGAAACTTTGAAGGAAAATAATTTATGCTGACGATTATTCACATTTATGTTTAAAAAAGCGTTTTTATAACAAAAGGTTATTTATAAGAAGTAGAACAAACTCCCGTCATCGTCGCTTTTGTGAGTGAAACGCGTCGTTCTTTAAGGCTTGCGCAACAGGTCGCGCAAATGATACTCATACGCCGCGTTAAAAAATCCCATAAACCAACGCAACACAATTCATACCCTTTCAGTATGTCTCCATATTCATGCAGTTTGCGTGAATAAGGCGCTCATTGAGGAAGTCAGTTTCTATGAAAAACGTTAAAGTCAGCCTTGCCTGGCAGATCTTAATCGCCCTTGTGCTGGGCATCTTGCTGGGCAGTTACCTTCACTATCACAGCGACAGCCGCGAATGGCTGATTGCGAACCTGCTCTCTCCGGCAGGGGATATCTTTATTCATCTGATCAAGATGATTGTGGTACCGATTGTGATCTCGACGCTGGTGGTCGGTATTGCGGGCGTCGGCGATGCGAAGCAGTTAGGTCGTATTGGTGCGAAAACCATTATCTATTTCGAAGTGATCACTACGGTGGCGATCATTCTCGGTATCACCCTGGCGAACGTGTTCCAGCCGGGTTCCGGGATTGATATGTCGCAACTGGCTACGGTGGATATTTCGAAATACCAAAGTACGACCGCCGACGTGCAGAGCCACGCGCACGGCCTGATGGGCACTATCCTGTCGCTGGTGCCGACCAACATCGTGGCGTCGATGGCGAAGGGCGAGATGCTGCCGATTATCTTCTTCTCGGTGCTGTTTGGTCTGGGGCTCTCTTCTCTGCCGGCGACGCACCGCGAGCCGCTGGTCACCGTGTTCCGCTCTATCTCCGAAACCATGTTTAAAGTGACCCACATGGTGATGCGCTACGCGCCGGTAGGGGTGTTTGCGCTTATTGCCGTCACCGTGGCGAACTTCGGTTTTGCCTCCCTGTGGCCGCTGGCGAAGCTGGTGATCCTGGTGCACTTCGCCATCCTGTTCTTCGCGCTGGTGGTGCTGGGGATCGTGGCACGTCTGTGCGGGCTGAGCATCTGGATCCTGATTCGTATCCTGAAAGATGAGCTGATTCTGGCCTACTCCACGGCAAGCTCTGAGAGCGTGCTGCCGCGTATTATTGAGAAGATGGAAGCCTACGGCGCGCCAGCGTCGATCACCAGCTTCGTGGTGCCGACCGGTTACTCCTTTAACCTGGATGGTTCGACGCTGTACCAGAGTATCGCCGCTATCTTTATTGCGCAGCTGTACGGCATTGACCTGTCGCTGTGGCAGGAGATCGTACTGGTTCTGACGCTGATGGTGACGTCCAAAGGTATTGCTGGCGTTCCGGGCGTTTCGTTCGTGGTGCTGCTGGCAACGCTTGGCAGCGTCGGTATTCCGCTCGAAGGTCTGGCATTTATCGCCGGTGTGGACCGTATCCTCGACATGGCGCGTACGGCGCTGAATGTGGTGGGCAATGCCCTGGCGGTGCTGGTTATCGCCAAGTGGGAGCACAAATTCGATCGTAAAAAGGCGCTGGCGTATGAACGCGAAGTGCTGGGTCGTTTTGATAAGACGGCTGACCAGTAACATCCTAAGCCCGGTGGCGCTGCGCTTACCGGGCCTACGGGTTTTGTAGGCCGGGTAAGGCGAAGCCGCCACCCGGCACTTTACTCCCCGCTTAACGCATCAAACTCTTCGCATCCCGTATCAAACCCTTCAGTGCAGCTCAGGTTCAACCAGTACAGTGCTTTCTGCTTATTTGGCGTGATAAAGCCTTTCTCGCCCTGCCTGAACAACATCCCCGCCCAGTACTCGGCGTAGCCCGTACGCGAAAGGGCTGAACTCCGCTTGAACCACGAGGCGGCCTGCACGTCATCCTGCGCCACCTCTACGCCGTTGGCATAAATCAGCCCCAGCAGCAGTTGCGCATCGACCGCAGAGTCGCTGTCGATATCTTCGGTTGCCGTTTGCAGCAGTCTGATGGCCTGGGGGTAGTCAGTTTTACCGGCCTGAGTGTTGACCAGCACGCGTGCCAGCATGATCGCGCCGCGTTTGCTGCCAGCAATGTTTGCCTGTTGCGCCAGGGCTTTGGCCTGTGCGTAATCGCCCTGCGTAAAAAGGATTTGCGACAACAGAGCCATGGCGTCAACATCGCCGCCTTTTGCGGCTTTCTCGGCCCACAGCGCGGCCTGCTTGCTGTCGCCGGAGCTGAAGTACGTATCAGCAAGATAATACTGGGCACGTGCATCGCCGGCTTCCGCCTGCTTCTGATACTGGCTGCCTATCTCATCCGCGCGGGCGAAGGACGTTAAAAACACTAACAACAGAAAAATGGATTTCATGGATTCTTATCATCTGGGTACACGCCGCGCAGTATAATCGCGGGCGCAAAAGAAAAAAATGGGTGCATTAAGACCCCAGCATCCTACAAGCCGGGCGGAACCGTTGTTCCGCCCGCAGAGGTTAGCCTGCGACGCAGGCTAATTTCGCCGCCACCTCCTGATGTTCACTCTTTATTGTGAGCTCGCAGAGCTTCCCGCGAGTAATAAAGGTAAATATCACTATCGTCAGGCAGATAATAAAGACGATGCCTAACGCAGTTTTTAATGGCGTCATGCCTTTTACTCCTTGTCAAAAAAAGAATAAGAGGCTACTCTCAACCTGTTGGGAGTTGAGGGAGTAGCCTCGGGTAAATGAAAATTTCCCGGGGCTTTCTACTTTCTGTCCCTCAACAATGCTCAAGACAGAAAGTCTTAAGCACCCGCCGCACATCTTATCCCTCTGAATTAAAATGCAAAGATGTAATTCTTTTTCGCGAGAATTACATTATTTCTGCGAGCCGCTTTCCAGAATAATAATTGATATTATTGATAAGCCAACTGGAAATAAAAAGGGAGTGAATATTTCACTCCCTTTATTCATCGATGAATTAACGGCTTCAACCCATTGCGCTTTCGCGCAGCCGGGCTTTCAGCTTGTTATATTCGTCGATCACATACTGTTCCGCGGCGTGCTGATCTGCAATCGGCTCAACGTTGACGGCGCAGTATTTATACTCCGGCGTTTTGGTTATCGGGCTTAAGTTCTCCGTTACCAGCTCGTTACAGGCACCAATCCACCACTGATAGGTCATATAGACCGCCCCTTTGTTTGGACGGTCGCTGACCTGCGCTCGGGTGATGATCCGCCCTTTGCGCGAGTTCACCCACACCAGCGCTTCATCCTCAATGCCGAGGCGCTTCGCGTCGGCAGTATTGATTTGCGCGTAGCCCGGTTCGTCCGCCAGCGCCGCCAGCGCGGCGCAGTTGCCGGTCATCGAACGACAGGAGTAGTGCCCCACCTCACGTACGGTGGAGAGCACCATCGGATACTCATCGGTGAGCTTATCGATCGGCGCGACCCAGTCGCAGGTGAAGAATTGCGCCAGCCCGTTCGGGGTGTCGAACTTCTCTTTAAAGAGGTACGACGTCCCCTGGTCGGTTTCGGACTCATCGCGGCACGGCCACTGGATATACCCCAGCTCACCCATTTTTTCATAGGTTGCCCCGTAGAAGTCCGGACAAAGACTGCGCAACTCGTCCCAGATCTCCTGAGTGTTGTTGTAGTGCATCGGGTAGCCCATGCGGGTGGCGATTTCGCTGATGATCTGCCAGTCGGTTTTCAGGTCCCACTTCGGCTCGACCGCCTTAAAGAAGCGCTGGAAGCCGCGGTCTGCCGCAGTGTAGACGCCTTCATGCTCGCCCCAGGAGGTCGACGGTAAAATCACATCCGCCGCCGCCGCGGTTTTGGTCATGAAGATATCCTGGACAATCACCAGCTCCAGATCCTCAAACCCTTTGCGCACCGCCGAGAGCTCGGCGTCGGTCTGGAGAGGATCTTCACCCATGATGTAGGCCGCACGCACTTCGCCATGCGCCGCGCGGTGCGGCAGCTCGCTGATGCGGTACCCGGTGTGTTCCGGCAGGCTTTCCACGCCCCAGGCCTTCGCGAATTTGGCGCGATTCTCCGGGAACTTCACGTACTGGTAGCCAGGATAAGTATCCGGCAGCGCGCCCATATCGCAGGCGCCCTGCACGTTATTCTGACCACGGACCGGGTTCACGCCAACGTGGGCTTTACCCAGATTACCGGTCAGCATCGCGAGGCTGGTCAGCGAGCGCACGGTCTCCACGCCCTGGTAGAACTGGGTCACGCCCATACCCCAGAGGATGGCGGCGGTTTTCGCCCCGGCATACATCCGTGCCGCCTGGCGGATCGCCTGCGCTCTGACGCCGGTGATCGCTTCAACCGACTCCGGCGTATAGCCTTCGACTATTTTCTTGTACTCTTCAAAGCCTTCCGTACGGGTCGCGACAAACGCCTGGTCGTACAGGCTCTCCTCAATGATGACGTGCCCCATTGCGTTCAGCAGCGCGATGTTCGAGCCGTTTTTCAACGCGATGTGCATATCCGCAATGCGCGCGGTTTCAATTTTGCGCGGATCGCAGACGATGATTTTCGCCCCATTCTGCTTAGCGCGAATAACGTGGTTCGCGACGATAGGGTGAGAATCCGCCGGGTTATAACCAAAGATGAAGACGAGATCGGTATTATCTATCTCGTTGATGGCATTGCTCATTGCGCCGTTACCGACCGACTGGTGCAGACCTGCAACCGATGGGCCGTGTCAGACGCGAGCGCAGCAGTCGACGTTATTGGTTCCAATAACGGCGCGCGCGAATTTTTGCATCACATAGTTGGTTTCATTTCCCGTCCCGCGGGAAGAGCCGGTGGTCTGAATCGCATCCGGGCCATATTTGGCCTTGATGGCGCTCAGGCGCGTGGCGACGTAATCCAGCGCCTCGTTCCAGGAGACGGCTTCCAGCTTGCCGCCGCGCTCGCGGCGGATCATAGGGTTTTTCAGGCGCGGGGTGAGGATTTGGGTATCGTTTATAAAATCCCAGCCGTAGTAACCTTTCAGGCATAGCGTGCCCTGGTTGGTTTTCCCCTGTGCGGCCTCTGCCCGGACGATTTTGCCGTTATCGACCACCAGGTGGATCTTGCAACCTGAGGCACAATAAGGGCAAACCGTGACGACTTTTTTCATCAGTCAGCTCCAGTTAATCGAATCATTCGCACCCACTATGCAGCTTCTATGCCATGTTTTTCGTATGGGTATACCCTGACTTTACGGCCCCTTCGCGGTGAAAACCCTGACAAAAAACAGCCAATCGTCAAAATTGACGTGTCGACAAGGCAGCGGATGTGACATGGGTTGAATTTCCGTCACTGAAAAAACCATTTGACTGGAGCCGACGGCAGAATGGTTCAGACTTAACATAATCCCCTGACGGAAGCATACGATGAAACCGGCGATTCTGGTGGTTGATGACGATACGGCAGTCTGCGAACTGCTTCAGGACGTGCTGAGCGAGCACGTCTTCAGCGTGCTTGTCTGCCATAACGGCCAGGATGCACTGCGGCAGGTGCAGCAGGAGCCGAATATCGCGCTTGTGCTGCTGGACATGATGCTGCCGGATATCAACGGCCTGCAGGTTCTGCTGCAGCTGCAAAAGCAGCGACCGGCGCTACCGGTTGTGATGTTAACCGGGCTGGGCAGTGAGTCAGACGTGGTGGTGGGGCTGGAGATGGGGGCCGATGATTATATTGGCAAACCGTTCAACCCGCGCGTAGTGGTCGCCCGCGTGAAAGCGGTATTGCGCCGTACCGGCGTGCTTGCTGCGGAATCCCCCGCAGCGCCCGTCGCTGGCATTGCGTTTAACGGATGGACGCTCGATACCACCCGCTGTGAGCTGAGCGATCCGCAGCGTAATCCCGTCCCGTTAACCCAGGGCGAGTACGGCCTGCTGCTGGCGCTCACGCAAAATGCCCGTCGGGTGCTGAGCCGTGACCGGTTGCTTGAGCTGACCCACAGCGAAAGCGCCGACGTGTTCGACCGCACGATTGACGTGTTGATCATGCGCCTGCGACGGAAAATCGAGGCTAACCCGCATCAGCCTGCGCTCATCAAAACGATACGCGGGCTGGGTTACGTGTTTGCCACCGATGTGAGCCGGCCCGAACAGGCGGCATAAGGCTTACGTTATCGCCGGAACAATGATGGCGGCAAAAATCGCAATGATGCACAGATACTTGAGGGCGTAATAGGCCTTACGGTTTCTTTTTTTCAGACGCTGCCCCCGCTCGCGACCCGCATGAACGTATTTAAAGATGCGGTTAATGCCGCCAGTGCTGTCATTCTCGTCATTCGGTGAGCTGGCTGCAGACATTAGCGTGGTTCCCACCCAATGGTTAACCGCCTGCGCCCAGCGCCATTTCATCGGACGCTCAATATCGCAGAAGAGAATAATGCGCGTTTGATCCGTTTTATTCTCTGCCCAGTGGACGTAGGTCTCATCAAAAATAACGGCTTCACCGTCCCGCCAGCTGTGGCGCTGCCTGTCGATTTCAATAAAGCAGCGATCGTCATTCGGTGTGAATAAGCCCAGATGGTAACGAACCGAGCCCGCGTACGGGTCCCGGTGCTTGCCAAGCTTCGCCCCCGCCGGCAGCTCGGCAAACATGGCCGCCTTCACCGAGGGGATTTCACTTACCAGCCGGGTCGTCACCGGGCATAAAGACTGTGCGGAGGGATGGGCATCGGCATACCACTTCAGATAAAAACGTTTCCAGCCGCGTTTAAAAAAGGTGTTAAAGCCAGCGTCGTTATTATTTTCCGCCGCCTTAATATGATGCTGCAAACGCAGCGCCTCTTCGCGAATAATCAGCCAGTTTTCCGTCAGCTTATTTAATTCCGGGAAGCGTTCAGTTTCAAAGAAAGGCTGCCTGGCGGGCAGGGAAGAAAACGCCGTCATAAACATATTGATGGGCGCCATGAACGTCGAATGGTCGAAGAGCTGACGAGAAAGCGTCTGTTTTTCTTTGCCGCGTGAATGCGCATAAATAACGCTGATAATGAAAATACCGATGATGATGACTGCGAACATTTTTCCCTTGTCCTCTTTCTATCTCATTTCGGAAAAGCGTGCGGACAGTGTACTGCCCACGCCGAATATGCCAGATGGAGAGAGTGTAGTTCGGGGATGTAAAATTCATAGAACTGTAATGAAATATCGCAATTATTGTTAAATTAAACGCTCTCGCGAATAAACGCCTGCAGCTCGGCAAGCGTTTTTGCACCGTCAATCGCATTGGCTGCCAGCAGGCTTGCCCGCGCGCAGGCGTGCGCCAGATAAATACTCTCTGTCAGCGGCAGCGATTCATGGCAACCGTATAAAAACCCCGCGCAAAACGCATCGCCCGCGCCGACGCTGCCGATAATCTCTTTCTGCTCCAGTAACCATGACGGGATCCAGCGACCTTGCTCACCCGGCGCTTCCCCCCATGCCCCTTCCGGACAGTGGATCACAACCCGCTGACGAACGCCTGCTGCCAGCAGCTGTGCGGCGGCTTCAGCAATATGGGCTGTGTTCAGCGCATCGCTGCCGTCTCGCATCTCCAGCCCGCTAAACTCCCCGGCTTCCAGCTCGTTAATCACCAGATAATCCAGATGGCGCAGGGCAGGGAGCACCAGCGGCTGGTAGCGCGGGTCGCCCTTGCGGGACACCAGATCGAGCGAGGTTTCATACCCCTGGTCGTGCATCTGCGCCAGCAGCCGCGCGCTGCGGGTGCCAAATTCGTCATCGGGCATATCCAGGCTGTCGAGCAGCAGCAGGTAGCCGAGATGGAAGATCTTCATCGATCCGTCTAAGCGATCGAAGGCGGGAAGATCCAGCAGGCGGTTGGCGCCCGGCGAGTGGAAAAAGGTGCGTTGTCCGCTGGGATCGGTCATCACCTGCGACATGGAGGTTGGCGCAAAGGTGGTGCGCTGTACGCGCTGGCGGTTGACGTGGTACTGGTCGAGCATCGCCAGAATGTAGTCTCCGTCGCTGTCTTCGCCAATCAGCCCCACCGCCTGCAGCGGCAGGCCAACGTGCATTTTCGCCAGCGTCAGCAGGACGTTGAGCGGCGCGCCGCCGGTTGAGCGTTCGCTGTGGGTGATTTCCGCCAGCCAGCCGCGCTCCGGCCACTGCACGATCTGGTGAACGTGGTCCACCAGCATATTGCCTGCGGCGATGATGCCTTTGCGTTCCATTATGCCTGCCCCGCGCTGCCAAAGATGCGCATCTGTTCGGCGACCGTATCCGTAATTGCCTCTTCTATGCCCAGCAGCAGCTCGGCAAACTCGTCGTAGAGCGGCTGGCGTTTTGCCATACGCTGCTCCACGGCGGCGAGCGCGGCCTGCGACATCCCGGTATAGAAATTGATTTTATGAATGCCCAGCTCGATGGCGCGGCGGAAGTCGGCATCGCTAATCCCGGAGCCGCCGTGTAAAACCAGCGGCAGCCCCGTCTGCTGGCGAATGGCGTCCAGACGGGGGAAATCGAGCTTCGGCTCGCCCTTGTATTTGCCGTGCGCGTTGCCGATAGCAACCGCCAGCGCGTCAATGCCGGTTGAATCGACAAATTCGCGCGCCAGCTGCGGGTCGGTAAAGAAAGCTTCATCCGCATGCCCGTACAGCGCGCCGCCTTCATCGCCCCCGACCGCGCCCAGCTCCGCCTCCACCGAGACGCCCACCGCGTGGCACATCTTCACCACTTCCCGCGTCTGGCGAATGTTTTCCTCGTAGCTCAGCGTAGAGCCGTCGAACATCACCGAGCTGAACCCTAAGCGCAGGGCGCGCACCACCGCCTCGAAATGCAGGCCGTGGTCGAGATTGAGCACCACGGGAATGTCGTGACGGGCGGCCTCGAACTTCACCGCTTCGACAAGCGAATCCAGCGACACGTACTTAAAGTGCACTTCGGCGATATTGATGATAAACGGCGAGCGCTCCTGCTTTGCGGCGGCGAACAGCGCACGCAGGAAGTGGGAGTCGAGCACGTTAAACGCGCCCAGCGCGTAGCGATGTTTCCGGGCATGCTCCAGACCGTCGGCAAGAGAAATCAATGGCATCATTCACCCCTTATATCCGAAACAGGTTGTACTCGTTGCACAGCACCAGCAGCGCCGGCTCGTCTTCTTCGATGTTGTTATAGCGGGCAACGGGCTGCAAAAAGTGGTTGTCGTGATCGTCGTCATTGACCGAGGACACTTCCCCGACCAGCACGTCGCCGAAGCCGCGTTCGCCCCAGAAGCTGTGATAAAGACCGGGCGTCAGGCAGATGCTTTCCCCTGGCGTGAGGCGCAGCTGGCTGCCGGGGGCGTGGGTCTGACGGCAGCCGTCGACGGTGACCGTCACGTCGGTGTTTTCCGTCTCTTCATGTGCACCGGCATTCCACAATTCTACAATCAGGTTCCCGCCACCCCGGTTGATGATGTCTTCTCGCTTACGCCAGTGAAAATGCATCGGCGTCACCTGGCCGTCGCGCACGTGCATGATTTTTTCGGCATAGCCTTTTTCATATGGCACCCCGTTGGGCGAGCCGTTGCGCAGGGTGAACAGCGTCAGGCCCTGTGCGGCAAAGTTATTGCCGCCGAACGCCGTCACGTCCCAGCCGAGCTTGAGGTCGAACACTTCCCGCCACGCGGCCTGGTCAAGCTGCTGCCATTTTGTGGGCGGAAAGCTGGCAAACGGCGGGAGATGGACGTCGTGCATGGAAAAGAACTGCCGCGTGTGGCCGAGAATTTCATTGATGTCGGAGCGTTTCATGGGGACTCCTTGAAAACAGTTCCCTCTCCCTGCGGGAGAGGGAAAAAGGATCATTTAACCGTCCACCCCTTATACGTGCCGACGTTCTTTTTATCGATCATCGTCACCGGGATCAGCACGGGCGCTTTCGGCGCAGGCTTGCCCTGGAGAATGTCATAGCCGATCTCCACCGCTTTTGCCGCCATCACCTGCGGATCTTGCGCCGGGGTTGCCACAAACAGCGAGTTTTCACGCTTCAGCGCTTCCTCACCGTCCGGTGAACCATCCACGCCAACGATAAAGAACTCATTGCGCTGCGCCTGCTTCGCGGCCAGATCGGCGCCGATCGCCGTCGGATCGTTAATCGCAAACACGCCGTCGATCTTCGGATTGGCCGCCAGCAGGGAGGTCATGACTTCCAGACCGCCTTCACGACTGCCTTTGGCGTTCTGGTTATCCGAGAGCACCTTGATATCCGGGTGTTTTTTGAACTCCGTCTGACAACCTTCCACGCGGTTTTGCACCGCAGAGACCGGTGGTCCGTTGATGATCACCACGTTGCCTTTGCCTTTCAGGCGGTCGGTAATGTACTTACAGGCCATTTCGCCCGCCTGGGTGTTATCGGAGGTGATGGTGGCATCAGCCCCTTCCGCCGCCACGTCAACCGCCACGACCACGATCCCGGCGTCCTTCGCACGCTTCACCGCTGGGCCGATTCCTTTGGAGTCCGCGGCGTTGAGGATGATCATGTCTACCTTCGCGGCAATAAAGTTGTCGATCTGCGCCACCTGCTGGCCCAGATCGTACCCGCTGGAGACCAGCGTCACCTTGACGTTATCCCCCGCCAGCTTGCGCGCTTCCAGCTCGGCACCTTTGGTGATCTGCACGAAGAACGGGTTGGCCAGGTCGCCCACCGTCACGCCAATGGACTTCAGATCTTTTGCCTGCGCAAACGGCGTTGCGGCAAGCAGCGCGCCAGCACAGAGCGCGGTCACTAACGGTTTCAAACGCATATGGTTTTCCTCGAAGCTGTAGGGTGTTGTTGTTATGCACTTTGATGGTGTCGGGTACGGTATTTGTCGATCAGCACCGCTATGATGATCACCGCCCCTTTGATCACCAGCTGCCAGAAGTAGGAGACGCCCATCAGCGTCATGCCGTTGTTAAGGGTGGCGATGATCAGCGCGCCGACCAGCGTGCCGGTGATCGTGCCGATCCCGCCGACGAAGCTGGTGCCGCCAAGGATCACCGCCGCAATCGCATCCAGCTCGTAACCCGTGCCGAGGTTGCCGTTAGCGCTGTACAGGCGTGAGGCGCTCATGACGCCGCCGAGGCCGGAGAGCAGGCCGCTCATGCCGTAGACAAACAGCAGCACCAGCCAGACCTTAATGCCGGTCAGTCGCGCCGCCTGCATGTTGCCGCCCACCGCGTAGATGTGTACGCCGAGCGTGGTGCGGCGCAGGATGAACCAGCAGATAGCGATGACCGCGAGGGCGATCACCACCAGCCACGGAATCGGGCCGAGATAGTTATTGCCGATCCACTCAAAGCTGATGTTGGAGTTAATGACCGTCGTGCCGTCGGCCAGCAGATACGCCGCACCGCGCAGTGCCGTATAGGTGCCGAGCGTCACGATGAAGGGCGGCAGTCCGGCGAAGGCCACCAGCGCGCCGTTGAACAGGCCCAGCACCATGCCGAGCATCAGCGCGGCCGGAATGGAGAGCATGGCAAATTCAGGGATAAGCGAGACCACCATCGCCGCTACCGCCGTAGTGCCCAGAATCGAGCCCACGGAGAGGTCAATCCCGCCGGTTAAAATGATGAAGGTCATTCCCGCCGCCAGCACGATGTTGATCGACGCCTGACGGGTAATGTTGAGCAGGTTGCTCTCGGTAAAGAAGTTCGGGGCAATAAAGCCAAATACCGCCACAATCAGGATCAGAATCGGCAAAATACCGACCGTTTGCATCAGATCGCTCATCAGCATTTTTTTTGCGGAGGCGGATTTCGCCACCTGCTGCGGACTGGTTGAATGTGTCATGGTTACACCGCCTGATGATGAGTGTCGTTCACGCCGGTTGCCAGCGTCATGATGTTTTCCTGAGAGATGTCGCGCCCGTGGAGCTCGCCCGCAATGCTGCCTTCACGCATCACGTACACCCTGTCGCTCATCCCCACCACTTCCGGCAGCTCGCTGGAGATCATCAAAATCGCCACCCCTTTGCGCGCCATCTGGTTCATGATGCGGTAGATCTCGCTTTTCGCGCCGACGTCCACGCCGCGGGTGGGTTCGTCCAGAATCAGAATGCGCGGACCGATGGCCACCCAGCGGGAGATCAGCAGCTTTTGCTGGTTGCCGCCCGAGAGCCCGCCCGCGCGCACCTGCGAATGCGGCACGCGGATGTTGAGCAGGGCAATGGCATCATCGGAAATCGACTGGGCTTTTTTACGGTTTAGCATGCCGAAGGTGGCGTCGCGTTCCAGCGTCGCCATGGTGATGTTCTCCTGCGCCGCCAGCTCCAGAAACAACCCCTGCTCCTTGCGGTTTTCGGTGAGAAAACCGATGCCGTTTTCGATGGCCGCGCGCGGGGAGTGGATCACCACCGGCTCTCCGTCGACCTCAATCATGCCGCCGGTGGCTTTACGTACGCCGAAGATAAGCTGCGCCAGCTCGGAGCGTCCGGCCCCGACCAACCCCGCCAGCCCGACGATTTCGCCGGAACGCACCTGCAGGCTGCAGGGCTGTACTTTTTTACCGTCGGTGAGGTGGTGCACGTTGAGGCGCGGGCTGCCGAGGGGAATGTCACGCTCCTTGTTGAACAGGTCGCTTAGCGGGCGGCCCACCATCATGCGCACCAGCTCAGAGGCATTCAGCTTGTCGCGCGTCAGGCTGCCGACGTATTGCCCGTCGCGCAGAACGCTGACGCGGTCAGAGAGTTCATACACTTCGGCCATGCGGTGGCTGATATAGATGATCGCCATCCCTTCATCGCGCAGGCGCAAAATCAGTTCGAACAGACGATGCGTTTCCCGCGAGGAGAGGGCGGCGGTGGGTTCATCCATCACCAGAATGCGGCTGTTGCGGTGCAGCGCGCGGGCGATCTCCACCTGCTGCTGCTCGGCGATGGTCAGCTTCATCACCAGGTCGGTGGCGCTGAACTGCGCGCCGAGACGGTCAATCACCGCCTGCGCCTGGGCGGCCATCTCTTTGCGCTGCACCATCCCGCCGCGCGACAGCTCGCTGCCGAGGAAGATATTTTCGGCAACGGTCAGATTGGGCGCGAGCTGCATCTCCTGATAAATCAGGGTGATGCCTGCGGCCAGCGCATCTTTCGGCCCTTTAATATGAAACGGCTGGCCGTCGATCAGGATCTCGCCGCTGGTGGCGGTATAGGCCCCCGCGAGGATTTTCATCAGCGTACTTTTTCCCGCGCCGTTTTCCCCCATCAGCGCGTGGATCTCACCGGGGAAAACCGTCAAATCCACACCCTTGAGCGCGTGGAAACTGCCAAACGTTTTGGCAATGCTGCGCATCTCTAATACCGGGGTTCTGCTCATGGCGGATCTCCTGTGAATGCCGATTTCTGCACTTCATCACAGGTGCGTAAATGCAAAATGTCAGAAGCTGTTCATATTTGTCATAGTTATGAATAGCTAATCGCCATCACATTTTCCTTTTCCCTCTCCCTGTGGGAGAGGGGCAGGGTGAGGGCAGCAAACCGCAAAGGAGCCTCAATCCATGCCATCACGCCGTCCCCCCTTCTTCGCCAGCGCCCGCGGTCGCCTGCTGATATTTAATCTGCTGGTGGTCGCCGTGACGCTGATGGTGAGCGGCGTGGCGGTGCTAGGCTTTCGTCACGCCAGTCAAATCCAGGAGCAGGTTCAGCAGCAAACGCTGGATGACATGACCGGCAGCATGAACCTGGCCCGTGATACCGCCAACGTGGCGACGGCGGCGGTGCGGCTCTCGCAGGTCGTCGGGGCGCTGGAGTACAAAGGCGAAGCCGAGCGCCTGAAGCAGATGCAAATGGCGCTGCGCCGCTCGCTGGAACAGCTTGCCGATGCGCCGCTGGCGCAGCAGGAGCCGGCGCTGGTGGCGCGCATTATTCAGCGAAGCAATGAGTTGCAGCAGAGCGTGACGGAGATGCTTGAGCGCGGGCAGCGACGCCATCTGGAGCGTAACGCGCTGCTCAGCTCGCTATATCAAAGCCAGAGCTACCTGCGTCATCTGCAGGACATCAACCGCCGTTACGACAGCAACGTACCGGATGCGCAGCAGCTGATGGAGATGGATCGGCTGATCGCTGCTGCCATCGACACCCCTTCGCCGCGCGCGACTGTTCATCAACTGGACGCAGTGGCCGCAACGCTGCCCCGAAATGCCGTACAGCCGGTCGTGAAGGAGGTTCTGCCTGATTTTAATGCCGAGCTAGGCAAGCTCGCCCCGCTGTCGAAGCAGCTGGAGGAGAGCGATCTGGCGATAAGCTGGTATATGTTCCACATCAAGGCGCTGGTGGCGATCCTCAATAGCGACATCAATCATTACGTCGGGCAGGTGGCGCAGGCCTCCCGGCTTCGTACTGACCAGAGTCATCACGAGCTGCAATCCATCAGCGTGTTTATCAGCATCTTCGCCATCCTGGCGCTGATCATCACCGGGTGCGCCTGCTGGTATATCTACCGCAATCTGGCCTCTAACCTGACGGCCATTTCCCGGGCGATGTCGCGCCTTGCTCACGGCGAACAGGATGTTTCCGTTCCCGCCCTCCAGCGGCGTGATGAACTGGGTGAACTGGCGCGCGCGTTTAACGTTTTTGCCCGCAATACCGCCTCTCTTGAGCACACCACGCGTCTGCTGAAAGAAAAAACCACGCAGATGGAGATCGACCGCGTCGAGCGTCAGGGGCTGGAAGAGGCACTGCTACATAGCCAGAAGATGAAGGCGGTCGGACAGCTGACCGGCGGGCTGGCGCATGATTTTAATAACCTGCTGGCGGTGATCATCGGCAGCCTTGAGCTCACCGACCCCGAATCAAAAGATGCGCCGCGCATTACCCGGGCGCTGAAGGCGGCCGAGCGTGGCGCCTTACTGACCCAGCGCCTGCTGGCGTTTTCCCGCAAGCAATCCCTGACGCCACATGCGGTAGAGATGCTGCCGCTGCTGGAGAATCTTCGGGAACTGATGCGCCACTCCTTGCCCGCCACCCTGACCCTGGAGATTGAAGCGCAATCACCGGCCTGGCCCGCGTGGATAGACGTCAGCCAGCTTGAAAACGCCATCATCAACCTGGTGATGAACGCCCGCGATGCGATGGAAGGGCAAAGCGGGGTGATTAAAATTCGCACCTGGAATCAGCGCGTCACCCGCAGCGACGGTCGCAGGCAGGATATGGTGGCGCTGGAGGTCATTGACCGCGGCAGCGGCATGTCGCAGGAGGTGAAATCCCGGGTCTTTGAACCGTTCTTCACCACCAAGCAGACCGGAAGCGGGAGCGGGTTAGGCCTGTCGATGGTCTATGGCTTTGTGCGCCAGTCCGGTGGGCGCGTGGAGATTGAAAGCGCTCCGGGGCAGGGGACGACTGTCCGGCTTCATCTCCCGCGATCTGTGCTGCCCGCCGCTGCAGATGATGAAGCGCTGTCAGCCACCGCCTCCGTTGATAGCGAGCGCCTGGTTCTGGTGCTGGAAGATGAGGCGGATGTCCGTCAGACCCTGTGCGAGCAGCTGCATCAGCTTGGCTACCTGACGCTTGAAGCGGACAACGGCGAGCAGGCGCTGAACATGCTGGCGGCGTCACCGGATATTGGCATGTTTATCAGCGACCTGATGTTGCCCGGCAGCCTCAGCGGAGCCGAGGTGATAAACCATGTGCGTAGTCATTATCCGCAGCTTCCGGTACTGCTGATCAGCGGCCAGGATTTACGACCCACGCATAACCCTCAGCTGCCGGACGTTCCGTTACTGCGTAAGCCGTTTACGCGGGTGCAGCTGGCGCAGGCGCTGCGGAAGGTCTGTTTATAAGAAGTGATATTTAGGAATTCATCAAGAGCGTGAGTAAACCGGGTGATGCTAACCTGCGCAAAATTTGGCAGATTGGGATATAAAGGGAACTATGCCGGTACTTACAAAAGGGGACTCACAAATGATTGTGATGCCTACAACTTACAGCCCAAAAACCGTAGCAAGGTCATTCAAGCTCGTTGATGAGTTTGAGCTTTCCGGGCGAGTGCTACATGTTATTTTTGATAGCCAGACGCCAAGAGCTGCGATTATTGAAGCGGATATCGAAACCTTCGATGGGGTGCCCCGGCATCGGGTTGTTGCTGCCCTGGATTTACAACGTAAAACGCATTTAGGTGAAGATATCATTGCTGTCGAGCGCTGTTGGGAAGATGCCAGCGTTATTCAGGTAGAAGGTATCTGCGTTGATCCCGCCGAGCGTGACAAGGGACTGGCAACTCGTCTGTATGAAGCCCTGGTATTACAGTGTGGCGTGACGCTTGTCAGCGACTTTGAACAATATGAGGGTGGGAAGATGCTCTGGCAGAAAATTGCCCGCGAGTCTGACCAAATCGCCGTATTTGTTCTCGATACCGAGCAGGGAGCATTTTGGCCGTATGATGGTAGCAAGGTTATCTATGACGGAGGGTGTATCCCCGAAGATCGTATCTGGAGCCATTCGCCGGATCAAAAATGCTATGGCATCGTCCTGGTCGCAGAAAATAAACAGCGTGCGAATCAGCTGATGGAAGACCCTGGGCACAACTGAATTTGAGATTCCTCCGCTACCCCCGTTCCCTGCCGTTCATTATCGTAAGGTCAGTTCACCTGCGAGTCTGGCCTTATGAAACGTTACTCAACCGCTCTGTTATTCGGTCTGCTGTCACTCACCAGCCAACTGGCTCATGCCGATATTGTTGATGATGCTATTGGCAACATTCAGCAGGCGATCAACGATGCCTATAATCCCAGCAGCAGTCGCAGCAGCAGCGATGACGATCGTTATGACCGCAGCCGTCAAATCGACAGCAGACAGTACGACGATCGTCGTCGACAGCTTGAGGACAGACGACGCCGTTTAGACGAGCGCCAGCGACAGCTGGATGACGATCGCCGTCGGTTAGAAGAGGATGAGCGCAGGTTAGAGGACGATTACGATCGAGGCTAAGTGCGGCCTGTTGCCCTCACCCCAACCCTCTCCCACGGGAGAGGGAGAAAACCTAATCCAGCACCAGCACCATCCCGTCATACCCCGCTTCAATGCCGTCGGGCAGCGGATTATCCATCATCCACACGTCAAACTGATGGCTGATGTGGGTCAGGATCACCTGCGGGCAGCCAATCGCCTCGTTTAGCGCAATCACGGTATTTAAGTCGCAATGGTTTCGCGGCGTCTCGTCGCGCGGTGCATGGCTGCAGTCGATAATCATCGCCTGCGGCTGATTGTTGAGCAGGAACTTCACTGTTTTTTCCGGCAGCCCGGCGGTGTCGGAAAGCCAGGCCACGCGGCTGTGGGCCGACTCCAGCAAATACCCGAAGGTCAGTTTTGAATGGTTGAGCGGCAGCGGCGTGACCCGCATCCCCTGAAGTTCAAACATCACAAACGGTTCGACCGTGTGGCTGAAATCCAGAATCCCCGGGTGTTTAAACAGGTCGTCGCATCCCGCTTCATCCGGCGGACCGTAAACGGGGATCGTCGCGCCAACGCCCCAGCGCAGGGGGAAGAGACCCTGAACGTGATCCATATGGTAATGGGTGAGCAAAAACTGCTGGAAGCTGCCTGCGGGCCAGTCGTCCATCAGGTGCGGAATGCCCGCGTCCAGCAGCGTCATCGCATCGTTGAATTTGACCACCGCGCTACAGGGGCGACGGCGATAGGTCTCCTGCAGGCGCGCCCGGCGACACGCCGCGCAGTCGCAGCCAAAGACCGGCACCAGCTGGGCGCCGCCCGTTCCCGTCAACGTGATTGTCAGACTCATAACGCACCTCTACAGCGGTTTGGTGAATCGGAAATGGCTCTGCGTGTATCCTTCACGAACGTAAAAACGGTGCGCGTCTGTGCGCTTCACGCTGGTGGAAAGTTCGGTCAGCTCCGCGCCGGCCTGCCGTGCCACCTCTTCCGCCCAGGCCAGCAGCTGGCTTCCCACCTTTAACCCACGCGCCTGCGGCATCACCACCAGCTCCTGGATTTCGCCGATCCAGCGCGCGTGATGGAGGTGAAACTGCATGTGCAGGCCGATCATGCCGACAACATGTCCGCCCAGCTCGGCAAGCTGGTAGCGCATATTGTGATCCTGGAGGTTGGCAAGAAATCCGGCGTGGAACGCCTGATGGTCGAACTCTGCCTGTTTCAGTTCGCAGATCAGGGCATAGACAATCTGCGCATCGTCGGCAGTAGCGGGGCGAAGCTGGCAGTCAGGCATGCTGTTTCTCCTTCTGACGGATAAGCGATAAAAAGGTATCGACTGACTGTAGCAAACTTCCGTCGTTATTGAGGATGTGGCAGTCGGACGGGGCATAGCGGGCCGCACGCTCTAGCCGCTGATCGATCTCACGGGCTGATTCACGCCCCCGGCTCTGCAACCGGCTGCGCAGAACGTCCGGCGAAACCTGCAGACAGACCGGTAGCAGGGCTGCTCCATAGCGGGCGCGCGCCTGCGGAAGATGCGCCCGCGAGCCGTTAACCAGCACATCGAACCCCGCATGCAGCCACAGATCGGTCTCAATGCCGATCCCGTAGTAATAGCCGTTGGCATGCCAGCTCAGCGCCAGCAGGTTTTGCCCGGCACGGATGAAAAACTCCTGCTCGCTCAGGGCGATATGGTTTTCACTCCCTGCATTGGCCGCGCGGGTAATATAGCGGTGCGCCACCAGCAGCTGCGGATGTTCCCGCTGCCGTAAGGCGGACAGCAGGCTGTCCTTACCGGAACCTGAAGGCCCCATTAGCCAGATTAATCTCCCCATCAGAACACCCTTTTTCCCTGACGCCAGACGTGGTCGATATGAACGTGCTCGCCCTTACGGTGGGCGAGTACCAGGTCCGCACGTTTCCCTTCGGCAATTTCTCCGCGATCGTGAAGGTTAAGCGCCGAGGCCGGGTTTTTCGTCACCAGGCGAATCGCCTGCGGCAGCGTAAAGCGGTTGCCCTCGTCGTCGGCCACTCGGAACGCCGCATCCAGCAGGCTGGCGGGGTAGTAGTCGGACGAGAGGATATCCAGCAGGCCGAGGGAAGCGAGCTTGCTTGCCGCAACGTTGCCGGAGTGCGAGCCGCCGCGCACGATATTTGGCGCGCCCATCAGCACGTTCATGCCGTGCTTTCGGGAGGCTTCAGCCGCTTCAAACGTGGTGGGAAATTCGGCGATCACGCTGCCAAGCTGGTGGGATTCAAGCACGTGATCGTGCGTGGCGTCGTCATGGCTGGCCAGCGCGATATTGCGGTCACGACACATCGCGGCAATTTTGAGGCGGTTAGGCTGCGACCATTGTGCCGCAAGCGCCAGCTGCTCTTCTTCGTAACGGGCCATCTCCACATCGCTGAGCGAGTATTTCCCCTGATAGTATTCGCGATACTTTTCAATGTTGGCGAACTGACGCTGTCCCGGCGAGTGGTCCATCAGAGAGACCAGCGAGACCGGCTCGCGCCCGACCAGCTTTTCAAACAGCGGCAGGGTGGTGTAGTGCGGCAGCTCGCAGCGCAGGTGCAGACGGTGCTCGGCGCGGTTGAGGCCGCGTTTTTGCGTCTCCTCCACGGCGTTGATCATCTTCTCCAGGTTCTCCAGGCGATCGCCGCCGTCGCGCACGTCACCGATGGCCACCGCGTCCAGCACGGTAGTGATGCCGCTGGCGACCATCAGCGCGTCGTGGCTGCTCATCGCCGAATGGGCGGGCCAGTCCACCTTCGGGCGCGGGGTGAAGAATTTGTCCAGATTATCGGTATGCAGTTCAATCAGCCCGGGCAGCAGCCAGCCGCCTTCGCCGTCCATCGCTTCAGGGGTACGGCTCTGGGTTTCGGCAAAGGCGCGAATAACGCCGTCCTGGATCTCGATTGAGCCGCTAACCACTTCATTTTCCAGCACCAGCCTGACGTTATTGATAATCATGCGTTTGTCCCCATCGGGTGCAGTCTGTCTGCGACGCGGCTGCGAACGGTTTCGTCGTGGAAGATCCCGACGATCGCCACGCCGCGCGCTTTGGCCTGTTCGATCAGCGCCACTACGGCCGCGCTGTTTTTATCGTCGAGCGAGGCGGTGGGCTCATCAAGCAGCAGAATCGGGTAGTCGACAATAAAGCCGCGGGCGATATTGACGCGCTGCTGCTCGCCGCCGGAAAAGGTCGACGGGGCAAGGTGCCACAGGCGCTCGGGCACGTTGAGGCGTGTCAGCAGGCTGGCGGCTTTGGCGGCGCAGTCTTCGCGCGGCACGCCGAGATCCAGCAGCGGCTGCATGACCACGTCGAGGGCGGAGATCCGCGGGATCACCCGCAGAAACTGGCTCACCCAGCCGATCGTCGAGCGGCGCACTTCCAGCACTTTACGCGCGGGGGCCTTTACCAGGTCGATCCATTCATCGCCGTGGCGAATGTGAATATGACCTTCGTCGGGCAGATAGTTGGCATACAGGGAGCGCAGCAGGGTCGATTTTCCGCTGCCGGAGTGGCCGTGCAGCACTACGCATTCGCCCTTGTTTACCTCTAACGAGGCGTTTTGCAGCACCGGCAGGCGCACGCCGTTTTGCTGGTGGAGCACAAAGGTTTTACTTACGTTTTGTACGCGGATCATGTTGGCCTCTTAATTCTGCAACACGGACGACACCAGCAGCTGGGTGTACGGATGGTGGGGATCGTCGAGCACGCGGTCGGTTAACCCACTTTCCACCACCTGACCCTGCTTCATCACCAGCAGACGGTCCGCCAGCAGGCGCGCAACGCCCAGATCGTGGGTGACAATGACCACCGCAAGGTTCAGATCTACCACCAGGCCGCGCAGCAGGTCGAGCAGGCGCGCCTGCACCGAGACGTCCAGCCCGCCGGTGGGTTCATCCATAAACACCAGCTTCGGGTGCGTGACCAGGTTGCGGGCGATCTGCAGGCGCTGCTGCATACCGCCGGAGAAGGTGGTGGGCAGGTCGTCGATGCGCGAGGCGGGGATTTCAACTTCTTCCAGCCAGCGCTGCGCCGTAGCGCGGATATTGCCGTAATGGCGCGCGCCGGTGGCCATCAGGCGTTCGCCGATGTTGCCGCCCGCCGAGACCTGACGGCGCAGGCCGTCCATCGGGTGCTGATGCACCACGCCCCACTCGGTGCGCAGCAGACGGCGGCGCTCGGCCTCGCTCATGCCGTAGAGGGAGTGTCCCTGATAGAGTATCTCGCCGTGTTGCGGCGCGAGGCGCGCGGAGATGGACTTCAGCAGGGTGGTTTTGCCGGAGCCGGACTCGCCGACGATCCCCAGCACTTCGCCCGGCCACAGCTCGAACGACACGTCGCTGAAGCCTTTGCCCGGCGCGTACAGGTGGGTCAGGTTGTTAACCGAAAGCAGCGGTTTCATTGGCCGTTCGCCTCGCTCTGTTGGCGGCAGAAATCGGTGTCGGAGCAGACAAACATCCGTTTGCCCGTGTCATCCAGCACCACTTCATCCAGATAGCTGTGTTTGGATCCGCAGATGGCGCACGGCTCGTCCCACTCCTGCACCGTAAACGGGTGATCGTCGAAATCCAGGCTTTCGACACGCGTGTACGGCGGGACGGCGTAGATGCGTTTTTCACGCCCGGCGCCGAACAGCTGCAGGGCGGGCATCATGTCCATCTTCGGGTTATCGAATTTCGGGATCGGCGACGGGTCCATCACGTAGCGGCCGTTGACCTTCACCGGGTAGGCGTAGGTGGTGGCGATATGGCCGAAGCGGGCAATATCCTCATACAGCTTCACCTGCATGACGCCGTACTCTTCCAGGGCGTGCATGGTGCGGGTTTCGGTTTCGCGCGGCTCGATAAAGCGCAGCGGCTCCGGAATTGGCACCTGGAAAATCAAAATCTGATCTTCAGCGAGCGGGGTTTCCGGAATGCGGTGGCGGGTCTGGATCAGCGTCGCGTCTTCGGTTTTTTCGGTGGTGGTGACGCCGGTGACGCGCTGGAAGAAGCTGCGGATCGACACGGCGTTGGTGGTGTCGTCCGCGCCCTGGTCGATGACCTTCAGCACGTCCGCCTCGCCGATCACGCTGGCGGTGATCTGAATACCGCCCGTGCCCCAGCCGTAGGGCATCGGCATTTCGCGGCCGCCGAACGGCACCTGATAGCCCGGAATGGCTACCGCTTTAAGTATCGCTCGGCGGATCATGCGTTTGGTTTGCTCATCCAGATAGGCAAAGTTGTAGCCGCTTAAGTTAGCCATGTTTGCGCTCCCGTTGCAGGCGTTTCAGCAGTTCCAGTTCGGCCTGGAAATCGACGTAGTGCGGCAGCTTGAGGTGCGAGACAAAGCCCGCGGCCTCAACGTTATCCGCGTGGGCCAGCACGAACTCTTCGTCCTGCGCCGGGCCTGCAACGTGCTCGCCGTAGTCCGGCGCCTGCAGGGCGCGGTCGACCAGCGCCATCGCCATGGCCTTGCGCTCGCCGAGGCCAAACACCAGCCCGTAGCCGCGGGTAAAGTGCGGGTCTTCATTTTCGGGCGCGACAAATCCGTTAACCATTTCGCATTCGGTCATCAGCAGTTCGCCGACGTTGACGGCAAATCCCAGCTCTTCCGGCACGATTTCGACGTCGATATAGCCGCTGCGGATCTCGGCCGCAAACGGGTGGTTGCGCCCGTAGCCGCGCTGGGTGGAGTAGGCCAGCGCCAGCAGATAGCCTTCGTCGCCGCGCATCAGCTGCTGCAGGCGGGACGAGCGCGAGCACGGGTAAACCGGCGGCGTGCGGGTGATGTCATCCGGCTGCGCGTCTGAATCCTCTTCCGCCTTCGCCAGACCCTGTTTCGCCAGCAGGCTGAAAACGTGCGGAGACGGTTCCTGTTCGGCATCAGAGGTACTGAGCGGCGGGGTTTCGCCGTTCGCCAGCAGGGTAAAATCCAGCAGGCGATGGGTGTAGTCACAGGTAGGGCCAAGCAGCTGGCCGCCGGGGATGTCTTTGTAAACGGCAGAAATGCGGCGCTCCAGGCGCATCTCCGCCGTGTTCACCGGCTCGCTGACCGCCAGTTTGGCAAGCGTGGTGCGGTAGGCGCGCAGCAGGAAGATGGCTTCCACGTTATCGCCGCTGGCCTGCTTCAGGGCCAGCGCCGCCAGCTCGCGGTCGGCGATGCCGCCCTCGGTCATCACCCGGTCGACGGCGAGGTTTAGCTGCTGTTCAATCTGGGCGACGCTCAGCTCGGGCAGCCGTTCATCGCCCCGTCGTCTGTGCGCCTGCAGCGCATGGGCGGCGGCGATAGCCTTCTCGCCCCCTTTGACGGCAACGTACATCAGCACACCTCCACATGGGTGGTCCGCGGGATCGCCAGCAGGCGCTCGCCGCAGGTCAGGATCAGGTCAATGCCCAGCGGGAACGGATGCGGGCGCTCGGTCAGCTCGTGAATGATGCACTCCGGCAGCTGTGGCGCGACCATGCGCTCGTCGGCGATGCCTGCCCCCGTGAGGCGCAGCATGCGGCCGCCGCTCAGGCTGGAGACCTGCAAAATCAGCGTGGCGCTGGTCTCCGGGGCGACGGCGCTGCCTTCGCTCAGGTCGTTGAGCTGCTCGTGGCTGATGTGCTCGTCGGCCACGGCAAAGACCGCCTGCCGGGGCTGATCGACCAGCGGGGCTCCGGTGTGAAAGCGCAGGTTCTGGTTGGCGATGTCGTTAGACAGCGCGCCCGAAAGCCATACCGGGGTGTCGTTATCGGCAAGCGTCAGCAGCACGCTGGTGGTTGCCAGATTCAGCGGCAGCCAGCCCTGGGAGAGCTGGTGCAGCGAGATGATCACGCCCGGCTCGCTCATGGCCTTCAGCAGGCGACGAAAACTGTGTTGGGCATCCTGGACGGCCAGGGTAAAAGCAGGTTGAAGCGTCATGCGTTGTCTCCGCGAACGAGCGTAAAGAAGTCGACCCGGCTGGTGTTCACTTCGGCCTGACGTGCGGCAATGCGCGCGGCGCGGTCGGCTTCCAGCGGGGCAATAAGGGTTTCCATTAACGTCTGGAAATAGGGTTGTTCCTGTAAAAGCGCGTCGATCACCGCGCAGCGCTCGGCGTGCGCTTTGTCGCGCCCGAGCACGTAGCTGTAGCCCAGCGTGCCGCTGTTCAGACGGATCGCCGCGCGGGTGAGGGTGGCGTCTCCGGCGAAGAAGCGCTCGCCGGTGCCGCCCATGCGCGCCTGGATCTGAACGAGGCCGATCTCCGGGGCGCGAAGGGTGTCGTAATCGGGTGCCAGACTAAGGGCGCTCATGCGGGCAGAGAGCGCGGCAGGCTGGCTGTGGGCCAGCACGCGCATCCAGCGCTGTCGGGTGGTGGTGTCGAAGTGCATTCAGTGCTCCATGGTGAATTCGATCATGTCGGCGCGGGTCAGGCTGACGGAGTATTCCGTCGCGTCGATCTCGCCGTCACGGTGGTTGAGGGTGCGTACGCAGAGCAGCGGGGCCATATTGGGAATTTCGAGCACCTTGCTCTCTTTCGCCTGCGCGCGACGGGCGCTGATGCGCGTCTGGGTGCGCTTGAGCGCAATGCCTGTCACATCCTGAAGAAAATCATGCAGCGACCCGCTGGAGAAATTCTGCAGCACGGGCCAGAGGGCGAGGTCCGCGAAGTAGTGGTCTATCTGGCATACCGCCACGCCATTAACGCGACGCAGGGTGCGCAGGTGGATGACGTTATCGCCCTCTTGAATCCCCAGCGCGTCCGCCACGTGGCTGGAGGCCGGACGCAATACCGAGAGCAGCTTTTCGCTGGTCGGGTGGCTGCCCTGATCCAGCAGGTTCTGGCTGAAGCGCGCCTGGGCGTTTAGCGGGTAGTCGAACGGGCGCATCAGCACCAGCACGCCCACGCCCTGACGGCGCTGGACCCAGCCGCGCTCGACCAGCTGGTCAATGGCGCGGCGCAGGGTGTGTCGGTTCACCTCATAGCGGTCGGCAAGCTGCTGCTCGGCGGGGAGATAGTCCCCGCAGCGGTAGTGCGTGCGCAGCTCCACTTCGAGCTTTGCCGCAATCTCTTGCCAGCGGGTGGGGTAACTGGTCGGATGTCTGGATAAGTGCATAGAAAACAAAGCCTCGCTTCTCAGATGAAGTGCTTACGCAAACGTTGAGAGAGGAAATCCAGCAGGCTGACGGTGACGATGATGAGTACCATCAGGGCGCAGGTTTGCTGGAACTGGAAACCGCGAATCGCTTCCCACAGGGTGACGCCAATCCCGCCTGCGCCCACCATGCCGACCACGGTGGCGGAGCGGACGTTGGATTCAAAGCGGTACAGGGAGTAGGAGATCAGCAGCGGCATCACCTGCGGCAGAACGCCGTAGAGGATCTCTTCGATTTTGTTGGCACCCGTTGCGCGGATGCCTTCCACCGGGCCGGGCTCGATGGCTTCGACCGCCTCGGAGAGCAGCTTGGAAAGCACGCCGGTCGTGTGGATGAACAGCGCCATTACGCCGGCGAACGGACCCAGGCCGACAGCGACCACGAACAGCATCGCAAAGACCATTTCGTTGATGGCGCGGCAGGCGTCCATCAGGCGGCGCATGGGCTGGTATACCCACCACGGCACGATGTTTTCGGCGCTCATCAGGCCAAATGGAATAGAGAGAACGACGGCAAGGGCGGTGCCCCAGACGGCGATTTGCAGAGTGACCGCCATTTCGCTGAGATAGTCCTGCCACTGGCTGAAGTCCGGCGGGAAGAAGTCGGCGGCGAAGGTCGCCATGTTGCCCGCGTCTTTGAAGAGCAGCAGCGGATCCATTTCCGCGCCCTTCCAGGAGATAACCAGCACCGCCAGCAGGATGGCCCAGCTAATGAGCGAGAACCAGCTGCGCTTTGGCGGTGGGAGGGTGATGGTTTGCATGTTTGACTCCTTAATCCGTTCTCCCTCTCCCTGTGGGAGAGGGGACTTGAGTTACTGCACCGCTTTATTCACGCTGGTCATCGCGCCGAGCGCGGCGGTCAGGCGGTCGAGGTCTTCAAGCTGGGCCTGAATCGCGGCCACTTTGCTGGTCTTCTCCTCGTCCTTCAGCCCTTTGTTGTCTTTCACGCCCTGCATCTCTTTAAACAGCGCCAGCTGGCGAATCGGGACCAGCTGCAGGTCGCTTGACGGGCGGAACGGTGCCCAGCCCAGACGTTCCAGGACCGCTTTCTCTTCCGGCGTTTTGCCATAGGTCATAAAGAAGTCGTACACCTTGTCCTTGGTGCTTTCGGACAGGTTTTTACGCCACACAATCGGGTCGCCGGGGATCAGCGGGGATTTCCAGATAACCTTGATCTCTTTCAGCTTGTCCGGTGCGGAGGTCTTCAGCTTGTCGAGGTTTTCGGTGTTGTTGGTGGCAACGTCCACCTGCTTGTTGGCGACGGCCAGAGCGTTGGTTTCGTGGCTGGCGTTGACGGTGCGCTTGAAGTCGCTGGCGGAGGCGTTGTTTTTGGCGAAGACGTAGTAGCCAGGGACAAGGTAACCCGAGGTGGAGTTCGGATCGCCGTTGCCGAAGGTCAGCTCTTTGCGTTTGGCGAGCATGTCGTTGAGGTTGTTGATCGGGCTGTCTTTGTTGACGATCAGCACGCTCCAGTACCCCGGGGAGCCATCTGCCGCGACGGTCTGGGCAAAGACCTGGCCGTTCGCGCGGTCCACCGCTTCCATGGCGGAGAGGTTGCCGTACCAGGCGATGTCCACTTTGTTAAAGCGCATCCCCTGGATGATGCCCGCGTAGTCCGGGGCGAAGAAGGCGTTCACTTTGATCCCCAGCTTGGTTTCCATATCTTTCAGGAACGGTTCCCACTGGGGTTTCAGGTTCTGCTGTGATTCCGTCGAAATAATGCCGAAGTTCAGCGCTTTTTCCTGCTCTTGTGCATACGCCGGGCTTAGGAGGGTGCTGAGGCTGAACATGCTGGTAAAGGCCAGCGCGGCAACGGCTTTGTAGCTCATGTACTTTCCTCGGATCGGGTTTAATTAAGCAGCCTGCGCGTTCTCTTCGACGCGGTTAATGCTGCGGTAGAGATGGTCAAAACGTTCGTTATCAAACTGATGGCTCGCGCCATCAAAGAACACGTGCCCCTGACGCAGGGCGACAATGCGTTCGCAGTAGCGTAGGGCGTAATCCACCTGATGCAGCGTGACCACCACGGTAATGCCGTCGTTCTGGTTAATGTCGCGCAGGGTCTCCATCACGATGCGGGCGGACTCCGGGTCCAGCGAGGCAATGGGTTCGTCAGCAAGAATGATTTGCGCTTTCTGCATCAGGGCGCGGGCAATGGCGACGCGCTGCTGCTGTCCACCGGACAGGGTGGAAACGCGCTGGTGGGCGAAATGCGCCATGCCGACGCGGGTCAGCGCCTGTAAGGCTTCCTGCTTTTGGGAAGGGGAGAACCAGCGCAGGCAGGTACGCCAGAACGGGGTGCTGCCGAGCGCGCCAATCAGCACGTTCTCCAGCACCGTCAGGCGGTTTACCAGGTTGAACTGCTGGAAGATGTAGCCCGTCTGGGCACGGCTCTTGCGGATATCGCTCGCCAGACGCCCCGCGCGCTGCACGGTATTACCCAGCAGCTCTACGTGGCTTTCCGGCGTTTTATCGCCGGTGATAAGCCCGCTCAAATGGCGCAGAAGGGTGGATTTACCCGAGCCGGAAGGCCCGAGAAGCGCCACCATATCGCCCTGCCGGACGGTCAGATCAACGGCATGCAGAGCCTTGTTGTGATTGAAGGTCTTGCTCAGTTTCTCGACGCGGATGACAGTTTGCATGTGCTGGGCCTCACGATAAATGTGGCCTCATGCTGGCGCATCAATGTGACATTTGGGTTAAGTGCAGGTTGCGGGAGTTTGAAGAGTTGAGCGGAGTTTGATGACAATCATCGTAGGCCCGGTCAGCGCAGCGCCACCGGCGCTGTGGGCGGATGCGCTGCGCGTGTCCTGCCTACGACGTTTGTTGCTTGACGACGTTAATCATCCACGGCACGCCGTATTTGTCGGTGACTTTACCGAAACCGTGCGCCCAGAAGGTTTCCTGCCAGGCCATTTCGATATTCCCGCCATCGGCAAGGTTGTCGAACCAGCGTTTGCCTTCATCGACATCCTGGGTGTCGAGCACCAGCGTAAAGCCCGCGTACTGTGCGTTGCTGCCCGGCGGCATCCCATCGCTCATCATGATATCGCTGCCTGCAATGCGGACGTTGGAGTGAGCGATAGCGGAATCCGGAAATTTCATACCGGACGGACAGCCTTCCTCGCTGTTATCGCTTTTTGGCATTTCGCCGAAGGTGATTTTATAGAGAGGCTCTGCGCCGACGGCTTGCTGGTAGAAGGCGGTGGCCTCTGCGCAGTTGCCGGCGAAAGAGATGTAGGGACTTAACGGCATAATCTTTACCTCACGTAAGAAAAGCCCATTAAGTGTAGTTCCCGAAAGCCCGGTAAGCGAAGCGCCACCGGGCGGGTAAATCAGTTCTTTTTCACGAACTCTGATTTCAGTTTCATCGGACCGAAGCCGTCAATTTTGCAGTCGATATTATGATCGCCTTCCACCAGACGGATATTCTTCACTTTGGTGCCAATCTTCAGCATGGAAGAACTGCCTTTCACTTTCAGGTCTTTAATCACGGTTACGCTGTCGCCGTCCGCCAGCAGATTGCCGTTCGCATCTTTTACGACAAGTGCATCAGCATCGTGTGATGGTTCGGCATCATTCCATTCGTGAGCGCATTCCGGGCAGATGAACATGCCATTATCTTCATAGGTGTATTCAGAATTGCATTTCGGGCAGTGTGGGAGTGACATATCGGTATCCTCAAAAAGTGTAAACGCGCTGGAAGTGCCAGCTAAATGACGGCAGTGTGCCGAAAAAGGCGGCAAGTATAGCGCAAATCCACATGGTTGTCGGTGATATTGTGAATTAAAAAAGATGCAAAAAGCGTATCGGGAGTGACACTTCCTGTCAGTCAGTTAAGCGATGCTTACGTCATTAGCACGGTGGGAAAAAATTGATGCTAAATATATCGAATATTTTATTGCAGCAAATTGCTACGCCCCTCCATTTCGGATAAGGTGAAGCAACACATCGTTATTTATCTCCTGACCTCGCTGCCATACATATCTTTTGGCAGGGGCGTATTACCTCTCTTTTTAGATGGGTAAATAATGATGATATATCCTGAAGTTTCTTAAAATTGGGCTACGCTTTTTTCTTTTGGCTGTCAGGCCAGGAGCAGAGCTTCACACGCCATGCAAGGATAGCGAATTATTTCTGATTATCATCAATCAGTTATATTTCGGCGAACATGTTTTCCACACGTGATCATATAAGCCTGAACAACATAATTAATACCAGTGGCTTAATAAAAGTAATAAATTTGCGTTAAGGAAAGTCTTTTATCATGCACACACAGACCATTTTTGAATTAAGCCAGGAAGCCGAGCGTTTGTTACAGCTCGCCCTGCAAAATCTTGATACGTTGAAATCAATGCCGGCTGCGATGCTGGAGAGCACAGCGGCTGCCATTACGGGTGAAAAGAACAACGTTTTACCTTTGCATTTTAGCGCGCGCGGCGTCGATGCACAGCAGGCGATGCTGAATAATGAATTACGGAAAATAACCCGGCTGGAAATGGTCCTGGCTATTGTTGGCACCATGAAAGCGGGGAAATCGACCACCATTAATGCGATTGTAGGGACCGAAGTGTTGCCGAACCGCAATCGTCCGATGACGGCGCTTCCCACCCTGATTCGGCACACGCCGGGTCAGAAGGACCCGGTGCTGCATTTTTCACATGCCTCGCCGATTGATGAATTGATTCAACTGCTCCAGAAAAAGCTATGCGATTACGATCGGGGGAAGCTGGCCCAGCATCTTGAAATTGATAAAGACATGAATACGCTGCTGGAGCGCATTGAAAAAGGAGAAGCTTTTGAGAAGCATCACCTTGGCGCGCAGCCGATATTTCATTGTCTGAAAAGCCTCAACGACCTGGTGAGACTTTCCCAGGCGTTAGGTGTGGCGTTTCCGTTCTCTGAATATGCGGCTATCGAACATATTCCGGTCATTGAAGTGGAGTTCGTGCATCTTGCGGGTCTGGATGCTCATCTCGGACAGCTGACGCTGCTCGATACGCCCGGGCCGAATGAGGCCGGACAGCCACATCTGCAAAAAATGCTCAACGAGCAATTGTCCCGTGCGTCGGCGGTGCTGGCCGTGATGGATTATACCCAGCTTAAATCCATCTCTGATGAAGAAGTTCGCCAGGCCATTTCCGCGGCGGGAAAATCAGTGCCGTTGTATGCGCTGGTCAATAAATTCGATCAGAAAGATCGCAATAGCGACGATGAAGAGCAGGTCCGGGCGATGATCTCCGGTACCTTAATGAAGGGCAATATTTCGCCTGGTCAGATCTACCCCGTTTCATCCATGTGGGCATATCTGGCGAACCGCGCGCGCTACGAGATGAGTACCCACGGACAGCTGCCGGATCATCAGGAGCAGCCCTGGGTGCAGGATTTTGCCGAGGCTGCGCTTGGACGTCGCTGGCGCACGGCGGACCTGGACGATATCGATCATATTCGTCATTCTGCCGATTTGCTCTGGGAAGATTCGCTGTTTGAACAACCCATACGCAAATTGATTTACGCCGCCTATGCCAATGCCTCGCTATACGCGCTGCGTTCGGCTTCGCATAAGCTCCTTAATTACGCACAAAATGCCCGGGAGTACCTCGACTTCCGCTATCAGGGTCTGACGGTTGCCTTTGAGGCGCTGGAATTGAATATTGCACGTCTGGAAGAGGACACGGCGCTTCTTCAGACGCGCCAGTGCGTCGTGAGCGATGAGGTGAAACATGAAGTTGAGGAGGCGCTGAACGCCACTGCGGACTTTATGGGGGCCCAAAAAACCGCGCTTAACCAGGCGATTGGCGAGGTGTTCAGCGCTCGGCATATTCTTGATTTGGCAGGCATCGCTCGGCAGAACCCTCACGGTGGCGAGCCGCACGAGCTGAAGCAGCTGGTTCTGGACGATGAAGGGCAGGCGCAGATCGCGCTGAGTAAAATCCGCTCCTCCTGCGAGCTGGTGATGCTGGATGCGCAGACGAAGATTTGCCGGGAGCTGGCGTTACGCTTCGACCAGCTTGAGTCTACGCTGGCACGCTCCCTGAACGAAGCCATGCGCCCTATCGAAGCACGTATTAAAGAGCATCTGAGCCATGCGGGTTTTCGGGCGCGAATCAGTTTCCCAGCGTTTCAGGCGAGCCAGCTTAACTTCAATACGCGGGCGCTGTTTAACGATGCGATTGCGCAGGATGACAGTCAGGCAGACCCGCCATCAGGCGGGAGCAGCATGCGGGAAACGGTCTCTCGCTGGCTCAATAATCCGGGCTGGGGCTGGGATGAGTATGTGGAAACGCGCACGCGCTATGTTATCGACATTGCGCAGCTACATGACAAATTTAAGCAACATATTGAGCAGTTTTGTGAACAAATACGTAAAGCTTTGTCCGCGCAGGTCGATGTCTCTGTTACGGCAGGAATGGCAACGTTCTTTGCAGAATTTTCGTTGTGCCTGACCGGGTTACAGGAAAGCTTGCGTGATAGCCTCGCAGTGCGTCAACAGAATGAGCATTCAACCCGAGCGCTCTGCCAGTTGTTGAAGCAAAGTATCACTACTGCGACGTGGATACAGGAAGATACCCGACTGTTACGCGATGATATTCAAACTCTATTCGCGGCAGAGCAACCATGACAACACCACTACTGGACGGTCCCGGGCGAACGCTGGAGTGTATTAATCCAAAATTTATGGTCGATCTGGTGCAGGGGGGAGACGCGGCGCGTCATCCTCACCTGGGACCACAGCAGCTTCAGTTTCGTGAGCGTTTGACGCAGGAAATCATGACGCATACCCGGCTCCGCCCCTGGGCGATGGCGGGGATGCTCAATGAAAATGCGGGGCTGCGCCTGGGGCTGGCGGAAAAACTGGCCGGCATGCTTGATCCGGGTCATCTCGCGCTGACGCTGATGGCTGAGAAGCTGATTGCTTTGCGCCAGCAGACTCACCCGCGCGCCCCGCAATCCCCTGGGCTGATGCAGCAATACGGTGAACTCGCTTCTCATTTTACCCAACGCGCAGCCTATAAAGAGAAGGCGCTGACCCAGCGCGGGCTCACGGTGCAGGCGGGCGAGCACAGCGAGCAGATTTTCACCCGCTGGCGGGCCGGGCACTATGATGGCTGGTCCCTGGCCGGGCGCTGTTTTATTGTCCTGGAAGAGCTGCGCTGGGGGGCATTTGGTGATGCATGCCGCCTCGCGAATGAAGATGTAGCGGCAATGCTTAAGGATAACCTGCGCAGCATGGCGGCTAACTATCTGGCGCAGGGCATTAATGCGTCACCCACGACCCGCCATTTCTATCACCAGTGGCTGACAACGCCGGCCTCTCCGGGTTTAATCGATCATAAAGACATGCTGGGGTGGCTGGGGGACTGGTGTCAGGCGGATCAACATCCGGTGAGCTGGTCAGTCACGCAAAACTGGCAGACCGTCGCGCTGGGTATGCCGAGGCTCTGTTCGGCAAAACGGCTGGTTGACGGGATGGTGGAAGAGATTTTTGGGTGATCTCTTCCCCCTCACCCTAACCCTCTCCCCGCAGGGGAGAGGGGATGGTTTGGTGCGGTGTGTTAATGATTCATTTCTATTGGTTTCGGTTCAGGCTGGGCCTCTTGCATATTCCCGTAGCGTTTCGCGTACAGCGCCGTGATGATCGGCACCAGAATCGCGGTGACAATGACGCTGGCGGCAACCAGCGCTGTCGCTGAAGCGGCCACCGGTTCGAAGGCCGGGTTAATCTGGGCAATAATCACCGGGTTTGCGACGGCAGCCCCTGCGGCTGAAGAGGCGGCGACGCCGGCCGTGCCGTTTCCTCCTCCGATCACGCGGTCGGCAATGATCAGCGGAATACCGGTAATGACGATCACGGCGACCCCCAGCACAATACCCAGCAGGCCGGTATCGAGGATAACCTTCAGATTAATGGTGTTCCCCAGTGCGAAGCCGAAGAACGGGATCAGCACCGGCGTGGCTTTGCTGAAGAAATCACGCAGATCGTGATCGAGATTGCCAAGGGCAAAGCCGATCAGGAAGGGCAGGATCGCGCCGACAAAGTGGTGGGGTTCAAAAGAGGCCAGGCCAGCAGACCCCAGGATCAGCATCGTCATCAGCGGACCAGATTCCAGAGACATCAACACAAATGCGCCGGACTCTTCTTTCGTCCCATACTGGTTCATCAGGCTGGCGTACAATCCGCCGTTAGTCATATCCATCGCCGAGACAATCGCCAGGACCGATAATCCCGCGAAGAACCCGGTCTGAATTCCAGTCTCCGGGATGAACATCGCGCATATCATTGCTACCGCCCAGGCTACGGCTATTTTGGTTATCACCAGCGTGCCGGATTTCCGTATTACAGTACCTGTTGCCCGCAAATTAATGGATGCGCCGATACAAAAAAACCAGACGGCAAGAATCGGAACCGTGCCCGTTATCATGCCTTTTGTGAAACCGCCAAAATAAGCCCCGGTATCAGGGGCAAGGGTATTCAGGATGGCGCCCAGTACCAGCGGAACCAGCATCATACCGCCGGGTATGCGTTCTATCGTGGCTTTAATCTTCATGGACAAACCTCACATCGGATCCCGCAGGACGGGTGACAGGTGTTAAAAATTAGTCAATAAATTCAATTAATTGCTCTTGTCGTTTGCGGTGTTTTTTCGATAATCCTGCACGCATAATTAAATGTGTGCTCTCGATTAACCTCATTCTGTAAAACATAAAACGCTGAATTCGGATTTATCATGCGATCATTGGAATATCGATTCAATGAAAATAAAACATCGTTTTAGTTATCTTTGTCACATATTCAATGTAAAACCTGAGTCCGGTTCCTGTGGATGGAAATTTATGTAAATTTGATGTGAATTAACGAGGTTTGTTTTTCTGTTACGAAAGAAATAATGACGTGCGTGAGGATGCTCTTTAGGTAGGTTAAGGAAGTGCTTATTGGCACTCCTTGACAAAAATTTGACTAGGTTGACCGGACGCGAAAATATGTGTGAAGTTGATCACAAATATAAACGCTGGTAGGGTAAAAAGGTCATTAACTGCCCAGGCAGGCGTCAACAGGTTCGGTTGTATCGGCGTAAAACGTCAATGTAAGTAAACCTGCTACGCTTGAATAAGGCGATTCGCATGGAGCGGATCCCATGGTTCACAGAACGTAAACTGGACTGTGAAACAGACAGGGCCGAGTCAACGAGGATAGCTATGCTAAGAAGGAAAAAGATTAAACCCATCACACTTCGCGACGTCACCATTATTGATGACGCAAAGCTGCGTAAAGCCATTACCGCAGCCTCGCTCGGTAATGCGATGGAATGGTTCGATTTTGGTGTCTACGGCTTTGTGGCCTATGCGTTAGGTAAAGTGTTTTTCCCCGGGGCCGATCCCAGCCTTCAGATGATTGCCGCACTGGGTACGTTCTCCGTTCCCTTCCTGATTCGCCCGCTGGGTGGACTGTTCTTCGGTATGCTCGGCGATAAATATGGCCGTCAGAAAATTCTTGCCATCACCATCGTCATTATGTCGATCAGTACATTCTGTATCGGCCTTATCCCGTCTTACGCCACCATCGGCATTTGGGCACCGATTCTGCTGCTGATCTGTAAGATGGCACAGGGCTTCTCCGTGGGGGGGGAATACACCGGCGCCTCGATCTTTGTTGCCGAGTACTCTCCGGACCGTAAGCGCGGGTTTATGGGAAGCTGGCTGGACTTCGGCTCGATTGCCGGGTTTGTTCTGGGCGCGGGCGTGGTGGTGCTGATTTCAACCGTAGTGGGGGAAGCGAACTTCCTCGACTGGGGCTGGCGTATCCCGTTCTTCCTGGCATTGCCGCTGGGGATCATTGGTCTCTACCTGCGTCATGCGCTTGAAGAAACGCCCGCGTTCCAGCAGCACGTCGATAAGCTGGAACAGGGTGACCGCGAAGGGCTGCAGGATGGTCCGAAGGTGTCGTTCAAAGAGATTGCCACTAAGCACTGGCGCAGCCTGCTGACCTGTATTGGTCTGGTGATTTCGACCAACGTGACCTACTACATGCTGCTGACCTACATGCCGAGCTATCTGTCGCATAACCTGCACTACTCGGAAGATCACGGTGTCTTGATTATTATCGCCATCATGGTCGGTATGCTGTTTGTGCAGCCGATTATGGGCCTGTTGAGTGACCGTTTTGGCCGTCGACCGTTCATTATTCTGGGAAGCGTTGCGCTGTTTGCGCTGGCAATCCCGGCATTTATTCTGATTAACAGCGATGTGCTGGGGCTAATTTTTGCCGGTCTGCTGATGCTGGCGGTGATCCTTAACTGCTTTATCGGGGTGATGGCCTCAACGCTGCCCGCGATGTTCCCGACCCACATTCGCTACAGCGCGCTGGCCGCGGCCTTTAACATCTCGGTGCTGATTGCCGGTCTGACCCCGACGCTTGCCGCCTCGCTGGTGGAGAGCACGCAGAACCTGATGATGCCGGCTTATTACCTGATGGTGATCGCGGTGATTGGTTTGATTACCGGTATTACCATGAAGGAGACGGCGAATCGTCCTCTGAAAGGTGCAACGCCTGCGGCATCGGATATTCAGGAAGCGAAAGAGATCCTGCGTGAGCACTACGATAACGTAGAGCAGAAGATTGAAGATATCGACGCAGAGATTGAAGAGCTGCAGAAAAAACGCTCCCGACTGGTGGACCAGCATCCACGCATCAACGAGTAATAAAAAAACCCGCCAACGGCGGGTTTTCTTTTATTAGCATCCGGCGGCGATGTAGTCGCCATTGGCACTGATGGGGATCACCGTCAGGAACAGCACCGTCGCGAACAGGATCAGGACTATCCCTCCGGCTATTTTGACTGCCGGTACGAGCCATCTTAATGAGGCGCTTTCTCCGAACCAGCTCACCGTGCGCTCGCGGGCGTAGCGTACTGCCAGTGAAAGCCCCACGATAGAAAGCGCGGTTCCCAAAGACATGGTCATGACTGCGGCCACCCCCCAGGTGACAATGCCCAGCGCGTTCGAAAACATCAGAATCATGATCGCCCCGCTGCACGGGCGTGCGCCAATTGCCAGAATGACACCCAAGCGTGTTTTCCAGTCGCTTTGTGTCAGGTTTGCCCCCACGCCATGATGACCGCAGCCACAGTGCTCATCGTGCTGATGAAGCGGTTTGATGGCTGAGATCGTTAACCTGTGTGGACGCAGGCTCTTCAGCGCCTGGTAAATAACAAACGCGCCAAATGTGCCAATAAGCACTGCACTTATCTTTTCCACGTACCAGCGGCTGGTACTGATATCCCCTGAGGCGAGGTTAAACCCTATAGCCAGAATAAAGACAAAAAGAATGGCGCTGACGCCCTGCATCAGGCTACCCAGGAAGGGGACGACCCGGGCGGCCAGCTCGCTTTCCTTATTGGTGGTCAGATAGGTCGTCACAATGAATTTTCCATGCCCGGGTCCGATGGCGTGAAGGACACCATAAAGGAAAGCTCCCGTTAACAGCCATAATCCGCCGCTGTACTGGTGGTTATTAAGCTGCAGCAGATACATTACCAGATAACGGTGCAGCGTAATTTGTGTGGCGAGACACCACTGGATAAAAGCGTTCCAGTGCGCATGCAGGGTAAAACCGGCAAAGAGGATTGCCAGCAGCATCACTCCTGCTGTAGGGAGACGCCAGTCACGGGCGAGGCGTTGTGTGGTCATGAGGATGGGCCTGCACAGAGGAGAGTATTTGCCGCTAGTATAGTTGATCTTCCCGCGCAATTCGTAGGATCGCATCGCGATCCGCTCATGATTGTGGATAACTTTGTGTATAAAAGGGTATAAGGCGGGGTTTTGCTGGGGAATGCAGCAGTCAGTCATTTTTTTGCAACTTTTCGGTTGCGGTCGTTCGGGAACTCCCTATAATGCGCCTCCATCGACACGGCGGATGTGAATCACTTCACAAACAACCCGGTCGGTTGAAGAGAAAAAATCCTGAAATAACGGGTTGA